>JBDHTJ010000042.1:0-32072 GCA_039808585.1 Hyphomicrobiaceae bacterium | reverse complement strand
TGTCGTGCAGTCCGCGCGAAGGGGCTTCGTCTGGAGGCAGTCCGGTCACCGCCCTGTAGAGCGTGGCGCCTAGGGCATAGAAATCAGACCACGGCCCCTGAAACTTGCCGTCCGTCGAGTACTGCTCCTGAGGCGAGTAGCCCTGCTTAAACATTCCAGTCAGCGCATGCGTTTTGGCTGCGACTGTCTTCCGGGCGGCTCCGAAGTCCAGAAGGACAGGCGTGGTGTCTGGCCGGATGATGATGTTATCGGGCGCGATGTCGCGATGCAGAAAGCTGTTTGAGTGCATCACCTCTAAAGCATCCAACAAGGGCCCGACTATGTGGTCCAACTCATCCTGGGAGGGAGGGCGTTTCAGGTTGCGAAGCCACTTCTCGAAGGAAGGGCCATGTTCGAACTCCATCACCATGTAGGCCGTGGCGTTTGCCTCAAAGATGCGCAAGACGCGGACGACGCTCCGGTGTTTGAACCTCGCAAGCGTGCGAGCTTCGTCGAGGAAACCGCTGCGACCCCATTCAAAAGTTTGGGTGTGCCGATCTGATGCCGGCCGGACCTGGCTGTCGCGCGTGCGCGTTGCGAAGTCTTCCGGGAAATACTCCTTCAGGGCGACGGTCGTCGCGAGGCTGGTGTCCTCGGCTTCGTAGGTAATGCCAAAGCCTCCGGCACCCACGACGCGGATAATTCGGTAGGTGTCGATGGTCGTGCCAGGTTCTAAGAATGTGCGTCCTTCCACCTCGGCCCCCCTTTTTTGCTAGTTGCCGAAGTACTTACCACTCATACAAAAGTTCGGAGAATGCCGGCGAGCCCGCAGAGGAAAAGAAGGCCCGCGCAAATGGCTTGAATGGAAAATCCAAGTCCGCGCTTGTTGGCGGCTTCAGAATAGCCGCGCATGTAGAGCACGCGCCCGGCCACCCATCCCAGGCCCAAGAGCCCCGAGATGGGATCTGACAAGTACACCCCCGAGAGCCAAAGGACGGGAAGGAAGATGGGCATCCATTCAAGGGTGTTCATCTGGACGCGAAACACGCGCTCGAAGGCTTCATTGCCGGTGGTGGCCGGGGCCTTGATTCCGTAGGTGCGACGAGCCTTTGCCACTTCGAGGGCCGTGTAGAAATAGAACGCGACCGAGAGCAGCGTGGCGAGGGCGGTGTAGCGGAGCATGCATTCGTCTCCCTTCAGGATCTCCAGCATAGTGTAGCCTCGTGCGATCATCGATGCACGGGGCATTGCGAAGTCTCGGGTGGCCGTTGCAGGATTGTTGTTTCGGGCTTATGGCTTGCGGCCGTCACAAGCCAGGAGTGCTGACGGCATGTTTGCTGCATCAACTGCTCAATCGAACAAGGTCGTTCTGATCACGGGTGCGGCGAGTGGCATCGGCGCGGCGACTGCGCGCCGGTTCATTGCGGAAGGTTGGAGCGTTGCGCTCAACTACCTCGATGATGCGCAGCGCGCAGCCGCGGAGGTAATCTGCGGCTCGGCAATGTTGCCGGGCCAGAAGGCTATTGCGCTCAGAGGCGATGTTTCGAAGGACGAGGACTGCCGCGCTCTTGTGTCAGGGGCGGTTGATGGACTTGGACGTCTCGATGGGCTCGTAAACGCGGCGGGCATCAGCAAGATGGTGCCGCTGGCGGATTTCGAAGGCCTTTCGCCCGAGGATTTCCTGCGCATCTATGCGGTCAACACGGTCGGGCCGTTCCTGATGATGCGGGCAGCCGCGCGCGCACTGAAGGCCAGTGGCAACGGGGCGATCGTAAACATCTCCTCGCGTGCGGCATTCACTGGCACCGGCTCGTCGATTGCCTACGCGGCCTCCAAAGGTGCGCTCAACACCTTGACGCTTTCCTTCGCGCGCCAGCTTGCTCCCGAAGTCCGCGTCAACGCCATTTGCCCGGCGTTGACCGAAGAGGGGTTCGTCGAGCGGCTCGCGCCGGAAAGCTTTGCACAGCGGCGTGAGGAACAGATCGCGCGCTCGCCGTTGCACAAGATCGGCAAGCCGGGCGAAGTGGCGGAGACGATCTACTGGCTCATCGCCAGCGCACCGATGATGACGGGGGAATGCCTGCGGCTCGACTTCGGGCTGCACCTCAATGGCTGAGCGCGATCAGCCGGCGGGTGGGGAAGGCACGTAAGGCGCCTCGGTTCCCAGCGTGCGCAGGTCCGGGTCGCTCTTGTCGAGGGCGGCGTAGGGCGCAACCGCGTGCAACGCGCGGTTCACAAGTGGCCGGCGATGCCTGGCGTAGATCCAGGACTTCTTCAGTTTGCTGCCAAGGCGCGTCTTGATCTCATACGTGGTCTGGCCGGTCTGCAGAACGGGGATGCGGTGCTCGATGCAGTATCGCACCATCATCATCCAATTGTAGTAATAGAGATTGAGCTCACGCGCCTCGGGATAGCGCATGCCAATGAATTTCGCGAGCACGCGCTCGGGCTCGACAAGGAAGAGATTGAAGCTCACGAGCTTGCCGCTGTGGCGGGCCAGCATGACTTGCGCCTTGCCGTCCAATGCGCGGAGCAATTCGTGGAAAAAGCGGGGGCCAACGTCGTCGAAGGAGCCGTAGTCGGCGCGCCTGCTTGCCCTCGTCTTCTGGAAGAGGTCGGTGATTTCATCTTCGACGTCGTCGATGGAAGAGCGGGTTTCCGTGGTGACTTCCGCTGATTGCCGCATCTTCCTGCGCATCTCGCTGCGAAAGCGCGGGGAGAACGTGGCCAGGTATTCGTTCTCGTCCTGATAAGGCAACTCCAGGATGGCGAGGGGGAGAGAGGCCATTCTCGCAAAGCCGGCTTTTGCGAGTGGGGCATGGGCCCAGGCCGTGTCTGCATCTCGAACATCCTTCAGAACGGATATGGCGGCCCCCATGGCGTCCGCGTGGGCGAGAAAAGCCTGCAAAAGCTTTTCGAGAATTTCAGCGCGTTCACCGGGGGTGGCTGCAGGGATTATGCCGATCGGGCATTCGTCGGATTGGGGCGAGCCGACTGCAAGAATGGAGGGGTCGAGCACACCTGGCAGACGCTTCGCCAACCATCCGGTGACTGCGCCGAGACGCGGCCCCATCGCCATATCCAGCCGGAAGCGCGTGTCGAAGAGAGGCGCGGCGCCAACGAGATCCTCGCCCACGAAAGCAGCAAGGACCGAGGTGGAGAAGCCCGGAGCAGGCGCAAGTTCGCAGGCTCGGAAGAAATCCCAGCTTTCCGATGTGGCTGGAAACAGCCTATGCCAGGCTTGGCGCGAAACATCAGACATGCTGGGCAATATGCGCACTGCAACAGGGGGCATGATAGTCCTTGGCTGATGTCAGTGGGGGGTGCAAATGCGGAGCGGGCGCACGAGCTTCCTGCTATCACGCTGTGGGAGATGAAAAAAGACCTTGTGTGTGTTGCGCGCCGTGATGAACCGCAGTGCTCATGCTCACATGCTCTCGTGACAGTCTCTCGTGACAAGTCGACTGGTCCACGTTCAACGCGCAGGTCACGATAGGGCTAAAGGCTTCCATGAACTTTTTTCTGCTGGTTTTCGTACCGGCTTGCTTTGCGCTCAATCCCGTGATCGCGCGTGCGGTGATCGATCAATTCGGTCCGGCATCGCTGTCGGTCATCCGATGGTTGCTGTCGGCGATAATCATCGGTGTTGGTGCCTGTTGGCTCAGCGAGCGCCAGGCGTGGTGTGCTTCGGCGCGCACGCTGGTCGGGATCGCAATTCTCGGCGTTCTCGGCATGGGCTTTTGCGCGTTCGCCGCGTACGAAGCGGCGCGGACCACGCAGGCGGCCAATATCGGGCTCATCTATGGCTGCACCACGGCATTCGTGGCGAGTTGGGAAGTGGCGGAGGGCCGGCAGCGGGCGAGCGGACTGCTGTTCGGCGGTATCGCCGCCTGTCTCGTCGGTGTGCTTCTGACGCTGACGAAGGGGCATCCAGAAATCCTGCGCAACTTCTCCTTTGCTGCAGGCGACCTCTGGGCCGCGGCCGGGATGCTGGTGTTCGCGTTCTATACGGTGGCGTTGCGGCGGATGCCCGCGATGATGACGCCCTTGGCGCAGTTCACGCTGATGAGCGCGGCCGCGGCAATCGTTTTCCTGCCGATTGCAGTGCTGGAAGTTGCGACGCTGGGCTTGCCCGTGTTCGACTGGCGCATGCTGGCGTGGCTTCTGGCGCTGGTGCTGCTGGCGGGCATCGGCGCCTACCTCGGCTACAACGTTTCCGTGCGCCGTAACGGCCCGGTGCTGACAGCCGCCTCGATCTGCCTCACGCCCATCTACGCGGCCATCCAGGCGCTGTTTCTCCTGGGCGAGGCGCTCGCGTGGTATCACGGCGTTGCCCTGTTCCTGGTGGTGGCCGGGCTGCTCGCGATCAATCGGGCCTAGTTTTACGATTGAGAGTCCGATTCACGCTTTCGATGGACGCTGGAACGCGTCCATCTCAACCGATCAGGCTCTATGACCGGGTGCGATCTCGCACTGTGGCACGCGCGTGATCGTCGCCATGATGGATCTCGATCTCACGATCGAAGTACTGGTCGAGACCTGCGCGGCGGACAACACTGATTGCGGTCACCGCAGCGAGTTCGTTGCGAAGGAGCTCCATCATGCTGGCCTCGCCTGCCTCGTCCATCGCGGAGGTGGCCTGGTCCATGATCACCATGTCGGGTGGATCGATCAGAAGGCGAGCGAAGGCCAGCCGTTGGGCTTCGCCTGCAGAAAGCGCCTGATCCCACCTGTCTTCCTCGTCGAGGTGCGGCGCAAGGCGCGAAAGCCCGCAGCGTTCGAGAGCAGATTGCAGCCGATCCATCGAGGTATCTTGATCGGCGGAGGGATATAAGAGCGCGTGGCGCAACGTTCCCGGGGGGATGTAGGGTCGCTGCAGCAGCAGAACCGTGCGCGCGACGCGCGGCCGCAAGACCTTGCCGGTGCCCCAAGGCCACAATCCTGCAAAGGCTCGCATCAACGGGCTTTTCCCCGTGCCGGGCTCGCCGCGCACCAGAACCTTCTGGCCGCGCGGGATGACGATTTCCGGCCCTTCGATCATGATCCGGCCGGCGGGATCGGTGATCGACAATCCTTCAAGGTGCAAGGCATCATCGGGGCTTTCGGCGACAAGGATTGACGGTTTCGCAGACGTATCGAACGTGCCGTCCAGATTTCCCAGCGATGTCGACAGCTCCACAACGCGGCGTGCGGAGGCCAGCCACTCGGCAATGCGGACGGCGTTATTGGCGAGCCAATTCAGGGACAGATGAACCTGTGCGAAGGCGCCCGCAATCTGCATCAACTCCCCGAGCGTGAGATGGCCTTGCAGATACTTCGGGGACGCAATGAGTAGCGGAGCAACAGGCATCAGCACCAAATTGCCATTGCTGAGCCACGTCATCTTCGATTCGCGTTTGACGACGGCAATCCAGCGGCGAACGACGTCTTCGAGCCGGTTGCCGAGTGTCTGTCGCTCGTCGCCGTCGGCGTTGACGAGAACGATGTGCTCGGCGTTCTCGCGCACCCTGGTCAGCTCGTAGCGGAGTGCGGCTTCGCTCGTGTTGCGGGCCTCTAGGCAGCCGACCAATGGACGCCCGACGATCCACGTTGTGGCCGTCGTAATGACCGAATAGGCAAGGACGCCCAGCACCATGAAGCCCGGAATTGAGGTCGAGACGCCATAGGGCGTGAGATCAAGCGAGCCGCCGACGGTCCAGAGGACGCCCACGAACGTCGCCGCAGAGAGCAGGGAAGAGGTGAGGCCGAGCACGAAGTCCACAAGTGGCTCGGTGGCCATGCGGATGTCATCGGCAATTCTGTATTCGGGGTTCGTGGCCGCATCCCCGACGATGCTCAAGCGATAAAACCTGCGCTCGGAGATCCAGCGGCCGATCAGGCGCTCACTCAGCCAGCGGCGCCACTCGACCTGCAGCCGCATTTTGCATTGCACAAAGGCGGCGCCCGACGCGGCCGCCGCGACGGCCAGCAGCACGATCAGCTCGATGCCGTAGATGACCGAGGCGGTGTCCTTGCGCTCGAGGGAGTCGAAGAAGAAGCCGTTCCAGCGATTTATGCCGACTTGGATAAGGAGGTCGACGACGACGAGTGCCATGACGGCGAAGGACAGAAGCCACGCGCGCCAAAGGCGGCCGCCGCTCAGCCAGTAGGCGCCGGCAAGGCGGATGAAATCGCGAGCCGGCCTGAGGCTCGCATGTCCCACGAGCTGCTGTGCAGTCAGAGGGGGATTTGACGCCGACATCGCGTGATGCCCATCATGTTTTGAGGATAAGGTGCGAGCAGCGCAGACGAATTCCCGCGACTGGAGCCTCGCGCAGAATCTGGCTCATGCTGCAAGCAGACGATAGTTTCGCAAGCGGAGGGTTGATGTGCATCAACAGGCGCAGACGCGGTAATGCCGGACGGACGCGCCAAGAAGCGCATTTAGGATTGCAATAGGGGCTGCGCGAGATGCCAATGACACGCGAGGAAGCTATTGCGCAGCTCACCGGCAGGGGGGCGCCATTCGAGCTTCAAGAGGTGGAGGCGGGAGGCCGGCGGATCCGTGCATTCGCGGGCGGGCCTTCAACGCTGCGGGGTTTATACGCGGCGGCGTCTTCAGATAGGACGTTCCTGGTTCTCGACGACACGCGGCTGACATTCGCGGAAAGCCTGGCGGCGGCGGCAGAGATCGGGGCTGCGCTCGTTCACCGCTTCGGCATCTCCAAGGGTGACCGCGTTGCGATCTCGATGCGCAATTATCCTGAGTGGATGATTGCATTCATGGCGATAACGTCGATCGGCGGTATCGCGGTGGCCCTCAATTCCATGTGGGCCGCGGAGGAACTCGCCCATGGTCTGGAGGATTGCGGCGCACGTGTGCTGTTCGCAGATCCGGAGCGGCTGCAGCAACTGTCACGCTGCGCGCTCATTGCTGGCCTCGAGGTTGTCGGAGTGCGATTGAAGGGAGAACCTTCCCCATTTGCCGGCGCCATCGCGTGGGAGGATCTGAGGCGTGATCATGAAGGCGCTGCCATGCCCGTCTCGGCGCCCGAGGCCGACGATGGCGCCACGATCTTCTATACGTCGGGCTCGTCGGGCCGATCGAAGGGCGTACTGTCGACGCATCGTAACGTGTTGTCCGCGCTGTTGTCGTGGGAGCTCGACCGGCGCATAGGCGAACTCGTTACCGGCGTGGCGCCGCCGCCTGCAGGCGCCGTTGGCGGCAGCCTGCTGGCGGTGCCGCTGTTCCACGTCACGGGGTGCCACGCGGTGTTTCTCGCCTCGTACCGGCTGCAACGCATGCTGGTGTGCATGACGCGCTGGGACGCCGCGCGCGGGGCGCAACTCATCGCGCAGCACAAGCTGGCGTCATTCATCGCTCCGGCAGCGATGACGGGCGACCTAGTGCGGGTCGCGCGCGAAGGTCGCTACGATCTTTCCTCGCTGCTGCTGGTGGGGGGTGGCGGCGCGCCGCGCGCACCCGAACAGGTCCGGCAGATCGGATCGAGTTTCGGCGCCGCGATGCCCGGAACGGGCTGGGGCATGACGGAGACGAATGCCATCGGCGTCGGCATCGGCGGGGAGGACTACCTGAAACGGCCCGCAAGCTCGGGCCGCATTTCGCAGGTTCTCGATCTCAAGGTGGTCGGAGAGGATGGCGCTGTGCTTCCTGTAGGCCAGCGTGTGAACTCATGGTGCGAGGGGCATCGCTCTTTGCGGGATATTGGAGGAACGGGGCGCTCGATACGAGTGTGTTCGAGGATGGCTGGTTCCGCACGGGGGATGTCGCCCAGTTCGATGAGGAGGGGTTCCTCTATATCGTCGATCGCATCAAGGACATCATCATACGCGGCGGGGAGAACATCGCCTGTGCACACGTGGAGGCGGTGCTGCTGATGCATCCGCAGGTGCGCGAGGTGGCCGTTTATGCGGTGCCCGACGAGCGGCTCGGCGAAGTAGTGGGCGCCACCGTCTATGCCGATGGCGTGCTCGACGCCGACAAGTTTCGCGATTTCGCCGCGCTCCACCTCGCTCGGTTCGAGGTGCCCCGCCATATCGTCATTGCGCAGGCGCCTCTGCCGCGCACGGCCACCGGCAAGATCGACCGGCGCAACATCCGTGCTGCGCTGCTCGCGGAGGCGGAGTAGCGGCGTCTCACCGGCATCGTCACCTGAAGTGATGCAGGTGCAGTGGGCAGTGCCGCTCGCGGGCGTGCTACTGCTGCGGGATGCGACCCGTCATGTGCACCGGCTTCCAATCCGGGCAGACATCCATGCGGTACTGCCACCAGCGGCCCAGACCACTCGGGTCGATGTTGCGCTGGGTGTAGAAGTCGGTGAGCGGCCTGTAGAACTCCCAGACGCGCCGCATCTCGATGACAGGCGTCTGATGCAGATCGACCCTCAGGTCGACGATGGGGAAGGAATAGCGGTCGTAAACCAGAAGGGCTGCAGACGTGAGCCCCTCTTCCTGTCCGCCGGACCGCGCGCCCGCTTCAAGCGCGCGCATGAGCTTTTCGGCAAGCGGCAGGTCGGCGGTACGCACGGCCTCGAAGCCCTCGGTCGCATCTCCGACGCAGGCCTTGGTGACGACATTTCCGGCGACGGCATATCCTTTTCCGAGGCGGTGCTCGGCGGTGGCCGGCGCCTCGGACCCCGTGAACGCGGCGACGTGGCCGGCAGTGTCGACGATGCTGATCTGCCGCTTCTGCCAGAAGCGGTCGACTCGCTCGATTTCCTTCAGAATGCCATCAGCGGATGCGCCTTTGGCCAACAGCTCGCCTGTCAGGTCGCGCAGGTCAGGGCTCGGGACGCACTGGAATGCGACGGCACCACGATTCGGCACCACCAGGGGTACCGTTGCGCCCACGCGGGGGGAATAGGTGGAGACGCCGACACCGTATTGGCCTGTCTTTGCGCACTTTGCGACGATGGAGTAGGTCATGTTCGTTCCTGCCTCTGGTTCGAGAGGATCGCCGGGATTCGGCTATCAGTTGCCGGGAAGATCGTGCGCTTCGGGGAAGAAGAGTTCCTTCCAGCCCTGCGGCTTGATCTTGATCAGCCCCGTCTTGTGAATGAAGTCCGTGATGATGCCGACGCCCTGGGGCGCGAGGCTCGAGATGATGCGCGGGTCCTTCAGGATCTCGGTAAGCGCGTCAGCGGCGATTGGCTCTTGCACGACCTTCAAGTAGGTCTCTGCAGCGCGGCGCTTGTCGGCGTTGACGAAGTCCGTCGCTTCCTTGAAAGCGGTGATGAAGGCCGCATAACTCTTCGGGTTCTGCTCGCGGAACTTGGCGGTGGTGTAGATGACATTGAGATTGTGAGGCCCGCCAACGACGTCGTAGGACGTGAAGACGGTATGGATGCCGGGCTTTGCGAGCTGCAGCTGGGCGAACGGGGCTGTCGCCATGACGCTGGTGATCTCGCCCTTTCCGGACGTGAGCGCTGCAAACGCGTCGTTGCCAGACAGTGTCACGGTTTGCGTATCGAGCTTCAGGGCCTGCTTCTCGCCCCACTCCTTCGCCGCAGCCATCTGCAGTATGACGGCCTGGATCGAAACCTTGACGGCGGGGACGGCGACGCGGTCGGTCTCCTTGATGTCCTTCAACGACTTCATGTCGGCGTTGCGCGTGTTGAAGTAGATGGGGATCGAATTGAGCCCGACCACGCCCTTGACCTCGTTCGGCGTGCCCCGCGTCTTCGACCAGATGACCGAAAGGGGCACAATGCCGGCGACGGCGAAGTCGAGATTGCCGGAAAGAATGGCGTCGTTGACGACGTTGCCGCCTACGAGGCGGGTCCACGCAACCTTGGTATCGGCGAGACCAGCGGCAGCCAGATGCTTCTCGTAGATCTTCTCGTGCTCCATGACCGCGAGCGTGAGCGAGGCAATGCCCACCTGCTTCATGAGACGGATCTCGCGCGTCTCTGCCACAGAGGGAAAAGCGCCCGCCCAGGCGACCAGGGCAGCCGCTGACAGTGCCGATACGACCCTCGATAAGATCCCGATGCGCATACTACACCCCCTAGGTGTGATGAAAACAATTTCATGGTTAGACTAGCAACATGCACTGGAACGTCAATAGCGCGTCGTTTACATGAAAAAGGGAGATGCGCTGCACTATGGCGGTGCGCGAAACCGGTTTCATCGGCGAAGGCTCGGATGGCAAGAACAAAGCCGGCGAAAATCACGGACGTGGCGCGGCTTGCCGGTGTTTCCCCGGCAACCGTGTCGCGTGCATTGAATTCGCCAACGCTTCTCGAAGCCTCGACGCTCGAGCGTGTGAGGTCGGCGGCGCAGAAACTGCACTACCAGCCGCTGGGTGTGGCGCGCTCGCTGCGCAAGCGGCGCAGCATGGTCATCGGCACGATCATCCAATCGATGGAGAATGCCAGCTACATCGCAGGCATGGTGGAATTCAGCCAGGCGCGCCTTGCAGAGCGCGGATATACGATGCTGCTTGCAAGCGCCTCCTTCAATGATCAGGTCGCCGTAAGTTCCTGTCGCGCCATGATCACGCAAGGCGTCGATGCGGTGATGCTTATCGCTTGCCGGCGGGGATCCAGGCTGTATCCGCTGCTGGAGGACTTTCACGTGCCGCACGTCGAGGCGTGGGTGCATGATCCAGCGACCCCCTCCATCGGGTTCGACCATGTCGATGCGATCCTGCAGGCCGCGCGGCACCTGCTGGATCTGGGGCATCGCTCGTTTGCCGTCGTCATTCCATTCCAGAAGATCAGGGATCGCGACAGGAACCGGTTACAGGCGCTGCGCCATGTCTTCGCGGCATTCGGCATCGCGCCGGACAACTGCCTCATGATCGATGACGGCGGGTTCGGCATCATCGATGGCCGGCGATGCATGGGACGCATCCTCGCGGAGGCGCCGAACACGACGGCGGTGATCTGTGCCAATGACAACCTCGCGGCGGGTGCCATCCTGGAATGCCTGTCGCGCGGCATCGAGGTGCCAAGGCAGATCTCGATCACGGGCTACAACGACCTGGAGATATCGCGCGCGATGACGCCGTCGATCACGACGGTGCAGACGCCGTATGAGGGCGTGGCTTCGTCGGCCATCGATTATCTGCTGGCCTCTATCGAGGGCGAAGTTCTTCCGGAAACGAAGCCGGAGAAGGCAACGCTGGTGGCCAGGGAAAGCACGGCGACGTCACCTGCCCAGCGCGGCAAGCCGCGCAAGACGTGATCACGGACGTAGGGGGGCAGCTTAGTCCCGCACCGGAATCTTGTGCATGCGGCCAGCAACGGCGCGCACTTTGCCAGGGGCTGCGAACCAGATCGTCATGGCGCTCAGGAGGCTGAGGCCGATGCACAGCGCAAAGACATGGTCGTAGGTGCCGTAGTGATCGTGCATGAAGCCGCCGACCCAAGGCCCTGCCGCGCCGCCTGTAATCGCAAGGAACATCAAGGTGCCGAAGATCGTGCCGTAGTGTCGGCCCTGGAAGATTTCGGCGACGACAGGTCCGAAGACGGGCGTTATGCCGTAGCCCAGCACGCCTTGCGCTAACACCATGGCGAACAAGAGCGGCAATGCCGGCCAATACTGCAGCGCGATGAGGATGACGTAGGTCATCGCGAAGCCGAGATTGGCGATGGTGAAGATCCACTCGCGGCCGATGCGATCAGACAGGGCGCCGAATGCGATCTGGCCAGGAATGCCGGCGAGGCTCACGAAGCCGAGCGCCCAGGCGGCCGTGCTTGGATCGAAGCCGATCTCCACGAGATACTTCGTCTGATGCACTTGGATGGCGTACCAGACGAAAAGCGTCGAGAAATAACCCGTGGCGAGCCACCAGAAGCGCATCGTGGCGAGCGCGCGACCCAACGTCCAATCCACAGCCGCCCACTCCGTGTCGACCACGTTGGTGGGCGGTGGCCCTTTGGAGGGATCTGGTGCCTTGTCGCCGTCGGGCTCGAGCCCCATGTCCTCCGGTCGCTTGCGAAGCAGGAGATTGAGAGGGGCGAGGACGACGAGGGAGACGATGCCCATGGCGTAGCAGGCCGTGCGCCAACCCGCTGCATCGATGGTTGTCTGGATCCAGGGCAGCAGAATGATCGAGCCGATGCCGACGCCTGCGAAGGCGAGGCTCATGGCGAGGCCGCGTTTGCGCACGAACCAATTGGGAAGGAACAGCGACTGTCCCGAGTAGCCGAGGCAGACACTGCCGCCGCCCACCAGCACGCCGAGTGTGAGATAGAGATGCCACGGCTCCGACGTGTAGGGCGCGAGCAGCATACCGGCGCCCAGCAACAAGACGCCGAGCTCCATGACAAGAATGGGCCCGAAGCGATCCATGAGGCGGCCGAGCACCGGGCTCATAATGGCCGATATGAGAAAGCCGAACGAGAAGGCGCCGGCTGTGAGTGCGCGATCCCAGCCGAACTCGGATAGCATGGGTGGGAACAGCAGCGAGAAGGCCGTGCGCGCGTTGACGCCGATCGCCATGGAGACGAAGACGACTGCAACGACGATCCAGCCATAGAAGATGGGCAAACGTTTCATGGCGGTGATGGGCAATTAATTCCGTGCTGAAGTCAATGAAAGGCGAGGTAATGCCGTGTGCGAATTGCGTAAGCGTGCCTGCTGAGCCTCAGTGCTCACGTACGATCTTCAAAACGTCCGAACCATAGCGCTTCAGCTTGCTTTGTCCAACGCCGCTGACTTTGGCAAGCGCATCGGCGGATTTCGGCCTCTCGCGGGCGATGGCCGAGAGTGTTGCATCGTGGAAAATGACATACGGCGGCACATGCTGCTCTGCAGCACGATCGCGGCGCCAGGCGCGCAGGGCCTCGAATAGCGGGGCGTCGGCGGCCTCTATGCCGAGACGCTCGCCGGCGTGCTTCCTGCGCCCGCGGCCAGGCTTGGAGTCGTCGCTGCCAGCTTCCGGCGCCTGCCGTACCTCGATGCGGCGCTCGCTGCGGTAGACAGATTTGACCAGATCCGGTTCGCCCAGTGTCAGCAGGGGGCGGCCCTCGTTCGGGTCTTCCCGCAGGAGCCCTTCGAAGAGCAGCTGGTCGATCAGCCCGCGCCATGCAACAGCGCTCAAGTCTCTGCCGATGCCGTAGGTGGAGAGGGAGGTTTCGAACTGAGAGGCGTCTTTCGTCTTGCCTGTCAGATGATCGATGACCCGGCCTCTGCCGAAGCGGCCGCCCAGGCGATGCACGGCGGACAGCGCTTTCTGTGCGGCTTGCGTGGCGTCGACGCCCTTGGGCGGGCTGAGGCAGATATCGCACACGCCGCAGGACTGCACTTCGGTCTCGCCGAAGTAGCGACGGACAGCGGCGGGCCGGCAGCCCATGCCATCGAGCATGGCATAGAGCTGACGCACCTTGCGGATCTGGACATTCTTCACGCTGGCATCGACGTCGCGGCTCTCGATGCGGCGCAGGGCCCAGGCGAGATCGGAGGATGAATAGAGCGTGATGCCTTCGGCCGGGTTGCCGTCCCGTCCGGCGCGGCCGATCTCCTGCCAGTAGGCCTCGATGGAAGAGGGTGGATCGGCATGGATGACAAAGCGCACATCGGGCTTGTCGACACCCATGCCGAAGGCGATGGTGGCCACCATGACGGCAGCATCGGCCTCGAGGAAGCGCTCGAGGCGTTCGGCGCGGATATCCTTGTCGAGGCCAGCGTGATAGGCGAGCGCCGGGATGCCATTGGCGACCAGCTTCTCGGCCAACTCATCGACGCCGTCTCGCGAGCCGGCATAGACCACGCCGGAGCGGCCCTTGCGCTCCACAACCAATTCCAGCACACGGTTGCGCCCGAGGCCTGATTTGCGTTCGGCCGACAGGGCGAGTTCGGGGCGCGCAAAGCTGTCGACGAAGTGGCGGGCGTTCTTGAGATAGAGCTCGCTGGTGATGTCGTCGCGTGTGCGCGCATCAGCCGTTGCTGTTACGGCCAGGCGCGGGACATCTGGAAAGATTTCCGCGAGGCGACCCAGCATGCGGTACTCGGGTCGAAAGTCATGGCCCCACTGGCTCACGCAGTGCGCCTCGTCGATGGCAACGAGCGCGAGAGGTATGTGCTGAAGCCGCTCCAGCATCGCCGGCTGCATGAGGCCTTCCGGCGAAATGTAGAGCAGGTCCAGGGTTCCGGCTTCGATGCGCGACCAGGTCGAGGCGCGTTGCTCCCAGGGCGTGTTGCTGTCCAGCTTCTCGGCCGCGACGCCCGACTGCTGAAGTGCCGCCACCTGATCGGTCATCAGGGCGATGAGCGGCGAGACCACGAGGCCAAGGCCGGGACGAACGAGCGAGGGGATCTGGTAGCAGAGGCTCTTGCCGCCACCGGTGGGCAGGACAGCCAGTGCGCTGCGGCCGGCAAGCACCTCCCCAATGACCCCGGCCTGCAAGCCGCGGAAATCCATGTGGCCGAACGTACTGCGCAGCACGTCGCGGGCGACGTCTAGCGGGTCGGCTTCACGATGTTGCAAAGCGGTGGGCACCTAAGCCTTATGCAACTGCAGCCGGTGGACTTGCAAAGGCTTCGTGTTGCTTCTCCCCGGTTCAATGGCCCCGAGATGGAGGCGCAACGGTTTAGGGGGGCCTTAACCCTGTTGCGGCAGCATCGGGGCCCCGGGCCATGCCGTTCCGGTCCGGGTGCCGGAGTGCCGTTCGATGTCGCGTCGTGTCTTTATGGGCCTTAGTGGCGTGCTGCTCGCCTTGCCTGGGTTGTCTTCGGCTGCCTGCGCAGGTTGGCTCGATCCGCCGCCGCCCCCGCCGCAGCCGCCACCGATCCACGTCTATGACTACTCCCGGGGCCCCATCTGGACGCCCAACGGCTGGGCCTACGTGCCTGTCGAGGTGCATTTTCCGCGGACCCGGCCCACGGTGATCGTTCCACCGCAGGTCGTAGATATGCCTCCACCTCGCGCGGAGCAGAAGCCACGGCGCAAGAGCGCGTCCTTCGATGACCGCCCGCCGCTGCCGTCCATGAGGGATCTCGGCATGCCGCCGCCAGCGACGAAGCGCAAGGCAACGTTCAAGTAAGCGGCCGCGAACGCTGTTGCCCGTTTGACAATTCCGGCCTCGCTCAGGGCACGGGCTCCGCAATCGCATATCTGATCTGAGCTGCCGGGCGTCCTCCTAAATCATAAGCTTCCTTATAATAAGCTTATGAAGAGAACCGAACTCAGACGCGAGATCCTGTTCGAGCTGTCCGACGTGGCACGCTCGATGCGCACCCACATCGACCAGCGGGCCCGCCAGCATGGCATGACGCGGGCGCAATGGGCCGTCCTCAACCGGCTGCAGCGCCAGGAGGGTGCGACCCAGGCCGAGATGGCGGAGGCCCTCGAGATCCAGCCGATCTCCCTGATGCGCCTCGTAGACCGGCTCTGCGCGCAAGGTCTCGTCGAGCGGCGTGCGCGTGCGCGCGATCGACGCGTGAACCTGCTGCACCTGACAGAACGCGGGCGCGATCTTCTGGAACGCATGGCTCCGCTGGGGCGCGATATTGCCGGTGAGGTGCTGGCCGACCTGTCGGAGACGCAGGCGATGGACCTCCTGCACAAGCTGCTGCTGCTCAAGAAGAACATCAAGCAAGCCGCGACCAAGCACGCGGCGCTCGTGGAAGATCAGGGTCGGAAAGATGCAGAAGCACGTTGAACCTCCCGCAGGGACCCCAGGCAGCCCGCGCCGCACCGATATGGTGCGTGCCGTTGCGGGACGTCTACTCGCGCGCGCGACGCACCTTTCGCTGCGCGCGATGCTGCTGCTCGTGGTGCCGCTTGTCGTCGTGCTCGTGGGCTCGATGATCTATCTGCTGGGCGGACGCTATGTGAGCACGGACAACGCCTATATCGGTGCGCAGCGCGTGCTCATAACGCCGGAAGTGTCCGGCAAGGTCGTGCGCATTTCCGTGGTGGAGGGCCAGCAACTGAAGCCGGGCGACGAGCTTTTCGCGATAGACCCGGCCCCCTATCGCTTTGCCCAGCAAGAGGCGCAGGCGCGGCTCGACCGCGTGCGCGCGGATTTCCAGACGCTCAAGAACAACCTGGCGAACCTCGGCAACCGGATCGGGCTGGCGCGCGAGAGCGTTGCGGCCAACCAGGCCGACTACGATCGCAAGAACCAGCTGCTCGGCAATCGCATCAGCACGCCATCGGATGTCGATCGATCGCGCGTGGCGCTGGTGGCGGCGAAGGCGCAGCTAGAGGCCCTGGAAGGTGAGCAGCTGGCGGCGCGCACTGCGCTGCTGGGCGATCCTCAGCTGCCGATCGAGCGCTATCCGCAGTACATCGAGGCGACGGCGGCACTCGATCGCGCAAATCGCGATCTTTCGAACACCATCCTGCGCGCACCCCTCGCCGGCATTGCGACGCAGGTGGTGAGCATCCAGATGGGGCGCTTCATCACGGCGGGTACACCGGTGTTCAGCGTGATGGGCACGGAAAGCATCTGGATCGACGCCAACCCCAAGGAGACCGACCTCACCTACGTGCGTCCGGGCCAGCCCGTGAGCATTGCGGTGGATGCGTTTCCGTCGCGGACTTGGCAGGGCAAGGTGGCCGCCATCAGCCCGGGGACGGGCGCGCAGTTCGCGATCCTGCCGCCACAGAATGCTGCCGGCAACTGGATCAAGATCGTGCAGCGGGTGCCGGTGCGCGTCGAGTTCCTGCCCGGGCAGGATCTGCGGCGCCTGCGCTCCGGCATGAGTGCGAATATCGAGATCGATACGGGGCGGAAGGGGCGCATCGTTTCGATGTTCGGCTCCAGCGCCGTGGCCGAGGATCCCGACCAGTGATCGCCTATACCGAGCGGGGCCTCAATCCCAACCTGCAGCGCATGCTCATCACAGTGTGCGTGATGATGGCGACCATCATGCAGGCACTCGACACGACCATTGCCAACGTGGCGCTGCCATACATGCAGGGCTCTCTCTCGGCCACCCTCGACCAGGTGAGCTGGGTGCTGACGTCATACATCGTGGCGGCTGCGATCATGACGGCGCCGGTGGGCTGGCTCGCTGCGCGCTTCGGCGTCAACCGGGTGCTGGTGGTGTGTGCCGGCGGGTTCACTGCAGCGTCGATGCTGTGCGGCGTGGCGCAGAATATCGAGCAGATCGTGGCCTATCGCCTGATGCAGGGCATGTTCGGCGCGGCGCTGGTGCCGCTGTCGCAGGCCGTGATGCTGACCATCTATCCGCCGGACAAGCGGGCCTGGGCGATGTCGCTGTGGGGCATGGGCGTGATGATCGGCCCGATCATGGGGCCCACGCTCGGCGGCTGGCTGACGGAGAATTATTCCTGGCGCTGGGTGTTCTACATCAACCTGCCATTCGGCATCGCGACCGTGCTGGGCCTCTTGGCGCTGATGCGCGACACGCCATCGGAGCGCAAGTCCAGCTTCGACTGGTTCGGCTTTCTGACGCTGTCAGTCGCCATCGGGGCGCTGCAGCTGATGCTCGATCGCGGCGAGCAGCTCGGTTGGTTCGATTCGACGGAGATTGTGATCGAGGGGCTGATTTCCCTGGCGGCGGCCTATCTCTTCATCGCGCATACGCTGACATGGCCCACGCCTTTCGTGCCGGTGGAGATCTTTCGCGACCGCAACTTCGTGATCGGCCTGGGCTTCATGTTCGTGACGGGCATCCTGCTGCTTGCATCGGCGGCCTTGCTGGCGCCGTTCCTGCAGGGGGTGATGGGCTATCCAATCGTGGATGCGGGCTGGTTGCTTGGCATGCGCGGCATCGGCATGGCCATTGCGATGCTGTTCGCAGGGCGGCTGATGAACGTGCTGGGGGCGCGGCTCATGCTGTTCATCGGGCTGCTGCTGTCGGCGATAGGGCTTTACGAGAGCATCTACTTCTCGCCGGATACGGCGGTGCGGACTTTCGTGTGGATCAGCATGGTGCAGGGCGTGGGACTTGCGTTCCTGTTCGTGCCGCTCAACACTGTTGCGCTCGCCAATATTCCGCCAGCGTTTCGCACCGAGGGTACGGCCACTTGGACGCTCATTCGCAATCTGGGCAGCTCGATCGGCGTGTCGATCGTCATCGCGAACCTCACCAACAAGACAGCGGTGATCCGCTCGCGACTGGTGGAGAGTGTAACGGACTTCAACCAGGGGCTGGCGGACCCCATGGCGCAGACGATCAACCCGGCGACCGATACGGGGCGTGCGCTGCTCGACAACATCGTCAATCAGCAGGCGACGATCCTGGCATTCGCGAACGACTTCAAGCTGATGCTGGTGATCTGCCTGTTGTCGATCCCGTTCGTGTTTCTCATTCGCACGCCGAAGGGCATGACGCCGCCGCAGAGCCCGCCTGCAGCGGACGCGCACTGAGACTGTCAGAACAAAAAAGCAGGGCGGCCCCGATGCGACCGTCCTGCTCTGTGTCTCAGATCTGATGCTTCGATTAGAAATGAACCTTGGCGGTGAGCATGGGCGTGCGGGCAATGGCGCCGACGATCAGCGAGTTGTCGTTGCCGAACTTGTTCAGCCAGTATTCGTAGGCCACACCCACTTCCACGAAGTTCTTGCGGCCGGTGACGAGCTCGCCGATGTCGAGGGTGAGTTCAGGACGTGTGAAGATCTCGGTCTTGGTCTCGTTGAGTGCAGGATTGCCGCGGCCCTTGGGCGAGTTGACATTGAAGAAGCCGCCGAAGGCCATGCTGGCCGGGCCAATCTTGAAGGGGAACTTCCAGGTGGTGGCAAGGCAGAACTGCGGATCGTAGTCAGCGCCGACGTTCGCAAAGCCGTGCTGGTTCCACTCCTGGCAGTAGAGGAAGGCTGTGCGCAGGAAGCCAGCGGGGACGGACCAATCGAGGTAGGCGCCGGCGAGAAGCAGCTTCTTCTCGGAGCCGAACTGGGTGTTCTTAGCGTTGTAGTCGGCGCCGACGAGAAGACCGAAGTCGGCGATGGGGCCGTAGCCACCCTTGGTGCCCGTGATCTTGTTGTAGCTGAAGCCACGACGATAGAGAGCGTAAAGCTCTTGCGCGCCGACAACGTCTGCTACCGAGGGGTCTTTCGCGCTCGACATCAGGATGTCGAGGTTGAAGAAATTGTCGCCCCACTTGTCGCCGCTGGCGTGGGAGTAGGACAGGATGTTCTTGGAGATATCGGCTCCGCCGGCAACACCCGGCTCCTTGAAGGCGGTGCCGTAGCGATAGCCGAGCCAGTTGTCCTGGAAGACCTGCGCCTGCGCGCCGCTTACACCCGCTGCGAGTGCGATACCGGCGGCGGCAAGAAGCCCAAGCGCCTTATTCATTTTCAAGAACATCATGATCTCCAATGCTGCCGGTTGCGCCATGCGCGCCGATAAGCTCACCTGATCGCCGATCCGCGCATGCGGCGCACAAATCAGCTTCACGAAAAGAAAAAGCTGATTTTAACGATCGGTCAACGCGATGAATGTGGTTCAAGTTGTTGGTGCGTACACAAATGTGGCAGTCGTGTTACAAGGCTAAGAAGTGGGCATTTTTAGCTGATTTCTTGATCTGTCCGATGGGGCCGCATGGCGCAATCCGAATGCGGATCGTCTCTGTGGGGCGAGTGTTGCCGAGTGAAATTGTCGATCTGCTTGTGCGGGTTCAGTGGGCGCACACAAGGTGTGGCGCCATACGAGGCCGCATGCTTCATTGACTGCTTACACCGTACGCACATCGCTTTCAGGATCAATTGAAGGCGTGTAACGGGCGCGATGGCGCCAGGCGCGGTGCCCAAATGCGCTAGCCATAATGGCAGCAAGAGGTGGAAGCCGGACATGAGCCCCAAGAAGAAGGGCCGGACGACGCGGCAGGGCCTTGTCGAGCGGAGGCCGAAGGCTGTCGCCCCAGCTCCCGACGTCGGAGGGTCACGGGAGACAGGGCAGATCAGGGAGCGGCTTCTGGCGGCGGCGGAAGATGTGTTCTCGCGCTTGGGCCTGCATGGCGCGACGACGGCGATGATCGCGGAAGCGGCCGGTGTTTCCAAGCCGCACATCTACTACTACTTCGAGAGTAAGGAGGCGCTCTACATCGCTGTGATCGAGCGAACGCTCGATTTGTGGACGGGGCTGTTGCCGCCGGCCGACGCGGACAACGATCCGCGGGCTTTCCTGGCCGCATACATTCGGTCGAAGATCGCGTTCTCGCGGCTGCATCCAAGGGCGTCGCGGATCTTTGCGAGCGAGGTTCAGAGCGGCGCGCATATTCTCCGGCGGCTGCAAGGGCGGCGACCGTCCGTTTACCATCGTCTTGTCCGTACGCTCGAAGGCTGGCAGGCGGGTAAGCGGGTCAAGCCGGTGGATGCCCGGCATCTCGTCCTGATGATCTGGGCGATGACGCAGTACTATGCGAACGCGGCGGCCGATATCGAGATCCATCTGGAGAAACGCAGCCTGGACGAAGCCGACTACGGCGCCGCGGAGCGTACGATCCTGCAACTGGTGTTCGGTGCATTGGGACTGCGGATGCCGGCGGCTGCTCAGGAAGCGTAGGGCTTTTCGTAGGCCTTGCGGCCCGCAACGTATGTCGCGCGGATGGCACGGTCATCGGCGAGGATCATCTGGAGGAAGAGCGCGTCCCAAATATCGTCGACCTGGGTGAGGCGGCGCGCAATCAGCGGATGAGAGGCCAGGTCCAGCACGGTGATATCCGCGTCGTATCCCGGAGCGAGATTTCCCAGTCGGTGATCGAGGTGCATCACGGCGGCGCTGCCCGCCGTTGCCAAATAGAACGCCTTCGCGGGATGGAGGCTATAGCCTTTGAGTTGGCTGATCTCGTAGGCGGCCTTCATAGTGTGAAACATCGAGAAGGACGATCCGCCGCCGACATCGGTGGCGAGACCTACGGGAACCGGCCTGTCGCCCTCGCAGAAGGAGCGCATATCGAATAGGCCCGAGCCGATGAAAAGATTGGAAGTGGGGCAATGGGAAATGCCGGCGCCCGAAGCGCGCATCACCTCGATCTCGCGTGGTTCGAGGTGGATGGCGTGACCGAAGTTCGCGCCGTGGCCTACGAGACCATGTCGCTCGTAGATGCCGAGGTAGTCGGGCGCGCCGGGATGCAGCTTGGCGACGGTTGCGATCTCGGCGTGGTTCTCGGAGAGGTGCGTTTGCAGCAGAGTGGAGGGGTGCTCTCGCCGTATCGCGCCTGCCGCTTCGAGCTGTGCGGACGACGAAGTGAGGGCAAAGCGGGGGCTGACGGCGTAAACGAGGCGGTCGACACCATGCCAGCGGGCGATCAGCGTCTTGCATTCGCTGTAGGCGGTGTCGGCCGTGTCGCGAAGGTTCTGCGGCGCATTCTGGTCCATCATCACCTTGCCGGCGGCCATGGCAAAGCCGCGTGCGTGCGCGGCGGTGAAGAACGCGTCGACGGATGCTGTGTGAACCGTGCAATAGACAGACGATGTCGTTATGCCGTTGCGCAGGCACTGATCGAGAAAGGCGTGGGCGGCCTCGTTGGCGTGGTCGTAGTCACCGAAGCGGCTTTCAGCCGGAAACGTATACTTCTCGAGCCACTCCAGAAGCTGGGCGCCGTAGGAGGCGATGATGTCGATCTGCGGATAGTGCGCGTGGCAGTCGACGAAGCCTGCCATGATGAGATCGCGGCCGTAGCTCTCTATCGGGGCGGCGGGATAGCGTGCGATCACGTCGTGGGCCGGGCCCACGTCCTGGATGCGGCCATCTGCAATGGCAACGGCACCGTCGCTTTCGAAGCTCACGGCGCGATCCGGCCCGACGCGGAAAGGATTGTCGCGAAAAGCCAGCGTCTGGCCGCGCAAAATGGTGACGGATGGGCTTGGTGCGGCTGTCATCCCGAATCGACCGCTTTTCGCGCAGACGTGGCTTCCGCTTGCTGCAACCCGATGAGCTGGGCTGCCACGGCAATGGCGATGACGGCAGGTTCCTTGCCCGGTAATCCGAGCGCGCCGATGGGGCAGGTGAGCCGCGCAAGGGCGGCGTCGCCGATGCCGGCATCCTTCAGCCGCTTCAAGAAGCGAGCACGCTTCGTTTGCGAGCCGATCAGTCCGAGAAACCGGAAATCGGAGCGCGCAAGAAGGGCAAAGGTGATGGCGAAATCCAGCGCATGGGAAAAGGTGAGCACGAGATGCAACGCGCCCGCAGGCGCCGCCTGCGCGACCTCCACCGGGTTCGGGGCAATCGTGATGCTTGCGTGCGAAGGGATCTCAGGTGGAAAGCGGTCGCGGCTCGTGTCGATCCAGCGAATGTCGAGCGGCAGGTCCTTCAGGACGTGCACGATGGCGCGGCCAACGTGGCCTGCACCGTAGATGTAGAGCGGGCTGGCGCTGTCGCCATAAGGTTCCACGAGCCAGGCCGGCGCATCCTTCGCCGGTTTCACCACCGCGGCCTCGCGTGGACGGGCCCCGGAGAGCATGTCGCGGGCGACGTGCAGGACGGGAAGCGGGACGCCGCTAAGCTCGGCCTTGCGATCAGCCATGAGCAGCAGTGGCGCGCCTGCCTGGGAAGGGCGGAGCGCTATGCAGTGTTGACCACCAAGCGCGGCGTGCATACGGCGCAGCGCGGTACGCTCGTTTTCGCCAAGCACCTCGAAGAGCAGCTGGGCATGCCCTCCGCAGCATTGCCCCAACGATGGTCCGAGAGGAAAATCGCGGATGTCGCGGTTCCAGATGGCGGCCGGCGCCTTTGGTTCGAGAAGTGCCCGGGCATGCGTGATCGCTGCGAGTTCCAGGGCGCCACCACCGATCGTATCAATGGTGTGGGCAGGGCCGACGATCATGGCTGCGCCAATCTCGCGAGGGGTGGACCCGAGTGCGCGCACTACGGAAATGCGAACGACAGTGCCTTCGCCGATGGCGTCACAGTCATCCGCGGCAGAGCGCAGGCTCTTCATTGTCTGCCCCGCGAGATGGCTTTCAGCCGCTCCACCGCCATCAATATGCGCTCGGGGGTGGCGGGCGCGTCGAGTGCCGGGTAGGCGCGACCGTCGGCGGCGGCGGCAATGGCATCTGAAAGCGCCATGAGCACGGAGATGCCGAGCATCAGTGGTGGTTCACCCACGGCTTTGGAGCGGTAGATGGTTTCTTCGGGGTTGCGGCCTTTCTCCCACAGCGCGACGCGCATATCGATGGGGCGATCCGAGCAGGCGGGGATCTTGTAGGTGGAGGGCGCATGCGTGCGCAGGCGGCCCTTGTCGTCCCACACCAGTTCTTCCGTTGTGAGCCAGCCCGCGCCTTGCACGTAACCGCCTTCGACCTGGCCGAGATCGATCGCGGGGTTGAGCGATTGGCCCACGTCATGGAGGATGTCGGCGCGGAGGATGCGGTTCTCGCCGGTGAGCGTGTCGATCGCCACCTCTGAGACGGCGGCTCCGTAGGCGAAGTAGAAGAACGGACGCCCGCGGCCTGCGGCGCGGTCCCAGTGGATCTTGGGCGTGGCGTAGTAGCCGGCGGCGGAGAGGTGGATGCGCGCGCGATAAGCTTCTGCGATCACCTCGTCGAATGGAAGCTCACGGCCCGCCACGGCGATGCGGTTCGGAAGGAAGCGGATCTCGCCCCGCGCGCACTGGTGCCTCTCGGCAAGGAAGCCAACAATGCGGTCCTTGATCTGGGTGCAGGCGTTGCGGGCGGCCATGCCGTTCAAGTCGCTGCCGGCGGAGGCGGCGGTGGGCGATGTGTTCGGAACCTTGCCGGTGTGCGTGGCCGTGATCTTCACCCGGTCGATGTCGACCTGGAACTCCTCGGCCACGACCTGTGCCACTTTCACGTTCAGGCCCTGCCCCATCTCGGTGCCGCCGTGATTGAGGGCGATGGAGCCGTCCGTGTAGACATGCACCAGCGCGCCGGCCTGGTTCATGATGGTGTTGGTGAAGGAGATCCCGAACTTCACCGGCGTGAGGGCGATGCCGCGCTTGAGGATGGGGCTCGTGGCGTTCCAGGCGCGGATCTCCGCCCGGCGCTCGCGGTAACTGGAGGTGGCTTCGAGTTCATCCACCAGATCCTGGATGATGCAATCCTCCACAACCTGATGATAGGGCGTGATGTTGCGCAGAAGCGGAGGCGGGGCCGCGATGTGATCGTAGAAGTTGGCGCGGCGGATATCGAGCGGGTCCTTGCCGAGAGCGTGCGCGATCTCATCGATGACGCGCTCCACGCCGAGCATGCCCTGCGGCCCACCGAAGCCACGAAAAGCCGTGTTGGACACCGTGTGCGTCTTGCAGCGATAGGACGTGATGCGCGCGGCCGGCAAGTAGTAGACGTTGTCGGCGTGGAACATGGCGCGGTCGGCGATGGCGGGCGAAAGATCGAATGACATACCGCAGCGCACGGCCTGTACGTACGCGATGCCGAGGATCATGCCATCGGCATCGAACCCGACGCGGTAGTCGATGCGGAAGTCGTGACGCTTGCCGGTGATGATCATGTCATCGTCGCGGTCATAGACGCACTTGGCGGGGCGACCGGTGACCTTGCAAACGAGAGCAGCCGCACAGGCGGGGAGATTGCCCTGGCTCTCCTTGCCGCCGAAGCCGCCGCCCATGCGCCGCATCTCTACGGTGACGGCGTGGTTCGCAACGCCCAGCACATGCGCCACCTTGTGCTGGATCTCCGTGGGGTGCTGGCTGGAGCAGTGGATAGTGACTTCCTCGTCCTCCGCCGGAATTGCGAGAGCGGCCTGGCCTTCGAGATAGAAGTGCTCCTGGCCGCCAATCTCGATGCGGCCTTCGAGCTTATGGGGCGCAGCGGCGATGGCCGCATCGGGATCGCCGCGCGAATGTGTATAGGGTGGCTCGAGCCAGGATTTCGCGGCCATGGCCGTTTCGATATCCAGGATCGGTGGGAGCTCATCGTAGGTGACGGTCGCGAGCTTCGCGGCGGCGCGCGCTTGTGCAAGCGTTTCAGCGGCAACGGCGAACAGCGACTGCCCGTGATACTCAACGAGGCCGTCGGCGAACATGGGATCGTCGCCCTTGAAGGGGCTCACATCGTTGACGCCGGGGATGTCGCGCGCGGTGAGGACACAGGCGACGCCTGGGGCAGATCTCACCTTCGAGACGTCGAGGGTGGTTATGCGTGCGTGGGCGTGCGCGCTCATGGCGATGTAGATGTGCAGCGTGCCGGGCGGCTCGGGGATATCGTCCACATAAATGGCATCGCCCGTTACGTGCTTATGGCCGCTGTCATGCCGCAACGACACATGGACGCCGCCTTCGATGCGGTGGCTTTGCAGGAGATTCGCGCGTCGCTGCATGGTGGGCTCGAGTTGTGTTCAGGCGATGGCCGCGTCGCGGCCGACGAGGCGGGTGCTGGCGGCTGGCAGCTGGGTTTCGTGGAAGTAGCGGAGCAGCAAGTTCTTCGCTGCCTGCGTGCGATAGGCGGCCGAAGCGCGCATGTCGCTGATGGGCGCAAAGTCTTTCTCGTAGGCTGGCAGTGCCGCCTCGACCGTGCGCAAAGTCCAGGGCTTGCCGACGAGCACCGCTTCAACTGCCGATGCGCGCTTCGGCGTCGCGGCCATGCCGCCGTAGGCAATGCGTGCAGATTGTACCTGGCCAGCGTCGATCTCGATGTTGAAGCAGCCGCACACGGCAGAGATGTCCTGATCGAACCGTTTGGAGATCTTGTAGGCCTTGAACCGACCGGGTTCCGGCAAGAGCGGGAGTTCGATGGCTTCCACAAACTCGCCGGCAGCGCGATCTTGCCTGGCGTAGGCCAGGAAGAAGTTTTCCAGGGGGACGGTGCGCGTCGCTTCGCCCTTGCGCAGCACGAGGCGTGCGCCCAACGCGATGAGGGCGGGCGGTCCATCGCCTATGGGTGAGCCGTTGGCGATATTGCCGCCGATGGTGGCGCCGTTGCGGATCTGGACGGAGGCGAACCTGCGCAGCAACTCGCCCATGTCGGGGTAGAGGCTCGCAAGCGTTTCCAGCAGGGACGTCCAGGTGGCGCCAGCGCCGATGCGAAGGGTGTCGGGGCCGCGGCTTACGCGCTGCAGCTCCTTCACACGGCCGGTCGAGATAAAGGTCGGGATGTGGCGATGCCGCTTCGTGATCCAGAGGCCGACATCGGTGGCACCCGCGACGATCACCGCGTGGGGATTGCGTTCGTAGAGAGCGGCAAGGTCGCGGAGCGTGGCAGGGGCAAGGAACTCGGCACCACTTCCGGAGAGTGCAAGCGTCTCTCCATGTGCGATGGATTGGAGGAGCGCGGCTTCGTCGGGAGGTGCGACGCGTGGCGCATCGTGCATGGACTGGGCCGCTTTGACGATGGGGCCATAGCCGGTGCAGCGGCAGAGGTTGCCGGCCAAGATATCGTCGATGCGGGCGCGAGAGGGCCTCGGCTCGCTGATGTAGGCCGCAAAGAGAGACATGACGATGCCGGGCGTGCAGAACCCGCATTGCGAGCCGTGGTGGTCGACAAGCGCCTGTTGCACGGGATGCAGAGCGCCGTCGGGGCGGCGCAGCGCTTCCACCGTCAGCACGCTTTTGCCTTCGAGCATCGGCATCAGAAGGATGCAGGCGTTGACGGCCCTGTAGCACACCGTGCCGCCTTCGAGCTCGCCAACAACCACCGTGCAGGCGCCGCAATCGCCTTCGGCACAACCTTCTTTCGTGCCGGTGAGCCGGCGGGTGCGCCGCAGATAGGCAAGGAGCGTGGTCGCGGGATCGATGCTGCCGATCACCTCCACTTTTCCATTCAAGGCAAAGGTCAGGGCATTGCGCATTGCGACCGATCCTTGTCGATGGCGCGGTTCTGGCAGATAGCGAGCTTGCGCTTGCCTCCCTTCAGCTTGCGCGAATGTGGAACGCGTCTTGCTTTCGTGCCGGCCAGGAAGGCTGCGGAGATGGGTACCGTCATTCCTTTGCGGAACTCAAGCAAGAGTTCGGCCAGAAAAGGTGGCGGCACGGTCCGGTATCCGGCATCGCGTGCGGCAGCAAGCGATTGCGGAGCGGGTTCCTGGAGGGATGGACGGCGCGTTGGGCTTCCCGGTTTGATTATTTAACAAGCAATCGTTTGCTTAAAGCAATGGCAAGAGAAAGCGCACGGCAATGCCGGTCGGCGTTGCCCTGCAAATGAGGCAGGACCCGAGGAACAAACGCATGCAAGCGCCCAACAACTCCGTCATTCCCGTGATCGATGTTTCGGCGTTGTATGGAGGGACCGTGGCGCAGAAGCGCGCGCTTTCCAGCGAGATCGGCGACGCCTGCCGCGACATGGGCTTCTTCTATGTCGTGGGCCATCGCGTGGGGCCGGACTTGATCGGTCAGGCGTTCGACATGGCGAAGCAGTTCTTCTCGCTGCCCGAGCCGGAGAAAGAGAAGGTTTCCATCCTGAAATCGCCGCACAACAGGGGCTTTGTCACGATGGGCGGGGAGACGCTCGATCCGGGCAAGCCGGCGGACCTGAAAGAGGCGTTCAACATAGGGCTCGAACTCGCTGAAAGCGATCCGGAGGTTCGTGCGGGGAAGCCATTTCGTGGCGTGAACGTGTGGCCGGACGTGCCCGGTTTCCAGGACGTCATGCTCCGCTATTATGATGCCGCGTGGAGCCTTGGCCTTCTGATGCACGAGGCGTTTTCGATCGATCTCGGCCTGCCGGTCGACTATTTCGCGGACAAGCTCGATCGCCCCATGGCGATATTGCGTCTATTGCACTATCCGCCGATGCCTCAGAAGCTTGCCGTGGGGCAGTACGGCGCCGGCGAACACACCGACTATGGCAATATCACGCTGCTTGCCACGGACGAGGCGGGCGGCCTCGAAGTGCGGGCCCGCAATGGCCGGTGGCTGGCGGCGCCGCCGATGGAAAACGCCTTCATCTGCAATATCGGCGACTGCCTGATGCGCTGGTCGAACGATATCTACGTTTCCACGCCGCATAGGGTAGTGAACCGCTACGGGCGCGAGCGCTATTCCATCGCCTTCTTCCTCGATCCCAATCCCGATACGCTGGTGGCGACGCTTCCAGGCTACCTGCCGCAAGGGGTGCGACCCAAATATGCGCCAGTGCGCGCCTCGGACTTCCTGCGGTCGCGGCTCGAACCGACGTACGCGCATTCCGTGCCGAAGAATTGAGCGAGCAGGCTTTGGCTGTTGCCCAGCTTTTGATCACGATGCGCTCTTAATGCGGGAAGTCGTGCCGCTGCGTGGTGCTCCGCAAGGGCTGGATTCCCAACTCATTAGGCATTTCCGGGCGCGCATTATTGCAGCGCGAGGCTCGACTTGCTTGGCGATGGCACGCGCCTTGCGATTGGTTTGTGGGCTTTGGGCCCTTCGTGCGCGGTTCCCTGGCCACGCCGTCGCAGACCTCGTCCCCGGGTGAACTCGATTCCTTTAGGAGCCTCGTATGCAGTCATTCAAGCTTTCACGCCGTGCTTTGTTGCAGGGTTCAGCCTCGGCGCTCGCGCTCGGTGCACTTCCGGCGGGGCGGGCATTTGCAGCCGGAGAAGTGGTGGTCGGTATCGTGTACGTGGGGCCGCGCGACGACTTCGGATGGAACCAGGCGCACGCAGTGGCGGCGAAGGCGCTCAAGACGGTGCCGGGTGTCAAGGTTGTGGAGGAGGAGAACGTCGCGGAGACGGTGGCCGTCACGAAGACCATGGAGTCCATGATCAATCTCGACGGCGCCAACCTCATCTTCGCGACGTCGTTCGGCTATTTCGATCCATTCGTGGTGGATTCGGCCAAGAAATTCCCGAAGGTGCAGTTCCGGCACGCGGCGCCGCTGTGGAGCAAGGACAAGCATCCCGCCAACGCCGGCAGCTATTTCGGATACCTCAACCAGGCGCATTACGTGGACGGCGTGGCGGCAGGCCTCTCCTCCACCAATGCGAAGATCGGCTTCGTGGCCGCAAAGCCGATCCCATCGGTGCTGTCCAACATCAACTCCGTGCTGCTCGGTGCGCGCAAGACGAACCCCAAGGCGACCGTGCAGGTGGTGTTCACAGGTGACTGGTCGCTGCCCGTGCGCGAGGCCGAGGCCACAAACGCGTTGATCGATGCCGGCTGCGAGGTCATCACCTGCCATGTGGACAGCCCCAAGGTGGTGGTCGAGACGGCGGAGAAGCGTGGCGTGAAGACGCTCGGGCACAACGCTTCGCAGGCGCCGCTGGCGCCCAAGGGTTTCATTACGGGTGCCGAGTACAAGTGGGAGACGATCTACAAGGCATACGCAGCGAACGTCGCCAAGGGCGAGGCGTTGCCGAACTTCTTCGTAGGCGGCTACCACAACGACATGGTGCAGAACACAGCGTATGGCGCAGGTGCGTCCGAGGCCGCGCGCAAGGCGGCCGATGCCGCCATTGCCGACCTGAAAGCCGGCAAGCCCATCTACGTGGGACCGCTCAAGGACAACAAGGGCAAGGTCGTTATCGACAAGACCTACGACAACTATGACCCTTATCTCGACGGCATGAACTATCTGCTCGAAGGCGTGGTGGGATCAATCACCTGATCCACCCGTGCGAGAGGCCGTCCGTCCCCCGGTCAACGGGCGGCCTTTTCCGCTCCACACGTGCGGTTCGGCCAGCAAAGGGCTCGAAATGCAGAATTCGGTGACCGCATCGGCGTCTTCAGCGGCGGTTGGCGACACTGGCGCCGAGACGACGTCGGACCGCGGTATCCGGCTACGACGGTCGGCGGAGTATATTGCGGTTCCCGCGTTCGCGCTGCTCGTGTCCGCGGCGCTGTTCTCCGTGTTCCTTGTTCTGATCGGGAAGTCACCCGCGGATTTCTTCAGCCTGCTCTGGCGGGGTGGGTTCGGAACCGCGTTCTCCCTGCAGAACACTTTACAGCGCGCCGCGCCGTTGATTCTGACGGCGCTTGCCATGGCCATTCCAGCGCGCATCGGGCTGATCATGATCGGCGGGGAAGGAGCGCTGGTATTGTCGGGGTTCGCTGCCGCGGCGGTGGCGCTGCCTTTCATCGGCGTCCTCCCGAAGTTCGTGCTGCTCGGAATCATGGGGATAACGGCGATGGCGGTGGGCGCCTTGTGGGTTGGGCTTGCCGGCTACCTGCGCCACGCCCGCGGGGTGAACGAGACGATATCGTCGCTGCTGCTCACGTACATCGCGATCGCCATCATGTACTTCTTCGTCGAGGGGGCGCTGCGTGATCCCGGCTCGGCGAACAAGCCATCCACCTTCCCGATCGGTGATGCGAACATGGTGGGCACGATTCCGGGCACGGATGTGCACTGGGGGCTGATCGCTGGCGTCGTGTTGTGCGTCGGGCTGTATGTACTAATGGCGCGGACCACGTTCGGGTTTGCTGCGCGCATCACCGGGGGAAACCCCCGCGCAGCGCAGGCACAGGGCCTGCCGGTTGGGAGGCTCGTCATCGCGTGCTCGATGATTGCCGGTGCGTGTGCGGGCGTTGCAGGCTTCTACGAGGTGGCGGCCATCCATGGGCGCGCAAACGCCTCGCTCGCAGCGGGATATGGCTTCACGGGCATCCTGGTGGCGTTTCTGGCGCGCCATAATCCGCTGGCGATCGTGCCCGTCGCCATCATGTTCGGCGGGATCGCCGCGGCAGGCGGGCTGATACAGCGGCGGATGGGGCTTCCGGACGCCTCGGTGCTGGTGCTGCAAGGGCTGATCTTCGTCGTGCTGCTCGTATCCGAGACGCTGTACGGGCGCTTCAAGTTCTTCACCGGCGAGAAGGGCTAGGGGGACCGCATGACCGAGAGTGCGCTGGCCACGGTGCTCATCGCCATGATCGGCGGTGCCATCCGGGTGTCGACACCGTTCATGTTCGTGGCGCTCGGCGAGACGATCACGGAGAAGTCCGGCCGCATCAACCTTGGTCTGGAAGGCACGCTCGTGCTGGGCGCGATGGTTGCCTACATGACCTCCTACAAGACGGGCTCGCCTTGGCTCGGCGTGCTGGGGGCGGGCTGCGTCGGGATGGCGCTCGGCGCGCTGCATGGTGCCGTTTGCCGGCTGCCCCGCGTCAACGACGTGGCCATCGGCATCGCAATGATGTCATTCGGCGTCGGGCTCGCGTTCTTCTTCGGCAAACCCTACATCCAGCCGACGGCCCCGCGTCTGCCTTCGGTGCCGATCGGGGAGTGGCTGGGGCTGCCGCCGGCGCTGCGTGTCGCCTTCGATGTCAATCCACTTTTCCTCGTCGGTATCGTCATCGCCATCTTCCTGTGGTGGGCACTCAAGAATACGAAGTGGGGGCTGATCCTGCGCACGACGGGCGACAGCGCTCCGGCGGCGCGGGCCATGGGCATTTCGGTCGATCTCGTGCGCTTCCTCGCGACTTCGGCGGGTGGATTTCTGGCAGGCGTGGCGGGCGCTTTCCTGTCGCTCTACTACCCGGGCTCGTGGAACGAGGGGTTGTCTTCTGGCCAGGGGCTGATGGCTGTCGCGCTTGTGATCTTCGCGCGCTGGGACCCGCTGAAATGCGTCTATGCGGCGCTGCTGTTCGGCGCAGCGGGCGCAATCGGGCCGTCGCTGCAGTCGATCGGGATCACGTCGGGCTACTACTTCTTCAATGCGGCGCCCTACATCCTCACGCTGCTGATCATGATCGCATCGGCCGGGTCCAAGAAGGCCATGCGGGATGTGCCGGGCGAGCTTTCGATGACGCGCTGAAAAACAGGGAGGAACGAGAGCGAAATGACCACCATCACTGCCGATCCCTACGCTTGGCCTTTCGACGGCGACCTGCGCCCAGAGAATACCGTGCTCATCGTCATCGACATGCAGACCGACTTCTGCGGCATGGGCGGCTATGTGGACAAGATGGGTTACGACATCTCGCTGACGCGGGCGCCCATCAAGCCGATCAAGGCGCTGCTGACGGCGATGCGCGCAAAGGGCTATCACATCTTCCATACGCGCGAGGGGCATCGGCCCGATCTCTCGGATCTTCCGGCCAACAAGCGCTGGCGCTCGCGGCAGATCGGGGCCGGCATCGGCGATCCGGGTCCCTGCGGCAAGATCCTGGTGCGAGGCGAGCCCGGCTGGGAAATCATCCCTGAGCTGGCTCCGCTGCCGGGCGAGACGATCATCGACAAGCCTGGCAAGGGCTCATTCTGCGCCACCGACCTGGAACTGCTGCTGCGCACCAAGGGCATCCGCAACATCATCCTCACCGGCATCACCACCGACGTCTGCGTGCACACGACGATGCGCGAGGCGAACGATCGCGGCTTCGAATGCGTGCTGGTGGAAGACTGCTGCGG
>JBDHTJ010000041.1:0-32109 GCA_039808585.1 Hyphomicrobiaceae bacterium | reverse complement strand
TGCAGACGGGGGCCCGGCTCAAAGCCGCCGAGCACCTGATGGAGAAAGCCGACATGGAGGCCGAGCGCCAGGCCGAGCAGCAGGAGCTGCGCGAAGCCCTGGAACGCCTTGCCGCGCAAGCTCCCGGCAAGATTAGGGGGGGATAGTGCAGCAGGGCAGGAACCGCGCGCTACCTTGGGCTCCCCGTGGGCATCACTCCAAAAAACGACATCGTCCTCGGCGTGTCTTTGGCGGCAGATCCGCTGAAGTACCAGCAGGCCGTTTCGCGCCTGAAGGAGATCTCCGGCGGAGACAGCTTCTCGTCGCTGCTTGCCGACCAGGACCCACTCGCGGGTGCCGGCAAGAAGACCGCCTCGAGCGGCCCTGAGGACGCGCTCGACAAGGGGCCGCCGGTGCCGATCGCGCCGCGGGCGCGCGTTGCCCAGCAGAAGTCGCAGGTTGCCGACATCTACGGCAAGCTCGAAGCCTTCATCATGCAGACCTTCATCCAGTCGATGCTGCCCAAGGACGCCAGCTCTGTCTATGGCAAGGGCACGGCCGGCGAAGTCTGGAAGTCGATGCTCGCAGAGAAGATGGGCAACGAGGTTGCCCGCAGCGGGCAGCTCGGCATCGCCAAGCGCCTGGCCGCGGCGAACGTGACGACGGGATCCATCGCGCGCGATGTCCCGGCGGCGCCACTCGTTCCGGTCAATGCCACGTTGTCGAGCCTGTCCGGAAAGCCGATGCCGCCGACCGCCAACTTCGCCCGCGCGCTCACCGCACTGCAGGAGACGGCGGCCGAGAAGGCTGCCGTCAAGACGCTCGGGGAGTGGGTGACGACCGTGAAAGTGGAACGGAGCTAGTTCGATGTCTCTCGCCTCGACCGCCCAGCAGCAGAAGCGTCCGATGCCGCGCCCTGGCGCGAGACCGGTTGCCGCGCGCGGGCCCGCGCCTGCCCCGGCGCCCGTTGCGGCAGCAGCAAGGCCACGTCCGTCGATCGACCCGGCCGTGCAGGGCATCATCAACATCATCTCGATGCTCGAGACGGTGATCGAGGAAGAGACCGCGGCGCTCGGCAGCCGTACGCCGGTCGACCTCGAAAGCTTCTCAAATCGCAAGAGCCAAGGCCTCCTGGAGCTGAACAGGGCCACAAAGACCCTCGAGGCTATGGCCGGGCATCAACTGGTGGCGGCGCGCCTTTCAGGCCTGCGCGACAAGCTTGCCGTGAACCAGGCGGTTCTGAAGCTGCATCTCGATGCCGTGCGCGAGATCTCCGGCATCGTCGCCAACGCCATCCGCGAGCACGAGTCAGACGGCACCTACTCGCACACCATCCGCAGCCCGCAATCGAACTACGGCTATGATTAAGACCATCATCGCGGGTATCTGGGTGTGCATCGTCACGCTGGGGGCGGCCTATGGCGCCTTCCAGTGGCAGGCGAACCAGAAGCCCGACGACAACAAGCCGAAAATCCAGAAGGAAGCGGTCAAGACGCGCATGATCAGCGTCCCCATCATCCTGGAGGGGGCATTGCAGGGCTATGTGATGGCGCAGCTCACCTTCACGATCGACAGCAAGATCAACAAGGAAATGGCCATCAAGCCGCAGGAGTACCTGCTGGATGAGGCCTTCAAAGTCATCTACAGCGAGGGCGGCATCGATTTCCGCAATGCCAAGAAGCAGGACCTCGTCGGGATGACCACCCGCATTGCGGACAACACCAACAAGAGGCTCGGCCAGCCGCTGGTGGAGGACGTCCTGATCCAGGAACTCAACTACCTCCCGAAAGAGCAGGCCCGCGGCGGCGGCAAGAAATAGTCCCGCCGGGCTTGGGCCCACGAACCCTCCCCCCCTCTGCAACCTTTGGCCGAGACGGGACAGGCTTGCGCAGGGCTACCGCCATGCTATCGCTAGCGTGACTTGCGGCCGGGTCCTGATCCAGGCCGCTCTCCATGCTACTTCAACGGGGTAGGGCCCGTTTCCGGCGTCGCCCTGGGCGATCTTCGGACGTCCCTCGCCCCGCAAGACTCGAACGGGAGAACCCGCCGATGAAAGAGATCCTCACTGAGCTCGAGCGCCGTCGCGCAACGGCCCGTCTCGGCGGTGGCCAGACCCGCATCGATGCGCAGCACAAGCGGGGCAAGCTCACCGCACGCGAGCGCATCGAGCTGCTGCTCGACGAGAACTCGTTCGAGGAATTCGACATGTATGTGGAGCACCGCTGCTCCGACTTCGGCATGGAGAAATCCAAGGTGCCGGGCGACGGTGTGGTGACAGGCTGGGGCACGATCAACGGCCGCGTCGTCTACGTCTTTGCCAAGGATTTCACCGTCTTCGGCGGCTCGCTTTCGGAGACGCACGCCAAAAAGATTACCAAGATCCAAGACATGGCGCTGCAGAACCGGGCGCCCATCATCGGCCTGTTCGATGCCGGCGGCGCCCGCATCCAGGAGGGCGTGGCGGCGCTCGGCGGCTATGGCGAGGTGTTCCTGCGCAACGTTCTGGCCTCGGGCGTTATCCCGCAGATCTCGGTGATCATGGGGCCGTGCGCGGGCGGCGACGTCTATTCTCCGGCCATGACGGACTTCATCTTCATGGTGAAGGATACGAGCTACATGTTCGTCACCGGTCCCGACGTGGTGAAAACCGTGACCAACGAGACGGTGACGGCGGAAGAGCTGGGGGGCGCGCGCGTCCATACCACCAAGTCGTCCATCGCCGACCGTGCCTACGAGAACGACGTCGAGGCGCTGTTGCAGATGCGGCGCCTTATGGATTACCTGCCTGCCAACAATAAGTCGGGCGTGCCGGAGCTGCCGACCTCGGACAGCGCCGACAGGGCCGAGCCGTCTCTCGACACGCTCATTCCAGACAATCCCAACAAGCCCTACGACATGAAGGAGCTGATCCTCAAGATCGTCGACGAGGGCGATTTCTTCGAGATCCAGGAAGCCTATGCGCGCAACATCGTCACTGGCTTTGCGCGCATGGAGGGCCGCACAGTCGGCATCGTTGCGAACCAGCCGATGGTGCTTGCCGGCGTGCTCGACAGCGATGCATCGCGCAAGGCCGCGCGCTTCGTGCGCTTCTGCGACTGCTTCGAGATCCCAATCCTGACCTTCGTGGACGTGCCGGGCTTCCTGCCGGGCACGGCGCAGGAGTACGGCGGCCTCATCAAGCACGGCGCAAAGCTGCTGTTTGCCTATTCCGAGGCCACGGTGCCGAAGGTCACCGTGATCACGCGGAAGGCCTATGGCGGTGCCTACGACGTGATGAGTTCAAAGCACATCCGCGGCGACGTGAATTATGCTTGGCCCACGGCCGAGATCGCAGTGATGGGCGCCAAGGGCGCGGCCGAGATCCTGTATCGCGCCGAGCTTTCCGACGCGCAGAAGATTGCTGCGCGCATCAAGGAGTATCAGGATCGCTTCGCCAACCCCTTCATCGCGGCCGAGCGCGGCTATATCGACGAGGTGATCCTGCCGCGCAACACGCGCCGGCGCATCTGCCGCTCGCTCAACATGCTGCGCAACAAGACGGTCGAGAATCCCTGGAAGAAGCACGACAACATTCCGCTCTGACGGGTGACGCTGCCCGTGGGAGAGAGAGGAGGGCTTTCTCCTCATGTCTTGTGCTTGAAAAACAAGAAACGGCGCCGCGAGGGGCGCCGTTTTCTTTTGCAGGACGTGATCGAAGTTTACTTGGGTGCGCGTTTGGCGAGTATACGCTGCAGCGTGCGCCGGTGCATGTTGAGGCGTCGCGCCGTTTCCGAGACGTTGCGGTTGCAAAGCTCGTAGACGCGCTGGATGTGCTCCCACCGGACGCGGTCGGCAGACATGGGGTTCTCCGGCGGGGCAGCCTTGGAGTCCGACGGGGCGAGCAGGCTGTCCGTCACGTCGTCGGCGTCTGCGGGTTTTGCCAGGTAGTCCACGGCGCCAAGCTTCACGGCGGAAACTGCCGTAGCGATGTTGCCATAGCCGGTGAGCACCACCGCACGCGCGTCCGGGCGCAGCTTCGACAGCTCGGCGATCACGTCGAGGCCGTTGCCATCCTCCAGCCGCATGTCGACAACGGCGAAGGCCGGGGTGCTCTGCCGGATCAGCGCGAGGCCTTCGGCCACTGAATGCGCGAGCCGCACGACAAAGCCCCGCAGCTCCATGGCGCGGGCGAGGCGCGTGACGAAGGCGCGATCGTCATCGACCAGCACCAGCGAGCGGTCCTCGGGGAGTTCGTCGGGTTTAAACGTCAGATCGTCTTCAGTCACGGCCAGCCTCCGGATTCGGGCTCACTATAGCAGCCCGGGCGGCACACCCAAGCCTTTGCGGAAACTTTTGCTATACGAGGCCCTTAGGTATTTCGGATGAGGTGCGGGCGGGAATAGGCTTTGCCTGCATACCGGCCCAGCTTCCGCTGGGGGGCTGCCCCTCGAATGCCTCCCGGGTCCAGGTCAACTGCACCACCGCGCCTTGCGCGGGCGCCGGCCGGTTGTCGAGGGTGACGGTGGCTCCTGAACGCTCCAGCAGCGTCTTGGCAATGAAGAAACCGAGGCCCATCCCACTCGGCTTGTTGCCGGGTCTGATCTTTGTCGGTTCTCCCTCCCGCTGGCGGCCCGGGCGGGTGGTAATAAACGGGTCGCCCAGCGCCTCCATCACGTCAGGGGGGATGCCTGGCCCGTCGTCGGAAATAGTGATGACGATCTCGCGGGCCGACCAGGTGGCCGTGACATCGACACGCGAGTGCGCGAAATCCACCGCGTTCTCGAGCAGATTGCCGATGCCATAGATGAGACCGGGCCGGCGTTCGCCCACCGGCTCGTCAAGCTCGTTTCCATCACCCTTGCCATTGGGGATCGGCTGCGCGCTGATGACGATTTGCGTATTGAAGCCGCGATAGGGAGCCGCTGCCTCGTCGATCAGCTGCGTCACGCTGAGGCGCGCGTGCAGGGGGTCGGGTTCGGCGGGGGTGCGGGTGAGTTTCTTCAGGATCTCGCGACAGCGCACCGCCTGAGACTGAAGCAGGGCCAGATCCTCGGCCATGGGGCTGTTGGCCGGCACCTCGCGCGACAACTCCTTCGCAACCACCGTAATCGTGGAGAGCGGTGTTCCAAGCTCATGGGCGGCGGCAGCGGCAAGTCCGTCCAGCGCGTGGAGCTGCTGCTCGCGTGCCAACACCATCTCGGTCGCTGCGAGCGCATCCGACATCTGGCGGGACTCGCGTGCCAGCCGCCAGGCGTAGAGGGCAAGGAAGATCATTGCCGACATCAGCGATGCGAGCGCCCCGACGCTGTAGAGCAGCGGCAGTTCGAACTCGCCCAGGCTCGACCACGGCAGCGGCATGTGGCTGAAGGCGAGGAAGATGGTGGAGGCGACCGCCAGAAGGCCGAGCGCGACCGTGGTTAACGGCGGCAGCGTCGAGGCCGAGACGGTGACCGGCACGACGATCAGGAAGATGAACGGGTTCTCCACCCCTCCCGTGAGGTAAAGGAGGGCGGAAAGCTGCACGATGTCCCAGGCAAGCAGGGCCGTGGCGAGCGCCGTGGAAAGGCGCGTACGTATCGTATAGCTCAGGCGCACGAACACATTGAGCCAGGCGGAGGCTGCCACCAGCCCCAGGCAGATGCCGATGGGAAGATCGAAGCCGAGCACGAAATACACGAAGCAAAGCGTGACGAGCTGGCCGATCACGCCGAACCAGCGCAGCCGCACGGCGGTTTGCAACCGAAGTCCGCTCGTCCTGATCTCTTTCGGTGCCTTTTGCGTTAGAACCATGAGGGGCCGTAAACGAGGCTAGTCCAGGCGGTGCTGCAAAGCGGCGCCCTCCGGAGGCGGCGGAACCGTTGCCGCGCCTGCTCTGCTACTCCAGATAGAGCAGGAACACCAGCTTGCAATCCTGCAAGCAATAACGGCGGCGGAGCTCGTTGGCTGCTTGCAGCTGATGTCTGCATTCAGTCGTGGTTCAGCTGGTAGGCTTAATCGGAAAGGCTGGGTAGTCGCGGCCGCACCTCGCGCGGGCAAGGGCAGATGATGCAGAAGTCGCTTTACGCACCCTCAATCTCGGACGCGGCCGTTGCGGATGCGGCGGAAGCACCCGTGCGCGTGAACGCACTGACAAAGGTGTATGGTGAGGTGCGTGCGGTGGATGCGGTGAGCTTCACACTGGGCGCGGGGACGATCACGGCGCTGCTGGGTGGCAATGGTGCCGGCAAGACCACGACCATCTCCATGCTCATGGGCCTCGTCCTGCCGACTTCGGGAGAAGCGCGCATCTTCGGCGCGGACATGGCGCACGAGCGCCACAAGGTGCTGCATCGGATGAACTTCGAGAGCCCCTATGTGGACGTGCCGATGCGGCTGACGGTGCGCGAAAACCTGGAAGTGTTCGGCCGCCTCTATGGCGTGCGCGGCCTCAAGGCGTGCATCAAGGCAGTGGCCGCGCAGATGCGGCTGACGGACCTGCTCGATCGGCCCTACGGCAAGCTGTCGGCTGGGCAGAAGACGCGCGTGAGCCTCGCCAAGGCGCTCATCAACGAGCCAGAGGTGCTGCTTCTCGACGAGCCTACGGCTTCGCTCGACCCCGATACGGCCGATTGGATCCGCGGTGAGATCGAGAACTATCGCAAGCAACGGCAGGCCACCGTCGTGCTCGCCTCGCACAACATGGCCGAGGTCGAGCGGCTCGCCGACCGGGTGATCATGATGGAGAAAGGCCGCATCATCGCCGACGATACGCCTGCGGGCCTGATCCAGAGTTTCGGCCGCGCCAATCTCGAAGAAGTGTTTCTCGCCATCGCGCGCCGCCCGCAAAAGGACGTGCAGACCCAATGAGCGCAACGACCGGGCAGAGTGCACGGCTCAACGAGCAGACATCGGCCGCGGCCTCCCTCAATCGCATCGGGGGGCTCGTGCTGCGCTACTGGTACGTCATGCGCTCGTCGTGGCCACGCACTGCCGAACTGATCTACTGGCCCCTCGTGCAGATGCTCACCTGGGGCTTCCTGCAGAACTATCTTGCCAATACGTCATCGTTCGCGAGCCGCGCGGCGGGGCTCTTCATCGGGGGCGTTCTGCTCTGGGACATCCTGGTGCGCAGCCAGCTGGGCTTTGCCGTGGCCTTTCTGGAGGAGGTGTGGTCGCGCAATCTCGGCCACCTCATGATGAGCCCGCTGCGCCCGTTCGAACTGGTGGCGGCGCTGATGCTGGTCTCTTTCACCAAGCTGTCGATTGCCATGGTGCCTGTCACCCTCATGGCCTACTGGTTCTTCGGCTATAATTTGTTGGGGCTGGGGTTCGCCTTCGCGGTGTTCTTCGCAAATCTGGTTTTCACCAGCTGGGCGATCGCGCTCGTTTCAATCGGGGTCGTGCTGCGTTGGGGTCTGGGTGCGGAAAGCTTTGCCTGGCTCGTCGTCTTCGCGCTGTTGCCCTTGTGCTGTGTCTATTACCCCGTGGCGACCCTGCCGGGGTGGTTGCAGGCGGTTGCACTCTCGCTTCCGCCCACCTACGTATTCGAAGGGCTGCGCGCCATCGTGCTCAACGGCACCTTCGACGTGACGCTCATGGTGGAGTCGTTCCTGCTGAACGTGCTCTACTTTGCGGGCGGATACGCCACATTCGCCTACTTCCTGCACAGTGCGAGGGTAAACGGCACCCTCGTCCAGATGGGTGAGTGAGCAACCTACCCTCACCGGACCCCGTTCGCCCTTGAGGTCCCCTCCCATGTCCAGAATGAACCTCGCCATCCTCCTCGTCTGCGGTCTCCTTGTGGGCGGTTTGTCTGCAATCGCTTTCATCCCGCAGGTTCGTGATCGCGTGCTGCCGGAAAATGCGCCAAAGAGCGTGGGGCAGGCGCTCGTTGGCGGTCCGTTTACCTTGACCGATCACACCGGAAAAAAGGTGTCGGACACGGACTTCCGCGGCAAGTACATGCTGGTTTTCTTCGGCTTCACGTATTGCCCGGATGTGTGCCCTACGGCACTGCAGGTGATGGCGGGTGCGTTAGAAAGGCTCGGACCCAAGGCGGAACGGCTTCAGCCCTTGTTCATTACCGTAGACCCGGAACGAGACACTCCTGAACAGTTGGCTCAGTATGTGTCGAGTTTCAGTCCCAAACTCGTGGGCCTGACGGGAACAAGAGCAGAAATCGACACCGTCCTGAAAGAGTACAGGGTTTACGCTCAGAAGGTCGAGGATCCGAAATCCAGCGCGGGTTACACGATGAACCACTCGTCCATCATCTATCTCATGGGCCCGGATGGGGCGTATCGCACCCATTTCACTCATGCGACGAGCGTGGACACGATGGTCGAGCGTCTCGCCAAGCTGTTGTAACGAAAACACAACCTATGAGTAATCGACGAATCAGTGCAGTCTTCTCGGCACAAGAGTGCGATGATGAGCATGCGTCTCGTGCTTCGAGAAGGCGTCCCGTGAGGATCGCACCGGCACGAGGAAGGAACGCGACCGCAACTGGGGGACACACTCGTGCTCTATCACCTGTTTGAGCTGGGGCGCGCCGGCTTCGGCCCTGCGCGCGTCGCCGCCGAGACGACGCGTCTTTTCTTCAATAATCCGTTCAACCCCATCACGCATACGCCATTCGCGCGCCAGGCCGTCGCGGCGGCCGAAGTCTTCGAGCGCACCACGCGCCGCTACCCGAAGCCGGAGTTCGGCCTGAAGACCACCCGCGTCGACGGCGTGCCCGTGCGCGTCACCGAGCAGGTGGTGTGGGAGACGCCTTTCTGCAAGCTCGTACACTTCAAGCGCGACATCGACCGTGCGCGCGCGTCGCAGGACCCGCGCCTCTTGATCGTTGCCCCCATGTCCGGGCACTTCGCAACGCTGCTGCGCGGCACCGTTGAAACCTTCCTGCCCGACCACGAGGTCTACATCACCGACTGGCAGGACGCGCGCGAGATCCCGCTCTCGGCCGGCGTGTTCGACCTCGACGACTACATCGACACCGTCGCCGACATCTTCCGCTTCTTCGCGGGCGACGTGCACGTCTTTGCCGTCTGCCAGCCTTCGGTGCCGGTGCTGGCGGCGACAGCCGTGATGGAGGCCGATGGCGATCCGCACGTGCCCCTCACGCTGATGATGGCCGGTGGCCCCATCGACACGCGCATTAACCAGACCGTGGTCAACACGCTGGCCGAGAAGCGCGGTACCGACTGGTTCCGCCGCAATGTGATCACCAACGTGCCCTGGCCGAACAAAGGCCGCGGGCGCCAGGTCTATCCGGGCTTTCTGCAGCTCACGGGCTTCATGACGATGAACCTCGACCGGCACATGCAGGCCCACAAGGATCTCTTCATGCACCTCGTGGCGGGCGACGGCGATAGCGCCGACAAGCACCGCGAGTTCTATGACGAGTACCTGGCCGTGATGGACCTGACGGCGGAGTTCTACCTGCAGACGGTCGACACCGTCTTCGTGCAGCATCTGATGCCGCGCGGATTGATGACGCACCGCGGCCGTCCGGTAGACCTCTCTGCCATCCGCCGCCCCGCTATGATGACCATCGAGGGCGAGAAGGACGACATCACCGGCACGGGCCAATGCCGGGCGGCGCTCGATCTCTGCGTCAATATACCGGCAGACAACAAGGCCCACTTCGAATGCCCGCGTGTCGGCCACTACGGCGTGTTCAATGGTACGCGCTTCCGCTCCGACATCGCGCCGCGCATGGCCAAGTTCATGCGGCAGCATGATCCGTGTGCGGCACCGGCCCTTTCCATCGGCCAGCTCGAGCACATGGCATCGATGCCGTCGCGCTTCAGCCGGGCGAAGGAACTCGATACGTCGCTCGCGTTCTCCTTTGCCGCGAACTGAATGGCGAACTGCACGTCGCTTTGTAAGTGACGACGCCGCGCAAGCTTCCTGGCTTTGCGCGGCATTTTCTTTTGCGCTTCTGCCGCAGCTCTTCCTTGCACAGCGTCCGCGAGTGTGGCCCTCGTGGTCTTGACGGCTCGACGGCAATTGTCGACCATCCGCGTGCTCGCGACGCATGGTGCGTGTCCGGGCTCGGCTGTGGCTGCAATAAGGCTTCCGCCGACACAATTGTCTGCTAGGCACCACACGATCATGAGTAGGAAGTCGCCTCCTCACGGGGATGCAAGAGCAGCGTGACACAAGACGCTGTTGTGCATGAAGCGGGGCGAGTGAGCGTACGGAAATCTAGGGGGCGACATTGCCGGCAGGCAAGAAGACCGCTACCAGCGCAGCTAAATCAGTGGCCTTGCAGGTTGAAGGCATCGGCGTGCCTGTCGAGGTGCGGCGGCATCATGCGGCACGGCGGTTCACGCTGCGCGTGAGCAAGACGCGCCGCGCCGTCGTGGTCACCATGCCGACGCGGGCGCGGGTCGACGAGGCGGGTACTTTCCTCAACAAGCACATCGACTGGGTGCGCGAGCGTCTCGGGAACGTGCCCGACGGCGTGCCCTTCGCGCCGGGGGCCTTGATACCCGTGCGTGGCAAGCCGCATCGCATCACGCCTGTGCCGGTGGTGCGCGGTGCGCCGGTCGTCGTGCAAGACGGAAGCGGAGCCATGCCGCGCCTGCTGGTCGCAGGACGGGTGGAACACGTGCCGCGGCGCCTCAGGGACTGGCTGCTCGAGGAGGCCAAGCGTGACCTCGACGAGCGCGTCACCTTTCACGCCAAGGTGCTGGGGGTGCGTGCGCGCCGGATTTGCCTGCGCGACCAGCAGACGCGCTGGGGCTCGTGCTCGGCCACAGGCGTGCTCTCGTTCTCCTGGCGCCTGATTTTGGCGCCGTCGTTCGTGCTCGACTATGTCGCGGCGCACGAGGTGGCGCATATTCTGGAGATGAACCACGGTCCGCGCTTCTGGCGTCTGGTTGCGAAAAGCGTGCCGCGCCTCGACGATGCGAAGGCGTGGCTGCGCAACGAGGGCTCGGACCTGCACCGCTACGGCCTCGTTCCGTAGTCTGGTTCACTAAGAGAGGTGCGCAGCGGCGCCCTTTCACGCGATCTTTCTGCCGCTATGGCTTCGTCAGGCCCAACTCCTTGAATAGGCCATCCATCTGGCGGCGGCGGTCCCCGCCATAGACGCTTGCGGGCGGGACGGGATGGTTCTCGCCGGCGGCGCGATTGAACAGGTCAGGCTCGATCGGTTCTGAAGGCAGCATGGGCGCGCGTGCGAAGCGCGACTGTGGCTCGGTAGACTTCGCTGTCACCGGTGCAATTTGCGAGGCCTGCAGCGGCAGCGGCACCGGTGCCCGGTTTTCGTGGGCGGCGGCCATCACGTCGCGCCAAAGCCGTGCGGGGAGATTGCCGCCCATAATGCGGTTCATGGGTCGGCGATCGTCGTTGCCAACCCAGACGCCGCCGACCATCTGCGCCGTGTAGCCGACGAACCAGGCATCCCGAAAATCCTGGCTGGTGCCCGTCTTGCCTGCCACCACGTGACGCGGCAGTTGCGCGCGCTTGCCGGTGCCCTTCTGCACCACGCTGGTGAGCATGTCGTTGAGCGCCGCCACTTGCTGCGGTGCCACCAGTGTCCGCAGTGCAGGCACATGATGCTGGAAGAGCACCTCGCCGGAAGCCGCCTTCACGCGACGGATCATGTAAGGCTCCACGGAGCGGCCCTGGTTGGCAATGACGCCATAGGCCTCCGTCAGTTCGATGAGCGTAACCTCCGACGTGCCGAGGGCGAGAGACGCGTCCTCCCGCAATTCAGAATGGATACCGAGGCGGTGAGCGGCATTGGCGGTCTTCTTCGCGCCGATGCTCATGTGCAAACGGGCGGTCGCTGCATTCATGGAGTGCGTGAGGGCTTCTCGCATGGTGACGGCGCCGCGGTAGCCCGCACTCTCGTTGCGCGGGCTCCAGCCCGAACCGAGGATGGGCAGATCGTGCACGATGCTATCGGGCCGCATGCCGTTCTCGAGGGCTGCCAAATAGACGAACACCTTGAAAGACGAACCCGGCTGGCGCTTGGCGCGCAGGGCGCGGTTGAACTGGCTTTCCGCATAGGAGCGGCCGCCGACGAGCACGCGAATGGCGCCGTCGAGTTCCATGGCAATCATGCCGGCTTGGCTGGCGCCGGTGCCGTTTCCTTCGGCCAGCGCTTCCTGCACCAGGCCCTGCGCGCGCTTCTGCAAGGCAAGGTCGATGGTGGTCTCGACCACGAGGTCGCCGGTCTTGCCGGCAGTAAGCAGCGGCAGCTTCTCGAGTACGGCGTCGACGGCGTAGTCCACTCCGGTCTTGTCGCGGGCGTGATGGCGGTCGGCGAACTGCACGTCGCCGCTAGCGGCGGCTTCGGCGCCTTCGGCAGAGAGAAGGCCCGCCTCCTGCATCTTGGCCAGCACGGTGCGGGCGCGGGCGCGCGCGCTCTCGGGGCTCGAGACAGGTGAGAACTTGGAGGGCGCCTTGAGTAGGCCGGCGAGCACTGCCGCTTCCGGCAGGGTCACCTGCCGCGCTGGCTTGTTGAAGAAGCGCTGTGCGGCGGCCTCCACGCCGTAGGCGCCGCCGCCGAAATAGACGCGGTTGAGATAGAGCTCGAGGATGTTGCGCTTGCCGAGCCGCACCTCGAGCCAAAGCGCCAGCACAAGCTCCTCTGCCTTGCGGGCCAGAGATCGCTCGGAGTTGAGGAACAGGTTCTTGGCAAGCTGCTGGGTGATGGTCGAGCCACCCTGGGCGACGCGGCCAGAACGCAGATTGGTGTAAGCGGCGCGCAGCAGCCCCACGGGATCGAGGCCCCAATGCTCGAAGAACCGCCGGTCCTCGGTCGCAACCACGGCATCGACGAGATGCTGCGGCAGCAAATCGAGGGGCACATAGGTTTCCACGCCGCCGCGATCGGTGAGTAGCGTGCCGTCGCGTGCGAGGATGCGCACCACCGGTGCGCGCTCCTTGGCGCGCAGGATCATGGGGTTGGGGATGATGGTCGTGTAGTAGATGAAAAGGCCGGCAAGCGCCAAAGCGGCTGGCAGTCCAACGTAAATCGGCGAGAGGATCAGAAAGCGCAGCTCCCACGGCAGCCGCTGCAACAGCGACCGGCCTGCGGGCCCCGTCGGGCCTGATGGCCCATGGGAAGCGTTCCCCGGCCCTTTGTTCAGTGGCTGGCCCATCGGGTGCCAGACATCCTCGACGCGACGCAACATTCCCCGGACACCCGGGCGCACCCTGCCAAAGTTACCGGGAGTGAGCTAAGGTCCGGTTAACTATCCCAATGCAGCGTGGGCTTTTTCTGCATTTCGGGCGGTGGAAAAGCCGGCTCGGTGTGGCTTTACGGGGCCTGCATGGGCACCCGCGCCTTGCCCCGCTCTCCCCCGCGACCTACAACGGCGCGACGATCGAAGACGCGAGAGCCATACCAAGCCCCATGAGCTGGACAGGAAAAGAGGGCGGGCGCCGTGGCTATCACCACGGCAACCTGCGCGAGGCGCTGATCACCGCCGCCCTCGACCTGATCGGTCAGAAGGGCCCGGCGGGGTTCACGTTTGCCGAAGCGGCCCGGCACGCCGGTGTCAGTGCCGCGGCGCCCTATCGTCATTTCCGTGATCGCGACGCGCTGATGGCGGATGTGGCGCGACGGGGCTTCGAGCTGTTCGCAGCCCGGCTGGAGCGTGCCTGGGACGGTGGCAAGCCGGCACCGCTGCCGGCGCTGGAGCGCATGGGCGCTGCCTATCTGGCCTTTGCGCGGGAGGAGCCTGCCTATTTCTCCGCCATGTTCGAGTCTGGCCTGTCATCCACCGAGGACCGTCTGCTCGCCGAGGCTGGTGATCGCGCACTGGCAGTCCTGCGCGTGGCCTGCGAAGCGGTGGCCGCGATGCTTCCGCCCGAGAAGCGGCCACCGGCGATGATGATGGCACTGCACATCTGGTCGCTTTCGCACGGCATCGCCAGCCTGTTTGCCAGGGGCGACAAGGCACGGCGCTCACTTCCTATGACGCCGGAGGAACTTCTGGAGGCGGCGACGCTCGTCTATCTCGATGGCCTCGGCCTGTCGCAGAGAAAACCGTGATGGCAGGGGCAGCCTTCAAAGGCGCCACGGCCGCGCCTATATCTTTTTAGAAACTCAACTGGCGGGATCATGCCCATGACTGGCCCAATCCAACTTCAGCGGCGCTTCGGACAGGCACGGTGGCTTGTGCGGCTTGCGGTTCTCGCACCGCTTTGCGTCGCGTTGATGATCGTGGCGCCGCAGGCCTCTCTTGCACAGCGCAAGGAGGTGGGCCCGCCGAGAGCGGGGGCGCAGTTCTCCTATTCGCCGATCGTGAAGAAGGCGGCGCCAGGCGTCGTCAACGTCTACGTGCGCGGGCGGGTGCAGAACCCGCCGTTGTCGAGCGATCCCATGATGCAGCGCTTTCTGGGAGAGCTGTTCGGCATGCCCGAGGAACGCGTGCAAAGTTCGCTCGGCTCCGGAGTGATCATTTCGCCCAATGGCATCGTCGTGACCAACACGCATGTGGTGAAAGTGGGCGGCACGGCCGAGATCAAAGTGGCGCTGGCGGATCGGCGCGAGTTCGATGCCAAGGTGATCATGCAGGACGAGAAGTCCGACATTGCCGTGCTGCGCCTCGATGGCGCCGGGCCCTTTCCCTACCTGGAGTTCGAGGACAGCGACACGCTCGAGGTGGGCGACCAGGTGCTCGCCATCGGAAATCCATTCGGCATCGGGCAGACGGTGACCAGCGGTATCATCTCGGCGCTGGCACGCACGGAGGTGACGCGGTCGGGCGCGCAGATGTTCATCCAGACGGATGCCGCCATCAATCCCGGCAATTCCGGGGGGGCGCTCGTCGACATGACCGGCAAGCTCGTTGGCATCAATACGGCGATCTTCACGCGGTCGGGCGGCTCGCACGGTGTCGGCTTCGCCATTCCTTCGAACCTGGTGCGGCTCTACGCCGACAGCGCCGTCTCGGGGCGCAAGATCGAGCGGCCGTGGCTCGGGGCAAAGCTCGACAGCGTGACGCGTGATCTCGCCGAGGCGCTCAATCTCGAGCGTGTGGCCGGGGCGCTCGTAACGGCCGTGGCCGCCAAGGGACCGGCTGCGCAGGCGGGCCTCGAAGCGGGCGATGTCATTCTCAAGGTGGATGGCCACGACGTCGTCGACGAGCGTGCGGTTTCCTATCGCCTCATGACCAAGGGCATCGGCAACAGCGCGCGTTTCGAGGTGCAGCGCAAGGGCCGGCGCATGACCGTGGACATCGCGCTGCGATCGCCACCGCAGCCCTCGGCTGACGATGTGCGCAATCTTTCGGGACCGCATCCCTTCGACGGTGTGCGCATGGCGAACCTCGTGCCTGCCATCATGGAAGAACTCGGCATCGAGGAGCAGCAGGGCGTCGTGATTGTCGACATGGGGCGCAATTCGGTGGCGGCACGACTTGGCTTTCGTCCCGGAGACATCGTGCAGCAGGTGGGCCGCAGCAAGATCGACAACCTGGCGACGCTCGAGCAGGCGCTGCGCGAACGGCCTCGTGTCTGGCAGATGGTGCTGAAGCGGGGTAACCAGACGCTGCAAGTGCAGGTGCCGGCGGGTTGACGCCGAAAGCAGTTGGCCAGGGCGTCGGGAAAAAGCCCAAGTCGCAACAGCGGGACGAGAGATGACCAACCTGTTTCAAGCCGCAGGCATGGAGGACGAGGCGCCTCGCCCGCTTGCGGACAGGCTGCGGCCGCAGCGGCTGTCCGAGGTGGTGGGCCAGGATCATCTCGTCGGGCCGGAAGGCACGCTCACGCGCATGCTCAAGGCCAAGCGTGTGCAGAGCATGATCCTGTGGGGGCCTCCGGGCACCGGTAAGACGACGGTTGCTCGCCTCCTGGCGCAGGAAACGAACCTCGCCTTCGAACAGCTCTCGGCAATCTTCTCGGGCGTGCAGGAACTGCGCAAGGCCTTCGATCGCGCGCGCAGCCGGCGCGAAACGGGGAAAGGCACGCTGCTTTTCATCGATGAGATCCATCGTTTCAACCGCGCGCAGCAGGACAGTTTCCTGCCGTATATGGAGGACGGCACCATCACGCTGGTGGGTGCAACCACGGAGAACCCGTCGTTCGAGCTCAACGGCGCCGTGCTCTCGCGCGCCCTCGTGCTGGTGTTCAACCGACTCGACGACGTCGCCTTCGAGAAGCTTCTGCAGCGCGCCGAGAAGGAGGAGGGGCGGCCGCTTCCACTCGATGCCGAGGCGCGCGCCTCGTTGAAGGCGATGGCCGACGGTGACGGCCGCACCATGCTCAACATGGTGGAGGAGGTGTTCGCGACGGTGCGCCAGGGCACGCTCGATCGCGACGGGTTGATGAAGCTCGTGCAGCGGCGGGCCCCGCTCTACGACAAGTCGCGCGATGGACACTTCAACCTGATCAGCGCGTTGCACAAGTCGGTGCGCGGCTCCGATCCCGATGCGGCGCTATATTGGCTGGCGCGCATGCTCGATGGCGGTGAGGACAGGCTTTATCTTGCGCGTCGGCTCGTGCGTATGGCCATCGAGGACATCGGGCTTGCCGATCCGATGGCGGTGCAGCAGGCGCTGCTGGCGAAGGAGACGTTCGACTTCCTAGGTTCACCCGAGGGCGAACTGGCGCTGGCGCAGGCGGTGATCTATCTGGCCACCGCGCCCAAATCCAACTCGGGCTATGCCGCCTACAAGGCCGCGATGCGGACTGCCAAGGAGAGCGGGTCGCTGCCGCCGCCCAAGCACATCCTCAATGCACCTACGCGGATGATGGAGCAGCAAGGCTATGGCGCGGGCTATGCCTACGACCACAGCGAGCCGGAGGGCTTCTCGGGCCAGGACTATTTTCCGGAAGGCATGGCGCGGCAGGATTTCTATGCGCCCACCGGCCGCGGCTACGAGGCGGAATTGAAGAAGCGCCTGACGCATTGGGCGAAGCTGCGCGCCGACAAGCAGTCGGAGACGTGAACGGATCCATTTGCAAGCCCAGAGAGCGGCGACCGGCCTCGTTTAGCAGGCGCATGTGGGTTTGTTGGAGGCAGGCGGTCGTGCGGCTGGCATCGAGCGCTTGCAGGTCAATGGGCCTGCGTCAAGCCTCTCGAGTTCGCGCCGGCGGATGGCAGAGCGCTAGGCTGGCATAGGTAAGGCGCGGAGTAGGCCATGGCACATGTGACGCTGATTGGTAACCTGCGCCAGTTCGCAGACGGCGTGGCCGAGCACACGGTTGAGGCCCAGAACGTCCGGCAGCTGTTTGCCCGTCTGGGCGAGCGCTTTCCGGCATTGCTGCCGCACCTTGAAGCCGGTTCGGCCGTGGCGATCGATGGGCAGATCTACCAGGACGCGCTGTTCCAGGAGATCGGCCCGGAGAGCGAAGTCCACATCCTGCCGCAGATCGCAGGCGGTTGAGGGGCAGCGGACGGCGCTGCCCTGGCAGCGCCGGGTCTTTGCCTTGGTGTTTGCCACTGCCGATTGCGGCAAGCCCGCTTGCGTTAGGGCGGGGTCCTGTTCCCTTTGTGTCTCCTTGATCCGTTCATGCTGCCTCTGCCTGACGCAGCGTTTCACCCCGGTAGCTCAGCGCCTCCGCGACATGGGCGCGCCCCACCTGCTCCAGGCCGTCGAGATCAGCAAGCGTGCGAGCCACCCGCAGCGTGCGATGGAAGCCACGCGCCGACAGGTTCAGTGCTTCGGCCGCTTGCCGCAACAACGCCAGCCCGGCTGCGTCTGGCGTGGCAACGGTTTCCAAGAGCGTGCCGGAACAGTCGGCATTGGTGCGGACACGCCGGGCGCCGAGCTGCTGATAGCGCTGCCGCTGCAGCGCTCTTGCAGCCGTGACGCGCCCGCGCACGGTGGCGCTGTCCTCGCCTGTCCCCGGCCCCACGAGGTCGGCGGCCGAGACGGAGGGCATCTCGATCTGCAGATCGATGCGGTCGAGCAGCGGGCCTGAGACGCGTGCCTGGTAATCAGCGGCGCAGCGTGGCCCCCGGCGGCAGGTTTTCCCGGGCGCGCTGCCACCGCACTTGCAGGGGTTCATGGCTGCGACCAGTTGGATGCGCGAGGGATAGGTGATGCGATGATTTGCCCGCGCGATCACCGTTTCTCCGCTCTCGAGCGGCTGGCGGAGGCTGTCGAGCACGTTGGGCGTGAACTCTGGCAGTTCGTCGAGGAACAGGACGCCCAGATGGGCAAGCGACACCTCGCCTGGTCGCGGTCGCACACCGCCGCCAACCAGTGCCGCCATGCTGGCCGAATGATGCGGTGACCGGAAAGGCCGGCGCGTGGCGATACGGCCGCCCATCAGCTCGCCTGCCAGCGAGTGCACCATGGACACCTCGAGCATTTCCTCCGGCGTAAGCTCCGGCAGGATCGACGGCAGGCGCGTGGCAAGCATCGACTTGCCCGAGCCCGGGGCCCCGATCATGAGAAGATTGTGCCCGCCTGCTGCGGCCACCTCGAGCACGCGCTTTGCCGCCTCCTGGCCGCGCACGTCCTTGAGGTCTGGCAGGTCCGGCGCCTCGGGGCTTACGTCGGGTCGGGGGCGTGGCAAACTCTGCAGTCCCTTGAAGTGATTGACGAGGGACAGAAGATGTGGCGGCGCCAGGATGCTCATGCCCTCGTCGGCCCATGCCGCCTCCGCGCCGCATGCGGCGGGGCAGATGAGCCCCTTGCCGACGGCGTTGGCCCCTATGGCAGCGGGCAGAGCGCCAGGCACGCCGCGGATGGAGCCGTCGAGCGCAAGTTCCCCAATTGCCGCGTAGGCCTCGATCGCGTCCGGAGCGATGGCGCCCATCGCAACCATCAGGGCAAGTGCGATGGCGAGATCGAAATGGCTTCCCTCTTTGGGAAGGTCCGCTGGGGCGAGATTGACGGTGATGTGCTTATAGGGAAGACCGAGCCCTACCGCATGCAAGGCATTGCGCACCCGCTCCCGGCTTTCTGCGACAGCCTTGTCCGGAAGACCAACGATGGCGAAGACATGTGTGCCCGCACTGATGCGCACCTGCACCTCGACCTGGCGTGCCTCAACCCCCACGAAAGCCAGCGTCGAAATCTGCCCATACATAAAGGAGGCTCCAAACGAACGTCGTATCGAATATGCAACCATGGCATATGGCGCCTGATCCGTCAAGAACGTTTAGAGAACATCATGCGCCCAACGAGGCTGCCGATTCGTCCGACGTCTGATCATCTCCGTGGCGTCTGGGAGAGGCGATGCGGACAGAACTCGCGTTGCAGGTGCGATGCCAATTTCCCTTTTGCGTCCGCAAGATCCGCGCAAGTCCAGGGGCCTAGAAGAGGTCGGAGATGTACCCGCGGGGCCATCTGTTCCGAAGCCGGACAGGCGCGCACCCACGACGACAAGAGGACTTCGGCGGATCATGGCAGTTGCGCTCACGGTTGCGCAGGTCGCGGCGTTGACGACGACCGCTCTGGAGGCGCTTGCGCCGTCTGAACTCGCGGCCTTCACCACCACGCAGATCAAGGCGCTGAAGACGGGCAACATCGCGGCACTGAGTGCCGATCAGATCGGGGCGCTGGCGGCGACGCAGCTCGCAGCGCTTTCGAACGCGCAGTTCCAGGCGCTCACGACGAACCTTGGGCTGCTGACTGCGGCACAGATCGCCGGTCTCACAGCCCAGCAGGTGAAGCTCATTCCGGCCACTACGGTTGCGAACCTGACGACGCCGCAGCTGGCAGCGCTCACCACGACGCAGGTCGCCAACCTCGTCACTTCCGCGATCGCGCTGCTCGATGCCAATCAGATCGCGTCGCTCGCAAACACACAGGTGCAGGCGCTGACGGCGGCGCAGATGGCGGCCCTCACGGCAGCGGGGGTGGGCGGTCTCTCGGGCGGACAGCTGGCTGTGCTGAAGGCGACGCAACTCGTTGCCCTGAAGACGACGGCGTTGCAGGCGCTTGCCGAAACACAGATCGCAACACTTACGGCGTCGCAGATCGCGGCGCTTACTGTCGCGCAATTCTCGGCTCTCTCGGCCGGCCAGATCCAGGCATTGACGGAAGCGCAGCTCGCAGGCCTCACGGTTGGCCAGGTCCGCGTGCTGAAGCTCGACGCGATCGGCGGGTTGAGCGCGAACCAGATCGCTGCTCTCACCTCTACGCAGGTCAATGCGCTGATGACCAGTGCGCTGCTTGCTCTCAGCGCCGGCCAGCTGCAGGCGCTGACGACAACGCAAGTGAGGGGCCTTGCTGCAACCCAGATGCGAGCATTGACTTCGACGGTGGTCGGCAATCTCAGCTCTTCGCAAGTGACGGCCTTCGCGCCAACACAACTTGCAGCCTTGAGCACGCTTGCCTTCGGCGCTCTAACGGCTGAGGAGATCGGCGCGCTTACCACCTCGCAAAGCAATGCGCTCGCTGGTACGCAGATTGCCGCGCTGACGGCAGCGCAGGTCCAGGCGCTCGGCACCGCCAATATCACAGCCTGGACCGCCAATCAGGCGGGCGCCCTGTCGAGCACGGCGCTGCAGGCCTTGGGGGCAGCGCAGCTGCAAGCCTTCACGGCGACGCAGATTGCCGCCATTCAGCCTTCGCGTCTCGCCACGCTCGATGCGACGCAGATCGCCGTGCTGTCGACGACGCAGGTGAAGGCGTTGAGCGTTGCGCAGGTCAAGGCGCTCACCTTGGCGCAGGCGACGGCTCTTGCGCCGACGCAGCTTCAGGTGCTATCGGCGACACAACTCGGCGCCATGAGCACGACGAGCCTGGCGGCACTATCTCTCGAGCAGTTCGCAAGCTTTTCCTCCACGCAGCTGCAGGGCCTCACAGGCCTACAGGTGACAGCGCTCGCTGCAACACAGATCGCGGCGTTGACGAGCGGGCAGCTGGCCGGCTTTGCCACCAACCAGATGCGCGGGCTTACTACCACGGCCATCGGGATCCTCGACCTCGGTCAGATCGCGGCGCTGAAGGCGACGCAGCTTGCGGCCCTGGCACCGAGCGCCATCGCTGCGCTATCGACGACGCAGCTTTCTGCCCTCACCACGACGCAGATCACGGGGCTCAGCAGTGCACAGATCCGTGCGCTGCCGACGAGCGATGTAACGCTGCTTACCTCCACGCTCATCGCGGCCCTTTCGGCTTCGCAAATCGGGGGCCTTTCTGCTGACGTGGTGTCGCGGCTGGCCAGCACGCAGGTGAGTGGTCTCACGACCACGCAATTGGGCGCGCTGGGGGTGACGCAGGTGGCGGCGCTTTCGGCGGATGCGGTCACGTCGTTGTCCACGGCGCAGCTCAATGCCTTCAAGTCCAATCAGATCGGCGCGCTGCAAGTAACGGCCGTTGCCGCGTTGAGTGCTGCGCAGGTGGGGGCGCTGGGGACGACGCAGGTCAAAGGCCTGACACGTGCGCAGATCGTCGCGATGAGTACGACGCAGATTGCAGCGCTCACCACGCAGCAATTCGGTGTTCTGGCCACTGGGCAGGTGCAGGGGCTGTCGAGCGAGGATTTCGCGGCACTCGCCGCCTCGCAGATCGCGGCACTGGCGTCCTCGCAACTCACCGGGATTCCGCCCGCTGTCCTTGCCACCCTGACCACGACGCAGCTTGCCAGCTTGACGTCGACGCAGGCGAAAGGCCTCATCGCAGCGCAAGTGGCGGCCCTTACGAGCACGCAGCTGCCCGCCTTTGCGGCTTCCTGGCTGGCGGCCCTGTCGGTGACGCAGGTGCGCGCAATGACGAGTACGCAGGTCGCGGCATTGACGGAAACGCAGGTGCAGGGCTTTCTTTCAAGCCAGATCTCAGCGCTTGCTCCAGGCGCGTTCGGCGGGCTCACGTCGACACAGGTGGCAGTTCTCTCGACGACGCAGCTTGCCGGCATGTCCGTCACGCAGGCACGCGCCCTCTCCACCGACGCGGTGGCTGCGCTTTCTCCGGCCCAGCTGGCCGCGCTGACCTCGACCCAGGTCGGTGGCTTGTCGGCCGCGGCCGTCGCGGCGCTGAGTGTCAGCAACTTCGCCGCCTTCTCGACCACGCAGCTGGCGGGCCTCTTGCCGTCGCAGATCGTAAGCCTTACGTCGTCGCAGTTCGGTGCCCTGTCGGCCACGCAGCTTTCTCGCATCAGCAGCACGCAGTCGCGTGCCTTGACGACGGGCAATCTTGCGGCACTCACCACAGATCAGCTTGCGGCACTGTCGTCGCAGGCGCTTGCCGCTGTCGTCGCCTCGGCCATCGGCGCACTCAGTTCAACGCAGATCGGAAGCCTTTCCACGGCGCAGGTGGCCGCCCTGACGACGGCACAGCTGCGCGCCATCGACACAGCCATCCTCTCGGGCCTTGCGGTAACGCAACTGCGCGCATTGACCTCGCAGCAGCTTTCCGGGCTCTCGACGACTCAGGTCGGCGCGATTGCAACGAGCCAGATCGTCGAGTTCTCGACGACGCAACTCGCCGGGCTCAATGCGACACAGATGTCGGCCCTCACCAGCGACGATGCGGCTTCGCTTTTGACGACCCAGCTGGCGGGGCTTTCCTCCACCCAGCTCGGCGGGCTCTCGTCCAGTGCCATTGGCGTTCTCACGCTGACGCAGATCGGCACCCTGAAGTCCAGCCAGATTGCCGGCCTCAAGCGGTCGTCCATCACGGCGCTGACGACCACGCAGCTGGCAAGCCTCACCACCACGCAGATGACTGGCCTCAGCGCCGGCATGCTCGGCGGCCTGACATCGGACCAGCTCCTTGCGCTCTCCAGCACGCAGGTGGCGGCGCTTGGTTCCACCCAGATCAACGGGCTTTCGCTCGATGCGATTGCCGCCCTGACATCGACGCATCTGGCGCAGCTCTCGAACACCCAGTTCCAGGCCCTGACCGCCCTCCAGTTCGGTGCGCTCTCGGCCGCGCAGGTTTCGTGGCTTTCGACAACGCAGATCGGCTTGCTGTCCTCCACGCAGGTGAAGGGGCTTTCGGCGACTGGGGCCGCGGGGCTGACGACGAGCCAGTTCGCCCAGTTCAACGCCACGCAGGCGGCGGCACTTACCGGCACCGCGCTCGCAGGTCTTACGACCGACATCCTGGCAAGCCTTCCGACGACGCTGCTGGCCAGTCTCGGAACGACGCAAGTCCACGCGCTGTCGGCGGACGTGGTCGCGGCGTTTTCGACAACGCAGATTGCCGCCTTTACCGGATCGCAGCTCAACGCGCTCTCCACCACGGCCCTGGCCGCGATGAGCGTGACGCAGGTCGCCAGCCTCACCACCACGCAATTCGGCGCTTTCTCGACGACGCAGCTTGGCGCGATCACGTCCGCGCAGGCGGCGGGTATCACCACGTCGCAACTTGCCCGGCTTTCCTCGGCCCAGGTCGCGGCGCTGTCGAGCTATGCCATTTCAGGCATGTCGACGACGGACATCAACGCGCTGTCGTCGGTGCAATTCGCGGCGCTGACGTCGTACCAGATTGCGGGGCTCACCGAGACGCAGATGGCGGCCCTTGGGAGCACGCAGGTGACGGCGTTGACAGCCGCGCAGATCGCCGGGCTCAGCCCCCAGGCCATCGCAGTTCTCACGCCGACCCAGATCGCAGCGTTTTCGGTCAGCCAAATCTCGGCAATCAGCGTCCTTGGCGTCTCCTATCTCACGCCTACGCAGCTGGCTGGTCTGACGACGACACAGTTCACGTCGCTCTCGCCGTCCGCGATCGCGCATCTGAGCAACGATGTGATCGCAGCGCTCCCCCTTACGCAGATTGCTGCGCTCTCTGTCGGCCATGTCGCGTCACTGTCGCCGGACCAGATATCGGTCATGGGATCAAACCAGATCGGCGCGCTGACCACGACCCAGATCCGCGCGATGAGTACAACGCAAATCGCGGCGATCACACCTGTTCAAGTGGAGGGGCTCACCACGACGCAGATTACGGCGATGAGCGCGGCACAGATCGAGGCGTTCGATCTCTATGACGTGGCGCAACTCACGACCGACCAGATCCAGGCGTTGTCGAGCACCCAGTTCCGTACGCTGTCTGCGGAGGAAATCTCCGCCCTCGCTACGACGCAGGTCGCCGCACTCCTGACGGGGCAGCTGAAGGCGCTCACCGCGACGCAGATCAAGGGCCTCACGCCGTTCGACATTGCGGAGCTCAACGGTACCCAGGTCGAGGCCTTCTCGGTCACGCAGATTTTCTATCTCACGACGACGCAGGTGGCCTCGCTCACCGTCACTGGCCTCGCCGCCCTGTCGGCCACCCAGATCACCGGATTGACGACGGACGATCTGGCGGCCCTCTCGACCACCCAGGCGCAGGCCTTCACCACCACGCAGCTGGCGGCGATGACTGCCGCTCAATACAACGTGCTTTTTCCAACAGTATCCTGAAGGCCAAGGCCCAAGCCCCCGGTGACGCGCGCCTTGCGGGGTTGGCAGCGTCACCGGGCTGGCCCGACAACGGAGTGCGGGGCCCGAGGGCGCAGGCCCGTCTCCGCGGAAGCGGGGGCCCGTGAGCCCTCATAGAGCCTTTGCGAGCTCTCCGCCTCCGTGGCTGTTCTAGGTTGAGCATGTAACCCTGCTGTGACGCATGGCGCACGTCTCTGCGCGGAAAATGCGGTGCCGCAGGGTCAGCCGATGGGGCCGAGCATAGTGATTGGGCAGCGATAGCCCAAAAAACCGGCTCGTCATGCGCTGCAGAGTTGGTCTAACGTTCGAGCACGAAGAACGAGGCTCTGGTGCAAATCCATCTGCATGCGACGCTGATCGCTGATCGCCGGTCGTTGTGGCAAGGTGTTGCCCGCACAGGAGTTTCGTCGGAGCCATAAGGGAATGGGATGGCCCAGCAAGTCGCGTATCGCCTGCTGTTGTCGCTGCCGGTGCTGTTTGGGGTTCTGATCTTCGGTTTCCTGCTCATCAAGCTGGCGCCGGGAGATCCCGCGATCATCATCGCCGGCCCCACCGCGACGCCTGATGTTGTCGAGAAGATCCGGCAGGAGATGGGCCTCGACCAGCCGGCGCTGGTGCAGTTCGGCCGCTATCTGGGCCGCGTTCTGCAGGGCGATCTCGGCAAGTCGATGATCAACAACACGTCGGTGTTCGGGGAACTCACTTCGGCGGTGGGCGCAACGGCCGAATTGATGTTCGCCTGCCTCCTGTTCGCCGTGCCGCTCGGCATTGCCATGGGCACGATCGCGGCCGTCAACCAGCGCGGGATCATCGATCGCGGGATCATGGCTTTGTCCGTCGCCGGCGTCTCCATGCCCGTGTTCTTCATAGGCCTGCTTCTGTTGCAGTATCTCGGGTACAAGTGGCAACTCTTGCCGTTCCTGGGCCGCGGCGGCCCGATCTGGACCAGCCAGGGCCTTGCCCACATCGTGCTTCCTGCCATGACGCTGGGGTTCGTTTTTGTGGGCCCAGTCGCGCGGATGACCCGCGCCAGCGTGCTCGACGTGCTGAAGGCGGATTTCGTGCGCACGGCACGTGCGAAGGGCCTCCGCGAGCACACCGTCATCATCCGGCATGCCCTGCGCAATGCGCTCATTCCCGTCGTGACGTTGGTTGGCCTGCAGGCGGGCTACCTTCTGGGTGGCGCCGTAGTGACGGAGAGCATCTACTCCTGGCCCGGCGTCGGCCGGCTGGCGGTCGGTGCCATCCTGGCGAGCGATCTGCCGCTGGCCCAGGGTGCGATCCTCGTGCTCGCCTTGTGCTTCGTGATCATCAATCTGATCGTCGACATCCTCTACGGGCTCCTCGATCCGCGGGTGAACCGCGCATGACGACGACAGTTTCACCAGGCGGTGCGAGCGAGAGTGCGCCAGTGACCCGCAGGCGCATCTGGCTGCCGCGCGATCCGACTGTGCTCATTGCCGGCGGCACGCTTCTGGTGATCATTGCGCTCTCGGTGGCTGCCTCTTGGATTGCGCCTTACGATCCTTATCAAACCGGGCACATCCCCTTCCTGCCGCCCTCATTCATGGACGGGGGCTCGCCGGATTTCCTGCTAGGCACGGACCAGCAAGGTCGCGACCTCCTCTCCAGGCTTCTCTACGGCACGCGCACGACGTTGCTCACCGGCCTCTTGGCCGTGATCTTCGGCGGCGGCACCGGTGTGGTCGTCGGGATAACGGCTGCTTATTTCTCCAGTCTCGACACCGCCATCATGCGCGTGGTCGATGTGCTCCTCTCGTTTCCGGCCATCCTGCTGGGCCTGTCGCTGGCCGCCGTGATCGGGCCCGGCACGGTGCCTGTAATCATCGCGCTTTCAATCGCGGCCATCCCCGATGTGGCGCGCATCACGCGTTCCACGGCACTCGTCGTGATGGGGCAGGAGTACATGGAGGCGGGGCGCGCCATCGGCCTTTCGGACCGCACGCTCATCGTGCGCTATCTCGGGCTCAATTGCATCGGCTCGGTGTTCGTGTTCCTCACCTTGCGCTTCGGGCAGGTGATCCTCATCGGCGCGGCCTTGAGCTTCCTCGGGCTCGGCGTGCGTCCGCCGGAAGCCGAACTCGGCATGATGGCCTCGCAGGGGCGCGATGCGCTGTTCTTTGCAGCCCACATCGCTACGCTGCCGAGCCTCGTCATCTTCGTCACGGTACTCTGCGCGAACCTCCTGGGCGACGCCTTGCGTGACGCCCTCGATCCGCGCATGCGCAACCTCTAGCCATTCGATCAGACGGGAGAAAGCAAGACATGCAAGCAAAGCCGATACTGGGTGCCCTCGCACTGGCTGCAGCGGTGCTCGCACCTGTTGCCGCTGCGGCGCAAAGCGTGACGATTGTGCGTGAGGTCGACAGCGACCGCTACGATCCGCACCGCTCCACAGCACGCGGCGCCTCGGAGGTGCTGTTCATGCTGGCCGACACGCTGGTGTCGCTGGACTTCGACATGAAGACCATCAAGCCGGGCCTCGCCGAGAGCTGGACCACCAGTCCGGACGGCCTCACCTACGTGTTCAACTTGCGCAAGGACGTGAAGTTCTGCGACGGCAAGGCGATGAAGGCCGAGGACGTCGTCTACTCCCTCAAGCGTTGGATCAATCCTGAGACGAAGTCACCTGTGCGCTGGCGCGCCGGCAAGGTCGCGGATATCACGGCGAAGGATGACTACACTGTCGAATACAAGCTGTCCCAACCCTACTCCGAGTTGCTCTACCAGCTGACGCAGAGCTTCGCTGTGGTCATTGACAAGGAGAATGTGGGCAAGCTCGGTGCCGACTTCGGCGTCAAGGGTTTCAACGGCACCGGCCCGTTCTGCTGGGTAGACTGGCAGCCCCGCAACGAGATGCGCATGAAGCGCCACGAGGCTTATCGCTGGGGCCCGCCCATTTCGGAGAACCGCGGCCCTGCGGCTGTGTCCGAGATCGTGTGGAAGATCGTGCCGGAGGAAAACACGCGCCTTGCCGCCGTCATGACGGGGCAAAGCCAGGTCACGCAGTACATCCCCTATTCCGGGTTCCGCACGCTGCGCAACAACCCGATGACCAAGGTGGTGGGGTCCAACGAGGCGTTCTGGACCTACTTCATCGGCTTCAAGATCGACAAGGCCGAGGTCAACGACGAGAAGCTGCGCCGCGCCATGGTGATGGCAGTGGACCAGGGGGCAATCGCCAAGAACCTCTATTTCGGCGAGGTGGAACCGGCCTACAGCTACATCTCCACGCAGGCGCTCGACTGGAACAAGAAGCTCGAGCCCGAGCTGATCAAGACCAACCTGGCAGAGGCCAACAAGCTCCTCGACGAGGCAGGCTTTGCCAAGGGGCCTGATGGCCTGCGTACGCGCAACGGCAAGAAGATCGAGCCGGTGCTCTACACCTTCACGGGCTCCACCTGGCAGAAGCTCGCCGAGGCAGTGCAGGGCGACCTGCGCAAGATCGGTGTCGACGTGAAGGTGCAGTTGTTCGATGCCACCGTCGCCTGGGGCAAGCTCGCCACGCAGGAGTTCGACATGTTCGGCATGAGCTTCCCCTACATCTCGGCAGGTGATGCACTCAATCTCTACTTCCGCTCCACCAATGCACCCACGCCCAACCGCATGAACTGGAAGGACGCCAAGACCGACCAGCTGCTCGACGCCGGCATGGCCGCCCTCAAGGACGACGAACGGGCGAGCGCTTATGGCGAGGTGCTCACCCAGGTGCACAAGGCTGCCGTATGGATCCCGCTCTATCACGAGCCGATGAAGATCGGGTATTCCGCGAAGCTGGCGCCTTTCAAGGCGCACAACATCTATGGTTGCGGGCTCTACAAGGGCCTCGACATCAAGTTCCTGAACTGACGCAGTCTTGAACCGCACGCGGCGATCGTCATGCGCCGCGTGCCCCGCTTGGCACGAGAGCTTCATGTCCACAACAGTCATTCGCAATGCCGATTGGGTCGTCGCCTTCGAGGGCGGAAGCCACCGTTACGACAAGGGCGACGTCGCCTTCGCCAACGATCGCCTCGTGCACGTGGGCGGCACGTACGACGGGAAGGGTGATCGCGAAATCGATGGCCGCGGCTTCATGGTCATGCCGGGCCTCGTCAATATCCATTCGCATCCGGCCTCGGAACCGCTCAACAAGGGCTGGACTGATGAGATAGGCTCGGCCAAGCTCTACAACTCCTCGCTCTACGAAATCATGCCACTGCTGCGGCCCGACGCGGAGGGCGTTGCGGCTTCCGCGAAGGTTGCCTTCTGCGAAGCCCTGATGTCGGGTGTGACGACGCTTGTCGATCTGTCGGTGCCGTGGGACGGCTGGGTCGACGTGATCGGCCGCAGTGGCCTGCGGGGCGTTCTGGCGCCGATGTACCGCACTGCGCGCTGGTACACCGACAACGGCCACGTCGTGAAATACGAGTGGGACGAGGTGGCCGGCCGGCGCGGCATGGATGCGGCTCTCGGTGTCATCTCCGCTGCGACCCGCCATGCCTCCGGGCGCCTGTCGGGCATGATGGCGCCCTCCCAGATCGATACCTGCTCGCCGGAGCTCATCAAGGACAGCTACGCGGAGGCCCAGCGCCAGAAGCTGCCATTCCAGATCCACGCCGCGCAATCCACGGTCGAGTTCCACGAGATCACGCGCCGGCATGGCATGACGCCGATCGAGTGGCTGCAATCCCTGGGCGTGCTGGGGCCGCTCAGCATCATCGGCCACGGTATCTTCCTCGACCATCACAGCCACGCGCATTGGCCGAGGCGCGACGACCTTGCCAGCATCATCGACGCAGGCACATCGATTGCCCATTGTCCGACGGTGTTCATCCGCCGCGGCATTACCATGCAGACGGTGGGCGCCTACATCCGCCGCGGCGTCAATATCGGCATCGGCACGGACACCTATCCGCACAACATGCTGGAGGAACTGCGGCACGCGCTCTATGCCTCCCGCATCGTCGGCCAGAGCCCCTTCGACGTGCGCACCAGCGAGATCTTCAATGCCGCCACGCTGGGTGGCGCCAAGGCACTGCATCGCGACGATATCGGCCGCCTCGCCAAGGGGGCGAAGGCCGACCTGGTGATGGTGGACCTCACGGCGCCCTCCATGCGGCCGATGCGCGATCCCATCCGCAGCCTGATCTACGTGGCCGCGGAACGGGCGGTGCGCCACGTGTTCGTCGATGGCCAGCAGGTTGTGGCCGATGGCCGGGTCATCACGCTCGATTATGCCTCTGCCGCGGCCGAGCTCGATGCAACCCAGCAGCGCCTGTTGCCACAGGTGCGCCAGCTCGACTGGGCCAAGCGCTCGCATCTGGAAATCTCGCCGCTCGTCTTCGATCGCGAGGCGGACTGAAGCACGATGCTGGACGCAGCAGCCCCGATCGCCGAAACCAAGCCGCTGCTTGCGGTGGAGGGCCTCAAGATCGCCTTCCGCACCGGCAGCGGTAGCTTTACGGCCGTCGACGGCGTCTCGTTCACGGTGGACGCCGGTTCCACACTCGCCATCGTCGGGGAATCGGGCTCGGGCAAGAGCGTGACGGCCCTGTCCATCATGCGTCTCGTGCCGGAGCCACCGGGGCGAACAGTTGCGGGCTCCGTTCGCCTCATGGGCGAGGAACTCGTCGGCAAGCCGCGTCGCGAGATCGAGGATCTGCGCGGCTTGCGCATGTCCATGATCTTCCAGGAGCCGATGACGTCGCTCAATCCGGTGGCGCGCGTCGGCGACCAGATTGTGGAGGGCCTTCGGCGCCACAAGAACGTCGGCGCGAAGGCTGCGCGAGAGCAGGCGATCGAGATGCTGCGGCTCGTGCGCATCCCGAGCCCCGAAGTGCGCATCGACGAGTTTCCGCACCAGCTCTCGGGGGGCATGCGCCAGCGCGTCATGATCGCCATGGCGCTCGCCTGCGATCCCCAGCTTCTCATCGCCGACGAGCCGACGACAGCTCTTGATGTGACGGTGCAGGCGCAGATCCTCGATCTCCTGCGCAGCCTGCAGGAACGGCTCGGCACTGCCATCATCCTCATCACGCACGACCTCGGGGTGGTTGCCGAGACAGCACAGAAGATTGCCGTGATGTATGCGGGCAAGATCGTGGAGACGGGCGCTGTCGAAGACATCTTCTCGGACGCGCAGCACCCCTACACGCTGGGCCTTCTCGCTTCCATGCCGCGCATGGACGCCGACGTGGGGCGGCTGCAGACAATCCCTGGCACGGTGCCGCATCCATCCCACATGCCGAAGGGGTGCCGGTTTTCCCCGCGCTGCGCGCTGGCGGTGGCGCAATGCCATCGGGAGGAACCGGCCTTGCGTGCACTTGCCCCGGGACACTCGGTGGCTTGCTGGCGCGCCCCCGTCGAGCAGGGATCGCGGCCATGAGTGACGACGTGCTGCTGAAGGTGCGCAACCTCACCAAGCACTATCCGGTGCGGCGTGGGCTGGTATTGCGCCGGGAAATCGGGCGCGTGCGGGCGGTGGATGGTGTTTCGTTCGATCTCAGGCGGGGCGAGACACTGGCGGTGGTGGGCGAGTCCGGTTGCGGCAAGTCCACTCTGGCGCGCCTCGTCCTGCGCCTCATCGAGCCGACCTCGGGCGGCGTGACCTTCGCCGGGACGGACCTCGTCAATCTCGACCGCGAGGCCCTGCGCCACATGCGACGGCGCATGCAAATGATCTTCCAGGATCCCTATGCCTCGCTCAACCCGAGGCTGTCCATCCGCCGCATCCTGATCGAGCCGATGGCGTTGCACCTGAAGCTTTCGGCGGATGATCTCGAGCGGGAGATGCAGGCGCTGCTCAAGGTGGTCGGCCTGGCGCCGTATCACGCTGAACGCTACCCGCATGAGTTCTCCGGCGGGCAGCGCCAGCGCATCGGTATCGCGCGGGCGCTAGCAACCAAGCCCGAACTCGTGGTGTGCGACGAGCCGGTGTCGGCCCTCGACGTGTCGATCCAGGCCCATGTGATCAATCTGCTCGAAGACCTCAAGCGCGATTTCAACTTGAGCTATATCTTCATTGCGCACGATCTGGCCGTCGTGCGCCACATCGCCGATCGTATCGCGGTGATGTATCTGGGCGAGATCGTCGAGATCGGTGACAAGGGCGCCGTCACCATCACCCCTCGCCATCCCTATACGCGCGCGCTGCTAGCCGCCGTGCCATATCCCGATCCGAGCGTGCGGGAGGCCAAGCCCGTGCTGCAGGGGGATGTGCCGAGCCCACTGAAGGTGCCGTCCGGCTGCAAATTCCATCCGCGCTGCCCGTTTTCCGTGGAGCGCTGCCGCACGGAGCGACCGCCGTTGCGCGCCATGCCGGATGGTACCGAGATCGCCTGCCACCGCGTTGAAGAGCTGCCGTCCTGGCAACCCTATCGTGGTGCCGGTCTCACGCCCGCCATCGCCGCGCGGCTTGCAGCGATAGCGGCCGCCGGCAAGAGTGCCGCCTCTGTAGAGGCGCTGTGACAATATCGTTCCAATCGGACTGCAGCTGTGATGCGCCCGAAGAAACAGAGCGCCGGACTTCTGCTCTACCGCCGCGTCGACGGGCGGCTCGAGGTGCTGCTCGGCCATCCCGGAGGCCCCTTCTGGAAGTATAGGGATGCCGGTGCCTGGTCTATCCCCAAGGGCGAGATCGAGCCTGGCGAAGATCCGCTTGCCGCGGCGTATCGCGAGTTTTGCGAGGAGACGGGCTTTGCGCCGTCTGGCAATCCATTCCCGCTCGGCGCAGTGCGCCAGCCCGGTGGCAAGATCGTGAAGATCTGGGCGATGGAACAGAATTGGGATCCCTCCACGCTCACGAGCAATCTCTTCAGAATGGAATGGCCGCCGCGGTCGGGGCGCCATCAGGAGTTTCCGGAACTCGACCGTGC
>JBDHTJ010000040.1:0-32242 GCA_039808585.1 Hyphomicrobiaceae bacterium | reverse complement strand
GTCACGACGTTGAGCACCAGCACGAGGCGCCTGCGCCGGGCGAGTTCCGCGATGGACTGCAGGCCGGCGGGTGTCGTAAGGCTCAGGCCCGGTGCGGAGCCGCCCTGGCCGGAAAGGCTGGTGTCGAGCGCACGGGGAGTGTCGAGGCTGTCGGTCATAGCTTTCGGGGACGGGTCTCGATGGTGAGGGACAGGCATAGCCGGTTGGGCGGGCGCCATTAGGACAGCAGCGCGGGTGTACGCAACATGAATGCACGCCGATCGACGGGCAAAATCCAGGTTGCACGGGCCGTCTGGTACGTCGGAAAGGGCGTCGTGGAACTGCGGCACGCCCGCTTAGGGCCACTGCAGCCGGGCATGGCCCGCATCCGTACCTTGTATTCCGGAATCAGTCGCGGCACGGAACGTCTCGTCTTCAACGGAGCCATTGCCCAGAGCGAATGGACCCGCATGCGCGGGCCCAACCAGGAGGGCGAGTTCCCCTTCCCCGTGAAATACGGCTATTGCGCGACCGGCGTGGTAGAGGAGGGGCCGGCGCCGCTCCTGGGCAAGACGGTATTCTGCCTGCACCCCCATCAGGACGTATTCGACGCCCCCATCGATATGCTCGCCGTGATCCCGCCGGAGATCCCGGCCCGCCGCGCCACCCTGACGGCCAACATGGAAACCGCCCTCAACGCGTTGTGGGACAGCGGCGCTGGACCCGGAGACCGCATCGTTGTGGTGGGCGCGGGCATCGTTGGCCTGCTGGTGGCCTCCCTGGCGGCCCGCCTGCCCGGCGCGCACGTCACCTCTGTCGACGTGAGCGAGAACCGCCGGCCTGTCGCAGAGGCACTTGGCGCCGCCTTCGCGAGCCCCAATGACGCACCCCACGATGCCGACGTGGTTTTCCATGCATCCGCCTCATCTGGCGGGCTCAATACAGCCATCAAATGCGCAGGCCTCGAGGGCACGATCGTGGAATTGAGCTGGTATGGCGATAAGCCGGTGACGGTCGACCTGGGCGATATGTTCCATTCCGGCCGCCTCAGACTGATCTCGTCGCAAGTCGGGCAGATCTCTCCGTCGCGCCGGCCACGCTGGGACTATCCGCGCCGCCGTGTCGCAGCGGTGAGCCTGCTCGGCGAGGTGGCGCTCGACCAGCTCGTCAGCGAGGAGATTGCCTTCGAAAAGGCGCCCGACGAGCTGCCCCGCGTTCTCACATCCACCGAGGGCCTCGCCCCGGTCATCCGCTATCCCACCGTCTAACCTGTCTGGAGACCTGCCCCATGTACGCCGTAGAAGTGCGCGACCGCATCATGATCGCTCACAGCCTGCCCGATCCTTTCTTTGGTCCCGCACAGAACATGCACGGCGCCACCTTCGTGGTGGACGTTGCCTTTTATCGCGAGCAGCTGACGAAGCAGAACGTGGTGGTGGATATCGGCGCCGCCCTCGACGTTCTGAACAAGACGCTGAAGCCGCTTGCCTACAAGAACCTCGACGAGCTTGCCCAGTTCAAGGGCAAGCTGACCACCACCGAGTTCCTGTGCCGCTACGTCTTCGACGCCGTTGCCAAGGCCGCCAAGGAAGGCGCCCTCGGCGAGGACGGCAAGGGCCTCGCGAAAATCCGCGTCACCCTGCACGAGACCGATCTCGCGCGCGCATGGTTTGAAGGCCCGGTCGCATAATGCCCGCGCCTGCTCGAGCCTGCCGGTCCTATCGCGCGTGGAAGAGGCCATGACGTCGGAGGACGCGCAGCCCACGGTCGAGATCGGTTTCGTCATTCCCGGCGACATCGATCTCCCGACCGGCGGCTACACCTACGACCGGCGCATGATGGCGTTGCTGCCGCGGTTCGGCGTGAACCCGCGGCACGTCGCGCTGCCCTCGGGCTATCCCTTCCCCACCCCGGCCATCCTGGCAGAGAGCGAACGCATGCTGCAGGCCCTGCCGCCGCGGATGCCCCTTCTTATCGACGGCCTGGCATTCGGCGCGATGCCGGCGGAGATGGTGGCGCGCATCCCGCAGCCGATCATCGCGCTGGTGCATCACCCACTGTACCTTGAGACCGGGCTCGATCCTGAGCAGAAGCAGCGCTTTCACATGTCTGAGAGGATGGCACTGGCCTTCGCGCGCCACGTCATCGGCGTGAGTCAGTCGACCCTCGAAACGGTCGCCCAGGAATTTGGCGTGCCCCGCGCGCGCATGACGCTTGCATCCCCCGGCACCGATGCAGCCTCCCGCGCCATCGGCTCCGGTGCTGCAGCCTCCCTGCATATTCTATCCGTGGGCTCCATCGTTCCCCGCAAAGCCTACGATGTTCTGATCCGCGCCCTGGCGATGCTGGCCGACACGCCGTGGCGCCTCACTATCGCCGGCTCGCGAACCCTGAGCCCTGCAGCCAACGACGCCCTCGAGCGCGCCTTGCAGGAGACGGGCCTCGGCCCGCGCGTGCGCATCCTCGGCGCCTTGCCGCAGGCCGAACTCGACGCGCTGTACAACGAGGCAGACCTTTTCGTCCTGGCCTCCTTGCACGAAGGCTTCGGCATGGTGCTGACCGAGGCCCTGGCCCGTGGCCTGCCCATCGTATGCACGACCGGCGGCGCTGCCGCCGACACCGTGCCCGATAGCGCCGCACTCAAAGTCGCCCCAGGCGATGCTGCCGCACTCGCCCAGGCCATAACGAAGCTTGCCAATGACCCGCAGCTGCGCCGCACGATGTCGGACGCCGCCTGGGACGCCGCCCAAAAACTCTGGCGCTGGGAAGACACCGCCCGCATGATCGCCGGGGCCGTGAAAAGAACTGTTAGAGAGGCCACATGACCGGTTTCAGCGCCGACTGGCTCGCGCTGCGCGAGCCCGCAGACCATCGCTCACGCAACCCAAAGCTGGCGCAGGCCCTTGCTATGTATTTCGAAGGCTGGCGCCCCGTGACCGTGATCGACCTCGGCTGCGGCACCGGCTCGAACCTGCGCGCAACTGCGCCACTTCTTGGCCCCGAGCAGCTTTGGACCCTTGTCGACTACGACGCGGCCCTGCTCGCCGCCGCACGCGAGCGCTTGACCGCCTGGGCAGACGGCTCGGCTGAGAAGGATGGCGCGCTTGTCCTCTTCAAGGGTGCACGCCGCATCACCGTCTCGTTCCGCCAGGCAGATCTTTCCCGCGAGTTGGAAGACGTTCTCTCGCCGGGCGCCAATCTGGTCACAGCATCCGCGCTGTTCGATCTCGTGTCGTCGGATTTCCTCGCCAAGCTCATTGCCGAGGTTTCCAAGCGTAAGGCCGCTTTCTACACCGTTTTGACCTACGACGGCAATCAGCGCTGGACACCGGAGAGCGAGTTGGACGCATCCATGCTCGCTGCATTCCACGTCCATCAGGGCACCGATAAGGGGTTCGGTGCCTCTGCCGGTCCCAATGCACCCGATCTGTTGAGCGAAGGCTTCGCAGCCGCCGGATACACCGTCACGGAAGGCGATAGCGCCTGGCGCCTCGGGCCCGAAGACGCCCCCCTGATCGCTGAACTCGTGAAAGGCTTTGCGGCCGCCGTCGCGGAGACGAAACAGGTCTCTGGCGCCGATCTCCACGCCTGGAGCGACCAGAAGCACACGGGCTGCGTCGTCGGCCACGCCGATACGTTCGCAACCCCGCCCGCTTAGGCCTTCAAGGCATCGCCATGGACGAACAAGGCCAGACTGTATCTCTCTACACGGCAATCGGCGGCGAACCCGTCGTCGAGCGCCTCGTCGAACGCTTCTATGAACTGATGGATACGCTGCCCGAGGCAAAAGCCTGTCGTGATATCCATCCCCCGAGCCTAGAGGGCAGCGCGCAGAAGCTCTTCCTCTACCTTACGGGCTGGCTGGGCGGACCGCCGCTCTACACCGACCGGTTTGGGCATCCGATGCTTCGCCGCCGGCATCTGGTCGCGCCCATCGGCCCGCAAGAGCGCGATGGTTGGCTCCTCTGCTTCAATCGCGCGCTCGACGAGGTCATCTTCGACCCGGCATTGCGCGAGGCAATCCGTGAGCCGGCGACGCGTCTCGCCATGCACATGCAGAACAAGGATTGAGACGCGCCAGGGCTCGCGTGATTACGCAGCATTGGGCAAGGACCACAAGTTGCACGTCCACCGTTTAGGCTTCCTTTAGGCGTTTCTGAGATCCTGCTGGCTCCAACCGCGCCACGAGTTCCGTTGCGCGAACAGTATTGCGTAGAGCCATGCGAACGAGCGACCTCATCCTGGGCCAGGTGCGCCGGGCCCTTGCCGCAGCTTTCCTGCTGGGAGGCTTTGCGGCCCTTCTCCAATTCGCGCTGCCGCTGTTCGTGTTGCACGCGGTCGACACGGCCATTCCCGCGCGCAGCATTGAGACGTTGGCTCTCCTGGCATTGCTGGCGACAGCAGCACTGGCAACGCTGGCCTGCCTCAACAGCGTGCGCGCGCGCATCCTGCTTCGCGCCGGCCTGTGGCTGGAACATACGCTGGGCTGCGAGCTTCTCGATCCCCGCCACCGCCGCCCCGCATCGCAAACCGCGGACGATGTCGCGGCCCTCGGCCGCTTGCGTGCCGGCGCCACCGACGGCCCCCTGCTCTCCGCGCTCGATACCCCATGGCAGGTGATGATGATCGCCGGCCTCGCCCTGATCGACTGGCGCATCGCAGCCGTCGCCGCCACTGCCGCCGGTGTGCTCGTGCTGCGCATGTGGCTGGCCCTTCCTGAGATGACGGGAGCCGCAGACGCCTCCGCCCGTCTCGCCGAGCGCAAGGCCGCCTGGTGGTACGCGCTCGCAGCCGTCAAGGATGCCCCCGCTCCGGCCGCAGCGGTCGTGCAATGGGAGCGGCTCAACCGCGATCATGTTGCAAGCGCCTATGGCCTGTTCAGCAACACGACCACCCTCGCTGACTTCACACGCTTCGTCCGCACCGCGGCACAGGTGGCCGCGCTCGCAACCGGCGCCTTCCTCGTCATGGAAGGCGAGATGACGACGGGCGCACTCGTGGCGTCCGTTCTGCTGCTTTGGCGCGTTCTGGAGCCCGTCGAGACCTTGATGCGCGAGATGCCGTCAGTGGCTGCCGCCCGCAGCGCCTGGACGCGTCTATCGCAAGCAGTATCGGCTCTCCCGTCAGCGCCCGCCAAGGCGGCAGACGCTGCCGTTGAAGCCCCGCGCTTGCATATTTCCGGCCCCCTTGCGGCCGGCATAGCCGCCGTCGCCGTCTTCTTTGCAGCCGGCGTTGTACTCACTGCCACAACGCGCATCGGCAACATCGTTGCACTCACCGGCAAGTCTTTGTTCGAGACGAAACTGACCGCCGTCTTCCCCTCGCGCAAGGGCGTGAGCGCGCAGGTGTTCGTCAAGGAGGGAGCGACCGTCGCCAAGGGCGAATTGCTTGCCACGCTGGACACCCGCACGCTGGACGCCCGCATCGTCTCCCTGAAGCTGAAAGCCGCGACCGCCAACATCGAACTCAATGCCCTGCGCCAGGACCTCGCCAACATGACCGCCCCCTCCGCGCCACCGCTGAAAAGCCGCGCGCCGCTGGAGAAGCTCGAGGCCCGCATCGCAGATCTCGGCCGCCAGAGCCGCGACCTTGTCGTCGCCATAGCTTCGGCGGAAGAGGAACTCACCTTGAGCCGTATCGTGGCGCCCGTCGCAGGTCGCGTCCTCTCTCTCGACGTTCGCCCCGGAATGCCCGTCGAACCCGACGCCCCCCTGTTCACCCTCATCACTGCCGACGACACGCTCCTGCATCGTCTGCTTGCCCCGCTCGGTGTCGCCTCGCTGGGCCAGCGCATCGCGTCTCTGTTCGGCATCGAAGCCGCGCACGCACGAGCGGCCGACTAACGCTGACAAGGAAACGTCCATGCCGATTTCCGCCCGCACCAGCATCGTCTTCAACATCGCCGCCGGCATCGTCGGAGTGGCGGCCGTTGTCGGCGCGGTGCGCTACACGGTCTTCAAGCCGCAGATCGAGCCCTGTGACCGCCGCTACCGCAGCGTGATGCACTTCACGCTGGAGAAGAATGGTCAGCTCGTGACCCCGGACGAACTGCAGGCGCGCGCTGGCGGGCAGGACAAGGGCATGCACAATGTCGAGGTGCAGCGTCTCGCGCAGGCCCCCAAGCCCGTCGTCATGAAGGTCGCGCTTGCCTCCGGAGCAGGTGGCCCCGATGCCGGCAGCCGCGCCGGCGGCATGCACTTCCCCTGGACACCGCGCGCCGTCGCAAGCCACGGCGCCACCTGCCTTGCCTACAATCTGATGCTCGCGCCGGATTTCGAGACCAGCGGCAACGGACTGCTGCCCGGCCTTTCCGGCGGCCATCCGACCGACGATGAGCGCTTCGAGGTGCATCTGGCCTGGGACCAGAATGGCGAGGGCAATGTCCGTAGTCGCGTGATCACCAAGCCGATCCCGGAGGCGTCCAGCGCCGCACTCATCCCCGCCAAGGCGGCCGAAGCCTTCGCCGGCGACGTGCGCTTCATGCCCGAAATGACGGCATTCGAGTTGCCCAAGGGCCGCTGGGTCCGCGTTGCCCAGGAGCTCGTGCTCAACAAGCCGGAGGAAACCGATGGCGTTCTCCGCTTCTGGATCGACGGCAAGCTTGTCTTCGAGCGCACCGACATGCGCCTGCGCACAACAGCCGAGACGCAACTGCGGGGCGTCGCTGCGGCTGTCCACCTGCTGGGCGGCCCGGACGTGACCTACGCCGGGCGCACCGATGGCATCGTGAGCCTGACGCCGTTCGAACTCTACTGGTGAAGGCCGGACTTCGACAGCACGCGCGCCACGCTGTCGACTGTCATGTAGCTCACGCGGTGGTTCGCCTCTGCCGTCACGCCCGAGATGTGCGGTGTGAGGATGACGTTGGACAGTCCGTTGAACAGCTTGCCCGCCTCTGAACGGATCGGTTCGTCGTCGAACACGTCGAGGGCCGCGCCTCCAAGCTTGCCCGCGCGCAGAGCCGCCGCACACGCTGCCTCGTCCACAATGCCGCCGCGCGCCGAGTTGATGAGCACGGCCCCTTTGCGCATGCGCTGCATTTGCGGCGCGCTTATCATGCCCCGCGTCTCCGCCGTGAGAGGGCAATGCACGGTGATCACATCCGACATCGCAAGCAGGCTCTCGAACGCCACGCTTTCGGCCACGTTCCAGCTCTCGCTGCCGGCCGGCAGATAAGGGTCGTACGCGATCACCTTCATCTCAAGAGCCCGTGCCTTGCGCGCCGTCGTGCTGCCGATGGAGCCGAGCCCAATGATGCCGATGGTCTTGCCGGCAAGCTCCAGACCACGGCCAAGCTCCTCGCGCGGCCACTCGCCCGATACCAGCCGTTGCGTATCCCGATACGCACGGCCGCGCAGCAGGATCATTGCCATCGCAATCGCATATTCGGACACCGAGGTCGCGTTCGCCCCGCGCGCCGAGCACACCTCGATGCCGCGCCGCTCGCATGCGGCGACGTCAATGTTGTCGAGCCCAACCCCGAGGCGGCCCACCACTTTCAGCTTCGGCGCCAGCCGCAGCAAGGCTTCGTCGACGCGCGTGCGGTTGCGCACGATGAGCGCCGGCAGATCACGCACAAGTTTCTCGAGTTCCCCGCGCTTCGTCCATAGTTCGCGATCCCAATGCACGTCGAAGCCGCGGCTTTTCAGTTCCTCGACTGCTTCCGGTTCCAGGAATTCCGTGATGACGATGCGGGTCATGAACGCTTCCTCGTTCTCGGGGTCACTGCTGCCAGCGTGCTTTGCGCGGCTATTCGTCTGCTCGCGCAATATCGCCCTGCAGACGCGGGCGCGCACGCGTGTGGAACACTTGGGCTCGATTTGCGTCGCTGTACAGAGGATAAGCCGGCAAGACTGTTGCGCCCCAAATGCGCTGGGATGTCTGCAAATTGCCGCGGCAAAGTAGCTATTGCGGTGCGCGCGCTTGCCAAGACCTATATACTGTGGATGATGCGGATATCAGGAACCTCTAGTCCGAACTGATTTGAATACCTTAGCGAAAATGATTTGCTACACACCATTCCCGATACTCGGCTGCAACTCTGCTTGCACCGTTCGCGTATTTCGGTTCGCAACCGCGTTCGGCTTTCGTCCGCGGCGGAGATACGCGCATGACTGACAACAAGCCCCTTTATCAGCAGGTTCGAGAACGCTTGCTCAAGCGCATCCAAAAGGGCGAGTGGCAACCCGGCGAGATCATCCCGAACGAGTTCGAGATCGCAGCCGAATACGACGTAAGCCAGGGCACTGCGCGCAAAGCCATCGGCGATCTCGCAGACAGCGGCATCCTCACGCGCCAGCAGGGCCGTGGCACCTTCGTGACGGAGCATCTCCCGGGGCAGGGCCTGTCGCGCTTCCCCGGCTTCGTGAATACAGCACACGAACCGCTAAACCTCGGCAGCCTCGCCTGCACATGCAATAAGGCCCTGGCTTCCCCCGATGAAAGTGCCGCTCTCGGTATCGAACGTGGCGCCCCCGTGCTTCGCCTCTATCGTCTGCGCACGCTGAACGGCACTGCCATCGCATCCGAGGCAATCTCGCTTCCCGCACGTCTTTTCCGGTCCTTCAAGCCCGCCGACGCCACGGACGCCCTCTATGACCTTTATCAGCGCGAGTTTGGCGTGCACGTGGTCCGCATTGCAGACAAGCTGTCGGCCGTCGAGGCGGACAAGCGCCGCGCCAAGGAGCTGAAGGTCAGTATAGGTGCACCTCTGCTGAAAATCGACCGCACCGCCTTCGCGCTAGACAACCAGAAAGTGGAATGGCGGGTGTCCCTCTGCCATCCGCAGGACCTGCATTACCTCAACACGGGCATTTGACGCTGCCGCCCGAGATCGTACCGGCCCACGGGCAGGCCCAGCCTTTTTCAGTCGAGCGTCCGCCTGAACCGCCTCACCGCGAGCGTCATCGCCACCAGCATCAGGAACGCCAGCGCCACAGTCTCGTAGGCGAGATCCTGAATGCCGGCGCCCTTCAGCATGATGCCGCGCACGATGCGGATATAGTGCGTAAGCGGCAGCGCCTCGCCCACCCATTGCGCCCAGGTTGGCATGCCCGCAAACGGAAACATGAAGCCCGAGAGCAGGATATTGGGCAGGAAGAACATGAACGACATCTGTATCGCCTGCAGCTGGTTCTGCGCGATCGTCGAGAAGGTGTAGCCGATCGAGAGATTGGTGGCGATGAAGAGGGTACTCAACACCGCCAGCAGCGTCACGCTTCCCGAGATTGGCACCTTGAACAGCACGAGCGCGAAAAGCAGGATCAGCGCCGCCTGCAGGAACCCGATGAGAATATAAGGCGCGATCTTGCCAAGCATGATCTCCAGCGGCCGGATCGGCATGGCCAGTAGGCTCTCCATCGTTCCGCGCTCGATCTCCCGCGTCACCGAAAGCGCCGTAAAGATCAGCATCGTCATCGTGAGAATGGTGCCGAGAAGGCCCGGCACGATGTTGAGGCTCGTCACAGCCGCGGGGTTATAGCGTCGGTGCTGGCGTATTTCGAAGGCCGGGACGCTCCGGATCGTTTCCGGCAATCCGCGATCGCGCGCCAGTGCGGTGTTGATGATTCCCTCCAGCGCACCGAGCGCTGTGCCGGCCGCCACGGGATCACTCGCGTCCGCCACCACCAGCACCGCGGGCTTGTCGCCACGCCGCACGCTGCGCTCGAACCCTGGCGGTATCTCGACTCCGAAAAGCACCGTGCCGGACCGCAGCCAATGGTCCATCTCCGCTTCCGTGCGGGCAAGCCGCGTCATGCGGAAATACGAGGTATTGCTCAACGCCGCTATCACCGAGCGCGTGAGGTCGTTGTCCTCGTAGACCAGCACCGCCGTTGGAAGATTGCGCGGACTGGTGTTGATCGCATAGCCGAAGAGCAGCAGTTGCACGACGGGAATGAAGATCATCGTCGAGAACGTCAGCCTGTCACGGCGCAGCTGCACGAATTCCTTCACGAGCATGGCCCATGCGCGCATCAAGGCGCCCGAGCGCCATCCGTTGCCAGCGTCGGTCATTGGAAATTGTCCTTCGATGCCGACATGAGATCGATGAACACGTCCTCGAGCGACGGCGCTGTGCGCACCCACGTCCAGCGCTCGTCCTTGCCATAGGGGGCGATGGCCGCCTCCAGCGCGTCCTCGTCGCGCCCCGCCACGTGGAGGCTCGCACCGAACGGTGCCACCATGTCCACGCCGGGCGCCTTCTGCAGGCGCTCGCTGAGATCTGCCAGATCTGCCCCGGACACCGTGTAGGTGATGAGCCGCGACTGCGCGATCACCTCATCGATGGTCCCCTGCGCGAGCAGCGTGCCGTAGGCGATGTACGCGATTTCGTGGCAGCGCTCCGCCTCGTCCATGTAGTGCGTCGAAACCAGCACCGTCATCCCTTCCGAAGCGAGCTTGTGGATCTCAGCCCAGAACTCGCGCCGCGCCTTGGGATCGACCCCTGCTGTCGGCTCGTCCAGAAGCAGCAACTGCGGTTGCGGCAGAATGCACGCGCCGAGCGCCAGCCGCTGCTTCCATCCGCCGGAAAGCTCCCCCGCAAGCTGTTCCTCGCGCCCCTCGAGCCCGAGCCGCTCGATCGCCTCCCGTGCCCTGCGTTCCGGCGCAGACAGCCCATACACCCGCGCCACGAATTCGAGGTTCTCGCGAATGGAGAGATCCTGATAGAGCGAGAAGCGCTGCGTCATGTAGCCGACATGCCGCTTGATTGCCTCGCTCTCACGGCGGATATCGAAGCCCAGCGCCTTGCCTTGCCCGCTGTCGGGCGTCAGCAACCCGCACAGCATGCGAAGCGTCGTGGTCTTGCCCGAGCCGTTGGGACCCAGGAAACCGTAGATCTGCCCTCGCTTCACGCGCATCGACAGCGACCGCACGACCACCTTGCCGGAAAACGACTTCGTCAGCCCCTCGACTTCGATGGCGATGTCAGCGGCGGGCATCGGCAAGACCCTGCGTCTGAGGCAGCACTACAGATACCGGTTGCCCGACGCGCAGCGCATCAGGCTTGTCCGGCAGCGCCTCGATGCGGAAGACCAGCCGCGCGCGCTCTTCCAGGCTGTAGATCACCGGAGGCGTGAACTCTGCCTGCGCCGAGATGAAGTTGATCCGCGCCGTAAGCCCCGTGGCGCAACCATCGCAGGTGACCGTGATGGCGTCGCCAACCTTCAGCCCAGGCACCCGATCTTGCGGCACAAAGAAGCGCACCCGCACGTTGCCGGGCGGCAGCAGGGAGACGATGGGCCGTCCCGCCGGCACCAGCTCCCCGACCCGGAAATACACTTCCTGCACCGGCCCCGCCACGGGGCTCACCACCTTGCGTCTTTCCAGCCGCGTACGAGCCGAATTGCGCCGCGCCTCTGCCGTACGCAGCACGGCCTCTGCATCATCGAACACTTTCTGCGAGCTCACATTGCGCATCAGCAGCTCCTTGGCCCGCTGATACGCCACCGTGGCGTTCGCCACATTTGCCTCCGCCTCAGCCAGGGCTGCCCTCTGCAGATCCGCGTCGAGCGTGAAGATCGGATCTCCCGCGGCAAGCTTGTCCCCTTCGCGCACCAAAAGCGTCTCGATGCGGCCGCTCTCGTCGGGCCCCACGAAGATCAACTGCGACTCGATCCAGCCCTGGAACATCCGGTTGGCATCCACCCCGCGATACCGGTGGATGCCCCAGTAGGCCCCCCCTGCGATGACGGCGGCAAAAGCGAGAAGCAGCGGAATGCGCGCGCGGTTCATCAATGGCTCCCATCAAACGAAGATGCGGCAATGGCAGGAGGTGCGGCGGGCGCGTTCGTGAGCAACGAAAGATGCGTGCGAAACATCTCCGCGATGTCGAGCGGCTCCAGTTGCTGGAAAAGGGCATCCCACAGCAGCGCGATCATCGCCGGCGCCATCACCAGCTGCGGATAGCGCTCGAGCGCCTCGTTTCGAAGCTCTCCGCGGGCTACGCCACGGGCGATGATCTTGCGCAGCAGCGCCATGCCGGGCGCCACCACCTCCTGGTGATAGAACCGCGCGATATCGGGAAAGCGCGGCCCCTCCGCGAGGATCAGTCGGATCACGAGCTTGCGATCCGAACCGAGCACCTCTGTGCGAAACAACTCGTAGAACATGCCGAGCAGCACAGGCGCGGGGATATCGGGCGCCTCGCTCACCGCTTCCAACCGCGCGATCAGCGGCGCGGCAGCGGTCCGCACGATCGCCTCGAAAAGGTCCGTCTTGTCCTTGAAGTAGAGATAAAGTGTACCCTTCGCGACGCCTGCGCGCTTCGCGACGTCGTCCAGGCGCGCCGCTTCGAAGCCATGCTCGGCAAACACGACCAGCGCCGCCTTCAGAATCTCTTCCCGCCGCGCCGCCTGCTGCGCTGTTGTTGCCCGTCTCGCCACGGTCCCGGCCTTTCATTCGCTTCGGCCACCAGCCAGCACCCAAAGCCCAAAGCCCAGAGCCCAGAGCCCAGAGCCCAGAGCCCAGAGCCCAGAGCCAAATACATCAACACCACGCTGACTGACTGGTCAGTCATACATTAGCCCGTGGAGGAACGTCAAGAGAATTAAGGAGCTTCGCGGCGCGTAAGGGAGTGAAAAAAGGGGCGACAACGGCAATCGAGTTGCCGCTACGGAGGGGGTAGCGCCACAGGCAGAGCGACGCGCGCCTCACCATTCGCAAAGCAACGACATTCCCGCCCGGCAGGGCATCCGAAAGCGCAGTCGCGCGAGCACTTCGCTTGCGGATCGCCAAGAAACGGCGCGCAAGAAAACAGTATTTGCACACGGCATCGCGATCCTGCCAGGCCCCGGGAAGAGAAGCTTGCTTAGCCGGACGCCGGGCAGGCATAGTCACGCAAAAGCATGCGCCGGCTCCTGTCACGCGTGGCCGGCGCGACAAACATCAAAAAATCTAGGGAGAGACGAGCATGACACTGATCACCCGGCGAGCGTTCGCAGGCGGAATGGCAGCTGCGGCTGCATTGCCGCTGGCGAGCACGGACACGCTGGCCCAGACCGCCTACCCAGGCGGGCAGACCATCAAGTTCCTCGTCGGCTTCACGCCAGGTGGCGCGCAGGACATCTTCGGCCGCGTCGTCTCGGATCGCCTTGGCGCGCTTTGGAACACGCCGACCGTCGTCGAGAACGTGGCGGGCGCAGGCGGCAACCTCGCCATGGATCGCGTAGCCAAGGGCCCAACTGACGGCACGCAGATCATGATCCTGCCGCCGGGCATCGCCACCAACCCATTCCTCTATTCGAAAACGCCCTTCGACCCCGAAAAAGACCTCATTCCGCTGAGCCAGGTTGCGACGCTCGGCAACCTGCTTTGCGTGCGCAAGGACCTGCCCGTGAACTCCGTGGCAGACCTCATCGACTACGCCAAGAAGAACCCCGGCAAGCTCAACTACGCGTCCTCCGGCGTCGGCACCACCGTGCATCTCTCCGGCGAACTCTTCAAGAAGATGGCGGGAGTGGAGATGGCGCACGTGCCCTATCGCGGCAGCGCGCCCGCGCTGAACGATCTGCTGGGCGGGCAGGTTGATCTGATCTTCGACAACATCACCTCCATCATCGGCCACGCGCGCTCCGGCAACGTCAAGGCGCTGGGCATCACCACGGCCAAGCGTACGAACCTCGCACCGGAATATCCAACCGTCGCCGAGACAGTTCCGGGCTACGAAACTACATCATGGTCTGGCGTGGCCGTGCGTGCCGGCACCCCGAAGGAGATCTGCGACAAGATCGAGGCCGACACGCGCAAGATCTGCCAGGAAAAATTCGTGAAGGAAAAGTTTGCAACGCTCATTGCCGAGCCGGTCGGTTCCACCGCCGAAGAATTCAAGAAGTTCGTGGCGGAGGAACGCACCAAGTGGGGCAAGCTCATCACCGAGATCAAGCTGAAGCTCGAATAGCCGGACACGCCACCCCCGATGACACGCAAGAAGCCTGAAGACCTGCGCTCCCACCGTTGGCTGGGCGTGCAGGACCTGAGATCGTTCGGCCATCGCTCGCGCCTTCGCCAGATCGGCTATGACGCGGACGATTGGAAGGGCAAGCCCGTCATCGGCATCATCAATACATGGAGCGACATCAACTCCTGCCACGCTCACTTGCGCGAGCGGGCGGAGAGCGTGAAACGCGGCGTGTTGCAGGCAGGCGGCTTCCCGTTGGAGCTTCCGGCCATTTCGCTCGCCGAGCCCTTCGTGAAGCCATCGACGATGCTCTATCGCAACTTCCTCGCGATGGAGACCGAGGAGCTTCTGCGCTCGCATCCGATCGATGGCGCCGTGCTGCTGGGCGGATGCGACAAGACCACCCCCGGCCTCGTCATGGGCGCCATCTCCATGGGCATTCCCATGATATACTGCCCTGCCGGGCCAATGCTGCGCGGCAATTGGCGGGGCCAGGCGCTGGGCTCGGGCTCGGACGTCTGGAAATATTGGGACGAGAAGCGCGCCGGCCGCATCAGCGAGGCACAGTGGGCGGAGATGGAGAACGGCATCGCCCGCTCCTTCGGCACCTGCATGACGATGGGCACCGCCGCCACCATGATGGGCATCGCCGAAGCCCTCGGCCTGTCGCTGCCCATGGCGTCGTCGATCCCCGCCGCTGACGCCGGCCACCCGCGCATGTGCATGCAATCTGGCCGCCGCATCGTCGAGATGGTCTGGAACGATCTGACACCCGACAAGATTCTCACGCCCGCCGCCTTCGACAACGCCATCACCGTTCACATGGCGATGGGCGGCTCTACCAACGCCATCATCCACGTCGTCGCCATGGCGCGTCGCGCCGGCATCGCGCTGTCACTCAAACGCTTCGATCAGATCTCCCGGCATGTCCCGGTCATAGCCAACATTCGCCCGTCCGGTGCCTACCTGATGGAGGATTTCTTCTACGCAGGCGGCATGCCGGCGCTCATGAAGGTGCTGGAAGCCAAGCTCGATACGCGCGCGCTCACCGTCAACGGCGCAACCGTCGCTGAAAACATCAAGGACGCCGACGTCTATCTCCCCGACGTGATCCGCCCGCTCGACAAAGCCATCTACGCCGAAGGCGCCACAGCCGTGCTGACGGGTAACCTTGCCCCCCGCGGCGCCGTTATGAAGCCATCGGCTGCCGAGCCGCGCCTGCGCAAGCATCGCGGCAAGGCACTCGTGTTCCGTGACTACAACCACATGGCAGCCGAGATCGAGCGCGAGGACCTGGACGTCACGCCTGACCACGTGCTCGTGCTGCAGAACTCCGGCCCCAAGGGCGGCCCCGGCATGCCGGAATGGGGCATGCTCCCGATCCCGCGCAAGCTCGTGAAGGCTGGCGTGCGCGACATGCTGCGCCTTTCCGATGCGCGCATGTCCGGCACCAGCTACGGCGCCTGCATCCTGCACATTGCGCCTGAAAGCTTCGTCGGCGGCCCGCTCGCACTGGTGCAGACCGGTGACGAGATCGAAGTCGACGTCGAGAAGCGCTTGCTGCATCTCCACGTCTCCGACGAGGAACTGGCACGTCGGAAAGCCGCATGGGTAGCGCCCAAGCCACGCTACGAGCGCGGCTATGGCCGCATGTTCCAGGAGCACATCGGCCAGGCCGACGACGGCTGCGATTTCGACTTCCTCGAAGCCGGCGCGCCCACCCCCGAACCCGAGATCCACTGACCCACCACCACCAACGTCATGCTCGCGAAGGCGGGCAGGTGGAATCACATTTGAAGTGCAAAAGCCCGTTCATGAAGCCCCCTGCGGGTGTCATAATATCAAGGCATCCACGCCAGCCCGCGAATGATGGCGCCCTCTCCTCAATGCGTCCCCGGAAGACGCAGGCGCAGCCTGCGGCTATCCGGGGTCTTTACACGACGCTGTAGATCGCTGCCCTGCCAAACAAATGATGCGGAAGGATCCCGGCTCTCGCTGCGCTCGGCCGGGAAAGCAAGTGGGGGGGGCGCGGGCATCCCCCCAGCACGCAGCGAAATCAGCGCGTGCCCATCGCCGAAATGCGAAAGGCGCCACGGTCTCCCGCGGCGCCTTGTTGAAAAGCTTCAGAGCCTGATCGGTTGAGATGGACGCATATAGCGTCCATCGAAAGCGTGTATCAGACTCTTAAATACTAGTACTCGCGCCGCTTTGGCTCGATGTACTTCACCTCGTTCGTCATCGTGTAGGTATGCACCGGACGGTAATCGAGGCGCACCTCTTTCTTGTCCACGTCGGCCCACGCCAGCGTGTGCTTCATCCAGTTCTGGTCGTCGCGCTCGGTGAAGTCCTCGCGCGCATGCGCCCCGCGGCTTTCCTTGCGGTTGGCGGCGCTGACCACCGTGACCGCAGCCTGCAGGATGAGGTTCTCGTACTCGAGCGTCTCGATCAGGTCGGAGTTCCAGATCAACGAGCGATCCGACACGGAGATGTCGTCGGAGCCCTTCCAGATCTCGCCGATCTTCTGCACGCCTTCCTCCAGCACCTCACCCGTGCGGAAGACGGCGCAATTGTTCTGCATCGTCTTCTGCATCTGCAGGCGAAGCGCGGCTGTGCGTGTGCCGCCCTGCGCATGACGCAGCTTGTCGAGGCGCGAAAGCGCGAAGTCGTCGGCATCGCGCGGTAGCGGCGGCAGGGCGCGACCACGCTCCACCGTGTCACCGCAGCGCAGACCGGCGGCGCGGCCGAACACGACAAGGTCGGTAAGCGAGTTCGAGCCGAGCCGGTTGGCACCGTGCACCGAGACGCAGGCCGCCTCGCCGATGGCGAGCAGGCCCGGCACGATCGTGTCCGGATTGCCGTCCTTCAGCGTATAGACCTCGCCGTGATAGTTCGTGGGGATGCCGCCCATGTTGTAGTGCACGGTTGGTAGCACCGGGATGGGCTCGCGCCGCAGGTCGACGCCCGCGAAGATGCGCGCGCTCTCGGTGATGCCCGGCAGGCGCTCGTGCAGGATCTTCGGATCGAGATGGTCGAGGTGCAGGTAGATGTGGTCCTTCTCCGCACCCACGCCGCGCCCCTCGCGGATCTCGATGGTCATCGAGCGCGAGACGACGTCGCGCGAGGCAAGGTCCTTGGCGTGCGGTGCGTAGCGCTCCATGAAGCGCTCACCCGCCGAATTCGTGAGATACCCACCCTCGCCGCGCGACCCTTCGGTAATCAGCACGCCGGCACCGTAGATGCCGGTCGGATGGAACTGCACGAATTCCATGTCCTGGAGCGGGAAGCCCGCGCGGGCCACCATGGCATTGCCATCGCCCGTGCACGTGTGCGCCGAGGTGCAGGAGAAATAGGCGCGGCCATAGCCGCCCGTCGCCAGCACCGTCTTCTTAGCGCGGAAGCGATGCAGCGTACCGTCTTCAAGGCAAAGCGCGATCACGCCGCCGACACCGCCATCCTGGTCGCGGATGAGATCGATCGCGAAGTACTCGATGAAGAACTGCGCCGAGTGCCGCAGCGACTGGCCATAGAGCGTATGCAGGATGGCATGGCCCGTGCGGTCGGCCGCGGCGCACGTGCGCTGCGCCGGCGGCCCACTGCCGAATTCCGTCGTCATGCCACCGAAGGGGCGCTGGTAGATGCGGCCGTCTTCTGTGCGGCTGAAAGGCACGCCGTAGTGCTCGAGCTCATAGACCGCATCAGGGGCGTTGCGGCACAGGTATTCGATCGCGTCCTGGTCGCCCAACCAGTCGGCACCCTTCACGGTGTCGTACATGTGCCACTGCCAGCTGTCGGGCCCCATGTTGCCGATGGAGGCCGCGATACCGCCTTGCGCCGCCACCGTGTGCGAGCGCGTGGGAAACACCTTCGTCACGCACGCTGTCTTCAGGCCGGCTTCCGCGCAGCCGAGTGTCGCGCGAAGGCCCGCACCGCCCGCACCGACCACCACCACGTCGTAGACATGCTCGGTGATGGGATACGCGCGCCCGTTCACGCCGGGCTTCGCTACGCCGTTGCCGGCGCCATTGCTCTTTGCTTCCGCCATGTCATCAAGCCCCAAGGCTCAGTTTCAGGATCGCGTAGATGGATGTCAGCGCGACCAGGATCGTGAAGAACGAGTTGAGCATGAGGAGCAGCACCTTGCGCCCCTCGGTGTGTACGTAGTCCTCGATGATCACCTGCATGCCCAGGCGCATGTGCATCGATGCCGACAGCATCAGCAGCGTGATGGCGATCGCGTTCTGCGGGCGCGCCAGCGTGCGCTTCACCGTCTCGTAGTCGGCGCCTGCGATCTTCACCAGCACAACCAGGATCCAGCACACGAGGATCAGGTTGGATACGGCAGTGATTCGCTGTTTCCAGAAATGCTCGGTGCCGTCTTTCGCCGACCCCAGGCCACGCACTTTCGCAAGCGGTGTACGTTGGCTCATAGCGTGATCACTCCCCGCGAGATGAGACCCACGGCCCAAACCAGCACCGTGAGCGTCAGGGACAAGAGTATGGTGAGCCAGCTCAGGCTGTTCACCTGGCCGATGGAGAAGCCGCGGCCCGTGTCCCAGATGAGATGTCGAACGCCGCCTACCATGTGGTGGATCACAGACCATGTGTATCCGAATACCAGCACCATGCCGACGGGATGGCTCAGCAACGCGTTGATGTCGTTGTACTGCTTCGCGCCCATGGCCGCACAGATCAGCCAGGCGGCGAGAAACGCCGTGCCGAAGTAGTTCGCCGCCCCTGTGATGCGATGCAGGATCGACATCAACATGTTGATCTGCATGCGATAAATGGAAAGATGCGGCGAAAGCGGACGGTTCACCGCCGGTTTGGCGTTGGCCATACGATCGAGGTCCCCGAAGTGAAGCTTGGCGTCGTGGTCGTGCGGCTTTTAGCGCGCAGCCGGATGCGTATCAATGAAACGATTGGCGCAGGAGCCGTGATCCAAGATCACGTATCCGTGGTGTACGATATGCCAGCCCAATCCCGGGGAAAGCGAGACGCTCAAATCACCTCTACGTCAGCTCTTCGTAGGGCCCCAAGAAAAGCATGAACCGCAAAAGGGGCGCCGGAAGAGTAGGAGATACGCAACGTGCAGGGCCACGAAGAGCAGGATCGGGTTCCCCGTCGCCTCGTGCACCTTCTTGATCAACCGCGGCGCTTTGCGGCCGGACGACGAGGCGCTGCGGTCCTCGCCGTATCGACGCTCTTGCGCCAAGGCTTCGCCGGTCAGAAACGCGGCGTTGCAGGGGCCCGCAAGACAGAGATGAAACAGCCTGATCTTCTCACGCACATCGAACACATGATGTGCTTCCTTCCTCCTCTTTCCATCGCTTCGCCCGCTCCTTCCGACACCAGCGGTAGAGCACGGAAGCGGCTTCAGCGACCTGACGCAGCGCATGGACAATCGCCTGCATCGGATGCCCCGAGCTAGCGCGCCCTGGTTTCGTAGCCGACGGCATATGTCTGGTTCCGCGGCATGCATTGTCCGCTCTGCACTGGCGTGCGAGACCGGCTGCACCGCATCTGAAGAAAAATCCCAGGAGGCGCCCCTTGGCCACCGCCAGCACCAAGCCCGACATCCGCGTCACCACCTACGCAGGCCCCGGCGCCAAGCCGGTGATGCACACGGTGCCCTGGCCGAAAGTCCCGCCTAAGGGGGCGCTGATCAAGATCGGCGCTTGCGGCGTTTGCGGCACCGACCAGCACATCCTGAAGGGCCATTGGCCCAAGCCCCTGCCCTGGCCCTTCACGCTGGGCCACGAGCTTGCCGGCGTCATCGTCGAGATCGGCCCGGAGCTCACCAAGGATCACATGGGCAAGCCCATCGGCGTCGGCTCCAAGCTGATGCTGCCACCACTTATGCCGTGCGGCTTCTGCGACTGGTGCAAGCGCTATCCCGAGCAGTCCAACAAGTGCCTCACGCCGGTCTACTACGGCCGCTACCTGGGCTTCGATAAGCCGCCGCACCTCTGGGGCGGATGGGCCGAATATGTCTATGTCGATCTGGGCGACCTGCCCGGCACCAAGATCTACAAACTGCCAGACGACATGAGCCTGTTGCTGGGCTCTCTTTCCGAACCACTCACCTCCTGCATCCGCGGCTTCAACCGCGCCATCCGTGCCGGCGCCTTCAAGTGGGGCGATACGGTGGTGATCCAGGGCACGGGCCCCATCGGCATCCTTGCCATCGCCGCCGCGCAGGAGATGGGCGCGGGCCGCGTCATCGCGGTTGGCGCACCCGAGAACCCGCGCCTCCAGCTCGCACGCGAGTTCGGCGCCGAGGCCACTGTCGACATCGAGAAGCACAAGACGGCCGAAGAACGCATCAAGGCCGTCCGCGACATCGTCGGCGGCTACGGCGCGGACGTGGTGATGGACTGCTCCGGCCACCCCACCGCAGGCCCCGAAGGCCTCGAGTTCCTGCGCGACGGCGGCTGCTACGTCGAGATGGGACAGTTCACCGATGCCGGCCCCATCATGACCAACTGGCACCGCATCTGCACCAAGGACGTGACGCTGCTGGGCTCCTGGGCCTTCACGGCCAACGATCTCGCCCTCGGCGTCGACATGCTCGATCGCGCCCGCAACAAGTATCCCTGGCGCAAGATGCAGACGCTCTACCCCTTCACGCTCGAAGGCGTCGAGAAGGCCGTGGCCGATGCCATGGCCATGAAGACCGTGAAAAGCACCATCGTGCCCTTCAAGGAGCTGGCCGAATAGCAGCCGCATGCAAGCCCGCGCCGCTCGCCCTCTGCCGGTGGCACGGGTTCTGCTGTGGGGCATGCAAGATGGGCTTTGCTCGGGTCTGGTTGATTATTCCCCGCGCCTTGCCCATTCTGGCGCCGCGGCGGCCCTCCACAATGTGACGAGCCCGATGAAGAAGAGCGGCGCAGACCCAAAGCGCACGGCGGCTCGCGAAGGCCCGAGCGGGCAACGGCCGATCGCCTACGACGAACTTCCCCAGTATGTCGGCTATCAGGTGCGCCGGGCCCAGGCCCGCATCTTCGCGGAATTCGAGCTGAACCTGCGCGACTTCGACTTCACGCCCGGCAGTTTCGGCGTGCTCACGCTCATCCGTGCCAACCCCGGCATCACGCAAGTGGCTCTCGCGCAGGCGTTCGGCGTGGACAAGTCCACCATGAGCCCCGTCATCTATCGGCTGGAGAAGCGCGGTCTCGTGCGCCGGGCCGTACTGCCGAGCGACCGTCGCTGCCACGCCTTGTATTTCGCCGAGAAGGCAGAGCCCGAATTCCTGCGGGCGCGGCAACGCATCCGCGACTTCGAGAACGGCATCGCGGCCCGCTTGAGTGAGCCAGAGCACAAGGAGCTGACAAGGCTTTTGCTCAAGCTCCAAGGCGAGTGAACAATGCTCAGAAACCCGGCAAACAAAAAGGCCGGCGAGGGGGCGCCGGCCTTTGCAGTGGATTCTGCGATTGCTCCACGTGCTGCCTCTCACACTTCGCGAATTCTTTTTGCTTCTGCGCGAGTTGGCCCGGTCCACTGAACGAAGCCCCGGGGGGCTGGGGGGCTGAGAGTCCGACGCCTCGCCAAAGGACCGGGCCAGGAGGCAACGATGTCTTTGTCGCAGGCGAACAAGGCACAGGCGGGGCAGGCCATGGACCAAATTGGGCCGAACCGGAGGTGATTTCGGAGCATTTTCCTCCGAACCGGGAAAATGCAATTGTCCGCGATCAGACGGCTGCTTCGCGCGCCCGCGCCTCGGCCTGCTCGTACGCCTCGCTGGCTTCGAGCCACGCCATCTCGGCGCTTTCCTGCGCCCGCCCCAACTCGCCCCGCTCCTTGGCAAGCGACTGCGCCCGCCCGGGGGCCCGCGCGTATATCGTTTCATCCGCGAGTTGCGCATCGATAGCGGCGATCCGCTTCGCAAGGCGCTCCACTTCGGCTTCCGCACCGGCCACCGTCTTCTTCAGCGGCGCCAGTTGCGCGCGAAGTTCCGCGGCCTGCCGGCGCGCCTCCTGCGGCGACAGCTTCGGCGCGCTGGTGCCCTCCTTCTCCCTGGTTTTCGGAGCCTCCAGCCCATTGCGCTCGGAAAGGCAGAGGGCACGATACTGTTCCATATCCCCATCGTAGGATTTGACCGTCCCGTTGCGGACGATCCACAGTCGGTCGGCGCTTGCTTCGATCAGGTGCCGGTCGTGGCTGATGAGAATGACGGCGCCCTCGAAGTCGTTGAGCGCCCTCACGAGCGCCTCGCGGCTGTCGACGTCGAGATGGTTGGTCGGCTCATCGAGAATGAGCAGGTGCGGCCCCCAGAACGTGGCAAGCGCGAACAGAAGCCGCGCCTTTTCGCCACCCGAGAGGTTCACCGCCTTCGTGTCCGCCTTGTCGGCACCGAACCCCAGCGTGCCGAGCCGCGTCCGTCGCTGCGCCTCGGTGGCTTCCGGCATCAGATCGAGCATGTGCTGGTAGGGCGTCTTCTGCGGCGGCAGGTCGTCGAGCTGGTGCTGCGCGAAGTACCCGACGACGATCTTTTCCGAGCCAAAGCGGTTCCCGGCGAGTGGCTTGAGGCGGCCCGCGATCAGCTTGGCGAACGTGCTCTTGCCATTGCCGTTGGCCCCCAGAAGACCGATGCGGTCGTCGGCGTCGAGCCTCAGGTTCAGCCCCTTCAGCACCGGTTTTTCCTCGCTGTAACCGGCCGCGGCGCCCTCGAGCCGGATCAACGGGCTGGCAAGCTGCTTCTGCGGATTGGGAAACGAGAACGGGATCAGGCGCTCCTCGACCTGGTCGGCAATCGGTTGCATGCGCGCCAGCGCCTTCATGCGGCTCTGCGCCTGCGCAGCCTTGGACGCCTTGGCCTTGAAACGCGCGATGAACGCCTCGATGTGGCGGCGCTCGTCGTCCTGCTTCTTCTTGAGCTTGAGATCGAGACGCTGCTTCTCGCGCCGCGCCTCCTCGAAGCGGTCATAACCTCCCGAATAGAGCGTGAGCTTCCCCTGCGAGAGGTGCAGGATAGAAGTAACGGACCGGTTCAAGAGCTCTCGGTCGTGGCTCACGATCAGCACGGTATGGGGATAATCGCGCAGATAGTCCTCCAGCCACAGCGTGCCTTCGAGATCGAGATAGTTCGTCGGCTCGTCGAGAAGAAGAAGGTCGGGCTCCGTGAACAGCATCGCGGCAAGGGCAACGCGCATGCGCCAGCCGCCCGAGTACTCCGAGCACGGCCGCTTCTGCGCCGCCTCGTCGAAACCGAGACCTGCGAGAATGCGCGAGGCACGCGCCGGCGCTGCGTGCGCCTCGATGTCGTTCAGGCGTTCGTGGATCTCGGCGATGCGCGCTGCCTCCGTTGCCGTCTCGGCTTCGGCAAGAAGGCGGGTACGCTCCTTGTCGGCAGCCAGCACCACCTCGATCAGCGTCTCGGGTCCCCCTGGCGCTTCTTGCGCGACCCAACCGATCCGCGCCGACCGCGGCAGGCGGATGCCCCCATCGTCGGGATGTATCTCCCCCGCGATCAAGCGAAGCAGCGTCGTCTTGCCGGTGCCGTTGCGGCCGAGGAAGCCCACCTTGTGCCCCGTCGGGATGCCGACGGTGGCCTTGTCGAAGATCACGCGCCCTTCGATGCGATAGGTGAGGTCATTGATGTGCAGCATGGGGCCCTGCCAATAGCCCAAACGCGCCACGGTGTCATGCAGGGGCCTGCTGGTGCAGGGATGCCATAACTCGTTAAGGAAGCTTCACAACCATTTGGCAGTAACAAAGAATTAGAGTATTGGGCAGGTCACCTTGAGCCTTGGCAGAGGAAAAGACATCAGATGTCGCATGGACATGGCGCGGGTGAGCACGTCGGACCCGAGAATAAGCGGATTGCAATCCTGATCTCTGTGCTGGCGCTTTTCCTCGCCATTTCCGAGACCATCGGCAAGAGCGCGCAGACGAGCGCCCTGTCGTTCAACATCGAGGCCTCGAACCTCTGGGCCTTCTATCAGGCCAAGACCATCCGCAAGACCACGATGGAGACGGCTGCCGACCAGATGGAGGTGGACTTCCAGCTGGCCAAGGATCCGGCCGTCAAGAAGCTTCTGGGCGACCGCATCGACAAGTGGCGGAACGCCGCCGCCCGCTACGAATCGGAACCCAAGGAGAACGGCAAGGGCGAGGGCCGCAAGGAGTTGCGGGAACGCGCGCTGCTTGCAGAAGCCGGCCAGCACCTCGCCATGGAGAAATACCATAAGCTCGAGCTTGGCTCCGCCGCATTCCAGATCGCGATCGTGCTAGCCTCGTCCTACCTCATCACGCAGGCGATGTTCCTGCTGTTCGGTGCATTGGGCGTCGGCGTGATCGGCATCCTTTTCACCATCATCGGCATCTTCGCGCCCACCCTGACGCTTTTCGGCGGCGGCCACTGACGCCCCCAGGATCTACGCACCACGCGCTTCTCACGGTCTTCCCGGCGAGCAAAGCGCGCCGGGATACGACCGTATTGATATCAATCGGTGACGAGACACGCGGTCAGAACAACGCGGACTTGCGTGAATGCCCGCCTTCGCCGGCATGACGGCGGTGGAAGCGGCTGGGGTAACGTCAGCCAAAGCACGATGATGTGAGGCGCGCGTTCGCCACACACGTCGTCATCTCCGCGAAGGTGGAGATCCACGCAAGCTTCGATCACCACGAACCGCAGCCGCTGTCGCGCCAACTCTCTCTTGCCGGCCCGGCCGAGCAAAGCGAGTGTCGGGATGCTTCCCGCTGCAGGCTGCAGAACGCCGTGTCCGGGACGGCAGGGCTTCAGCCCTCGGCAGCGGGCTTCGAAGCATGCGGTGAACGCTCACGCGCCACGTGCTCTCCCGATTTCGATTGAGCGACCAGCACCCCGTCGCGCACCACCATCTTGCCGCGCACCATCGTGGTCACTGGCCAGCCCGTAACCTCGATGCCCTCGTAGGGCGTGTAGTCCGAACCGTGGTGCAGGATCTCCTGCGTAATCTTCACGCGCCGCTCCGGATCCCAGATGGCGATATCGGCATCCGCACCCACCGCGATCGTACCTTTGCGCGGATAGAGTCCGTACATCTTGGCGTGATTGGTGGAGCTGTAGGCGACGAACTGTTCCAACGTCAGCCGCCCCTTCTTGTAGCCCTCGGAGAACAGGATCGGCAGGCGCGTTTCCACGCCCGGAATGCCGTTCGGCACCCATCGGAAGCTCGTCCGGCCCTTCGGCGTGAGCTTGCCTTCCGGATCATCATAGCGGAACGGGCAATGATCCGAGGAGAACAGCTGGAATACGCCGGTCTCTAGGCCCAGCCAGCACGCCTTCTGGCTCGCGACATCGCGCGGCGGCGGGCTGCAGACGTACTTGGCCCCTTCCATGTTCAGGCCCTCGAGATCCTTTTCCGTTAGGACGAGGTACTGCGGGCAGGTCTCGCCATAGACCTTGAGGCCGCGGTTCTGCGCCCAGCGGATCTGCTCCATCGCCTCGCCGTTCGACACGTGCACGATCATCACCGGCACGTCGACGAGCTCAGCGAGGCTGATGGCCCGATGCGTCGCCTCGCGCTCGACCGCGATCGGCCGTGACGTTGCGTGATACTTCGGCGCGATCTTGCCAGCCCGCTCCAACTCCTCCGTGAGGAACCGGATGGCGTCGTAGTTTTCAGCGTGCACCATCACCAGCGCGCCGGTTTCCCGCGCCGTCTTGAACACCTGCAGCATCTCCATGTCGGAGAGCGCCAGGTCCTGGTAGGTCATGAACACCTTGAGCGAGGTGTATCCGTCCTTCACCAGCGCCGGCAGCTCCTGGCCCAGCACCTGCTGCGTGGGATCGGAGATGATCAGGTGGAAGCTCACGTCCGTGTAGCACTTGCCCTCGGCCTTGGCGTGATAATCCTTCAGCGCCTGTCGCAGGCTTTCACCCTTTTGCTGCATGCAGAATGGCATCACCGTCGTGTTGCCACCGAAGGCGGCTGCGCGCGTGCCGCTTTCGAAATCATCCGCCATCACGATGTCGGGCCCGGAGGGCTGGGCGAAATGCACATGACTGTCGATGCCGCCCGGCAGCACCAACTGGCCCTTGGCGTCGATCACCTCGTCCGCCTTCCCGAGATCGTCGCCCAGGGCCACGATCTTGCCGCCGCGAATGCCGACATCGCAGGAGAACACGTCGCTGGCCGTGGCAACGGTGCCGCCGCGAATGATGGTGTCGAGCTTCTGCATGGCCTCTCCTCAGCTGCCGCGATAGGTGGAGTAGCTCCACGGGCTCGCCAGCAACGGCACGTGATAATGTCCCTCAGGCTCCGCAATGGCGAAGCAGATCGGTATTACATCGAGATAGGGCGGGTCGGAAACGGGGTAATTTCGGGTCGCAAAGTAGGGCCCCACGTGGAAGTCGAGCTGGTAGCGCCCAATCCGCAGGGGGGCACCGGCAAGCAACGGCTCGTCCGTGCGGCCGTCGCTGTTGGTGACGGTTTCTTTCAGGATGGACGTGGCACTCGCGCCGATTTCCTTCAGCACCACGCGCAGGCCCGGCGCAGGCCTGCCATTACTCACGTCGAGCACGTGCGTCGAAAGGCGTCCCGTCGTCTTCGGCGCGCCTGGCCCCTCCACGAGATCGACCAGCCTCAGGCGCGTGATGAAGCCGATCTCGGCCAGCGCCGCCGCGATCTCCGCCTCCTGCCCGTTGCCAAGCCGCCGCGCAAATTGCGCCAGAATGGAATCGCGCGTATGTCTCCGTACGCAGATGATGAAGGGAATGCCGAACCGCTGCTTGTAATCGGCATTGAGCTGCTCGAACCGCTGGAACTCCTCGTCCGAAAGCTTGTCGAGCCCCAGCGCGCCCTGCTCGTTCCGCGAGGCAACCGCCATGGCGCCAGCGCGTGCCACCTTCCCGCCGAGTTCGGGATGTCCGCACAGGAAGGCGAGTTTCTCCGCCTCCGGCGCCGCCGCCACGGCCGCACACATCGCCGTGTGGACGTCGGCCACCGTCGCGAACGGGCGCTTCTTGGCTGCCGCTTCCGCAACCCAGGGCGCATGCTCGAAGATCTCGCCCAACGCGGCCACGAAATCCTGGACGCTTGCAGCATTGAGAGTGGAGAGAGAGAAACGGGATGTCGTCATGCAAAAAATCCTCGAAGCCCCTCGGGCATCTCGCACAGCCCAGGCGGCATCAATAGCGTTCTCCTGCTTGGCAGCTATCCGGCCAACGCCTAAAACGCAATGCCATTGAACCCACCATAGGCGCGACAGATGAAGCCAAAGGGCCGCAATGCCCAATCACTGGGCAAAAGGGTGATGGAGCGGCTCGATGCCCTCGCCCTGATCAGCGAGGTGCCAGGCCAGCTGACCCGTCGATACCTCACGCCTGCGCACATCGCCGCCATGCAACAGGTGGAAGCCTGGATGCGAGAGGCGGGCATGCAGGTGCACGTCGACCCCATCGCCAACGTCATCGGCCGCATCGAGGGCGCCGCGGCCGGCGCACCCGCCATCGTCATCGGGTCGCATATCGACACCGTCGTCGATGCCGGGAGATACGATGGAAATCTCGGCGTCATCGCCGGCATCGAAGCCGCGCAAGCCATTGCGCAACAGGGCAAGCTCCGCCACGCCGTCGAGGTGGTTGCCTTCGGCGACGAGGAGGGCGTGCGCTTCCCGAGCCATCTATTGTCTTCCCGCGCGCTGACGGGCGCCGTACGCCTCCCCGAGCTGGACGTGAAGGACGAAGCCGGCACCTCCGTGAAGGCGGCGCTGACAGCGATGGGCTTCTCCCCCCAAGCCGTGAAGCAGTACGCCCGCAAGCCCGGCGACATCGCGGCCTACATTGAGCTGCATATCGAGCAGGGCCCTGTTCTCGAAGCCAAGGGGCTCCCGCTCGCCGCCGTCACGGCCATCAACGGCGCCACGCGCATGGGCGTCACCGTCAAGGGCACCGCAGGCCACGCTGGCACCGTGCCCATGGGGCTTCGCCAGGATGCACTCGCCGCCGCCGCCGAGATGCTGCTGGCTGTTGAGATGATCGGCAAGGCCGGCAACGACAAGCTCGTCGCAACCGTCGGACGCATGGAAGTGCGGCCCGGCGCGCCCAATGTGGTACCTGGCGACGTCATCTTTTCGCTCGATTTCCGCAGCCCTTCCGATGCCCTTCGCAAGAAGGCACAGGAGAAGATCGTCGCCGCCCTGCAGCGGATTGCAAAGGCGCGCAATGTCGACCTGAAGGCCGAGGCCTATTACGACATGCCGGCCACCGCCATGGACAGGCGCGTCGTCGCCGCCATCACCGCAGCCATCGAGACTGTGGGCCATCAGCCCTTGCAGCTCGCCTCGGGCGCCGGCCATGATGCCATGGCCATCGCGGCGAAGTGGCCCGCCGCCATGATGTTCGTGCGCTGCAAAGGCGGCATTAGCCACAACCCGGCCGAATCCATCACCCTCGCCGACGCAGATGTCGCGGTACGCGCCCTCATCCAGGCCGTGCGGAACCTGGACGCGGCCCTTTAGCAAGCGATCGACGTGTTTACACGTGCTCGGCTGCCGATGCGCTTGCCGCTACGCCCTCGCGTGCCTCATCGGCGCTCTTCACCCCGTTGAAGAAGGCGTTGAGCAGCACCGACACGAGCGCCGCAAGCAGAATGCCGGACTCCAGCAGCGGATGCAGCGCGTGCGGGAGCTTGCTGAAGAAATTTGGCGCGACCAGAGGGATCATGCCGAAACCCACCGAGATCGCGACCACATAGAGATTGAAGCGGTTGTTGGTGAAATCGGCATGCGCGAGGATGCGTGCGCCCGTCGCCGCCACCATGCCGAACATCACGAGGCCCGCACCGCCGAGCACCACCACGGGCACGGCTTCGACCAGCGCAGCCATCTTCGGCATCAGGCCGAGACCGATCATGATCACGCCGCCGGTGGCCGTGACCCAGCGCGATTTCACCCCCGTCACGCCCACCAGGCCCACGTTCTGGGAGAAAGACGTATAGGGGAATGTATTGAACACGCCGCCGATCAACGTCCCCACGCCATCCGCACGAAGACCTTTGGTGAGAGCGGCCTCATCGACGCGTTTCCCGGTGATCTCGCCCAGCGCCAGGAACATGCCCGTGGACTCGATCATCACGACAACCATGACGAGGCACATGGTGAGTGAGGCCACCACATCGAACGTCGGAACGCCGAACTGGAACGGATAGATCAGCCCGAACATCGGCGCGCTGTGGAACTTGTCGAAGTGCATTTTGCCCAGAGCCCCCGCGAGCACGGCGCCTGCGATGATGCCGAGCAGCACCGAGACGTTCGCGATGAAGCCCTTCGTGAACCGCGTCAACAGCAGGATAAACACGAGAACGAACAGCGAGATGCCGAGCCCGTCCAGCGCGCCGTACGCGGGGTTCGGAAATGACATGCGCACGCCCTCCACCTCACGCGTGAGCATGGGCAGGCCGCCGCCGGCCCAATTGATACCAACGCGCATGAGCGAGATGCCGATGACGAGAATGATGGTTCCCGTCACGACGGGTGGGAACAGCGGCAGCAGCCGGCTAATGAACGGCGCAACGATGACACCGAAGATGCCGGCCACGATAACGGCGCCATAGATGCCGAGGAGACCCACGCCGGGGTTGGCAGCCATCGCCAGCATCGGCCCTACGGAAGCGAACGTGACGCCCATCATCACGGGCAGACGGATGCCGACACCTGGAAAGCCCACCGACTGAACGATAGTGGCGATGCCGCATGCTAGAAGGTCGGCGTTGATCAGGATCGCGATCTGCTCCGGTGGCAGCTTCAATGCCCTGCCGATGATGAGGGGAACGGCGACAGCGCCCGCGTACATCACAAGGACATGTTGCAGGCCCAGGGCGACGAGCTTGTGCGGACCTTCGACGCGATCGACTTCGGAAACATACGCGGTAGTCATAAAGATTCAGTCCTTAATGCGTGCGCCAATATCAGGGTCTAGCGGACGGCGTTGACGAGCATTGCAAATGGCGTGGACCAACCGACGATGGCGCCCTGGGCAGTCAGCATCTTGATGGCGGCACTCTTGAATTCAGGGAAATAGCTCTCCGTGGCGTCCTCCACCAGCAGGCACGTGAAGCCGCGGTCGTTCGCCTCGCGCATCGACGTCTGCACGCACACCTCGGTCGTGACGCCCGCGAACACCAGGTGCGTGATGCCACGTTCCTTCAGGATCTCGTGCACCGACGTGTTCCAGAACATTCCCTTCCCTGGCTTGTCGATCACCACTTCTCCGGGCTCGGCGGCGCAGGCGGGCACGAAATCCGCACCCGGCGACCCGCGCACCAACAGCCGTCCCATCGGCCCGTCATCGCCGATGCGCAGCGACGGCGAACCGCGATCACGCTTGGCGGCCGGGCAATCGGAAAGATCGGGCAGATGGCACTCGCGCGTATGGATGATGGGCCAGCCCTTCTCCCGGAAGAGCGTGAGAAGATCCACGACCCTCGGCACGATTGCAGCCAGCCGCGCGACATCGTTACCGAGGCTTTCGCCGAAACCACCCTTCTCGATGAAGTCGCGCTGCATGTCGATCACGACCAGCGCCGTCTTGCCGGGCTCGAAGGGGAACGGAAACGGCGTTGCCGGCACTTCGATCATGGCACCCCCTCCCACTTCTATGACACCTGCGGATACACGCGTTGTTAGTGCCCGGCCATGTGCTGGCCGATGATATGGCGGTCGGTTTCCGCCACCGCGGCAACGTAGTTGATCCGGCCCTCGCTCATGACGGCCACGCGATCCGCCAGTTCAAGCACCTCGTCGAGATCTTCGGAGACGAGCAGCACCGCCGCGCCGCGGTTGCGCTGCTCCATGATCTGCGCGCGGATTTCGGCGACCGACGCGAAGTCGAGGCCGAAGCACGGGTTGGCCACGATCAGCACGTCGACATCGCTCGAAAGCTCGCGCGCCAGCACCGCCCGCTGCACGTTCCCGCCCGAAAGGTTCTCGATGGGGCTCTCCGGCGACGTGGTCTTCACCCGGTAGGCCTTGATCAGCTCCCGCGCCCGGGCGCGCATCGGGCCGGGCGAAAGCCACCAGCCAAGGCTCATCGGCGGTTTGTCGTAGGCGCGGAAGGCCATGTTTTCGGCGACAGTCATGCGTGGCACCGTCGCGTTCTTCAAGGGCTCCTCCGGCAGGCCGAACACCTTGAACTTGTCGAAGTGATCGCGCTTGGGCTCGAACGCCTCGCCGTGGATGCTGATCTGCCCATCCTGCAGCGGACGCTGCCCAGACAGCACCTCGACCAGCTCGGATTGGCCGTTGCCGGAAACCCCGGCGATCCCCACGATCTCGCCGGCATGCACCGTGAGATTGAGACCGTCGATCGCAGGCAGGCCTTCCTGATCCTCGGCATAGAGGCCGGCAAGTTCCAGCACCGGCTTGTCGTGTGAATTGCTCTTCCTCTCCGCCGTGGCGCGAATCGGCGTATCGCCGATCATCATGTGCGCCATCTCCTGCGTCGTGAGGTCCGACACCTTGCCGCCGCCGACATGCTTGCCCCGGCGCAGCACCGTCACCGCATCGGCGAATTGCGTCACCTCGCGGAACTTGTGGGTGATGATGACGACGGTGATGTCCTTTTTCAGCGCCATCTGCTTGAGGAGACCCAGGATCTCGTCAGCCTCCCCCGGCGTGAGCACCGACGTCGGCTCGTCCAGGATCATGAAGCGCTGGTCGAGATAGAGTAGCTTCAAGATCTCAAGCTTTTGCTTCTCGCCCGCAGCGAGCGCCGACACCGGCGTGTTCAGGGGCACCCGAAAGGGCATGGTATCGAGAAAGGCTTCCAGCCGCCGCTTCTCGGCGCCCCAGTTGATCACGGCGGGCGCATCGGCACGGTTGATCACCAGGTTCTCTGCAGCCGTCAGCGACGGCACCAGCGTGAAGTGCTGGTAGACCATGCCTATCCCGTGCGCGCGGGCATCGCGCGGGTTACCGACGCGGATCTCGCGGCCGTTGAGGCGTATGTCGCCCTCGTCCGCGTGGTAGAACCCCATGATGCATTTCACCAGCGTCGACTTGCCCGCGCCGTTCTCGCCCAGCAGCGCATGGAACTGCCCCGCCGGCACATCGATCGAGACATTGTCCAGCGCCGTGAAGGCGCCGAACCGCTTCGTCATGTTGATGGCTTCCAGCGACGGTGCCTGCCCCGACTTGTCGCCGGCCGGCTGCGGAGGCTTGGGCAGTGTCGCATAGAGTGTCATGGCAGTTGCTCGATCAGCACCGTGGAGTTCGTAACCGCGCCGAACACGCCACCCTGCATCTTCACCATCTTGATCGCAGCGTCGTGGTTGCCCCGGTCGGTGGCACCGCAGCAGTCTTCCACCAGCACGCATTCGAAGCCGCGATCGTTCGCCTCGCGCATCGTGGTATGCACGCAGACGTCGGTGGTAATACCGGTGA
>JBDHTJ010000039.1:0-32888 GCA_039808585.1 Hyphomicrobiaceae bacterium | reverse complement strand
TATCGCCCGACAGCGTCGCGAGCCACGAGAAGTTCCGCAAGAAGTACGACCTTGCGGTGACACTGGGCGCCGACGAGGACAAGGCCGTGGCCAACGCCTACGGCGTCTGGGTGGAGAAATCCATGTACGGCAAGAAGTACATGGGCGTGGAACGTTCCACTTTCCTCATCGACGGCAAAGGCAAGATCGCGAAAAGCTGGCGCAAGGTGAAGGTGCCCGGCCACGCGGCGGAAGTCCTCGCCGCCGCCAAGGCGCTGAAGGGTTAGCGTCCTTCAGATCGAGAAGTCCTTCTCGCAACCCGACGGCAAGGTCTGTAACGGACTACTCGATCATCACACCCGGTGCGGACGCCAAGAGACGTACTTGCGAAGTCTCCCGCTACCCTTCCAACAATCGCCGCGCGCGCGGCCCCGCCTCCACACCGCGGAAACCGGCCGGACAGCGACGCCCCACCCATTACCGTCATGCCCGCGAAGGCGGGCGTCTACGCAAGCACGCGAGGAACGGCCACCGCATTCCCAACCGAAAACGTCGGCGAGCACCGGCCCCTTGCGTGGATCGCCGCCTACACGGCGATGACGGTTGCAGCAGATGTTGAGGGTCTACCATTGGCGTTGCCGACCCCGCGGCTTCATATTCCCATCGTTTGAGCCGCCCAGCGGCGTGCGCGCGAATTAAGTGAGGGCAGCCCCTCGCCTCCCCCTACTTCCCAGGCCGCCCCGTCTTGCGGGGGCGACCGCGGCGGCTGCTCTTTTCCTTCTCGTCTAGGATCTCGATCGTCTTCGCAGGCCGCGCGGGCGCAGGCAGGAGCCTCTGAAGGATCCAGCGTCAAAGGCAAACGCAGAAAAATTGGTGGAGGACGATAACGAAACCTTCCATATCCACCTAATTCCGCAGCATTGTAAGACGCTAAACAGTTCACTAAACGCATTGGCTGTTTGCGACCGGACACGAGACCGTCTCAACACGATCTCAATTGATTGAGCCGTTCTTACTTGATTGCTCGGGGGTATATTTGATGTCGGAAACAACTTGGCCCCATGTGCACTTTGCCTTGCTGCTACCCTTCCTGGCGCTGGCAATGGTATTCTTTGTGCTTTGGCTCAGGCGACTACAGCAGGTTCGCAAGCTGCAGAAGCGCTATTCCCCTGTGATCGATATCGATGTTGAGGTTGCGAAGGTCAGTAGGGATAGGGACGCGCTCGCATCGCAGATTGGGGATCTGCAAACGAGCTACAAAGAGAAGAAGGCGGTTTACGATCGCCTGATTGAGCAGGTGGCGATCTTCGACGAGCAGTTGGCCTTTGCCGAGCTTGGTATGTATCGGCCCCATTTCGACTTTGGCGACAGCGAACTCTACAAGAACGCTATTGGAGCGGTTCGGGAGGAACAGAAGGCGGTCATCGATGCAAAGGCGGCCGTTGTTGTCCGTACAGTTTGGACGCTCGACGGGTCCAAGGCCAAGGGCCAGACGATGTCTAATCGCGCGATCCGCCTGACCCTGCGCGCGTTCAACGCCGAAGCGGACGCTGCCATCGCCAACACGCGCTGGAACAACGCAGAGGGCATGATCCGCCGTATCGAGACTGCGCGCAGCCAGATCGACAAAGCGAACGCGTCACTTCATGTGCAGATTACAGAGGAGTACTTGCAGCTGAAGCTGAAGGAACTGCGTCTGACACATGAATACCGGGAGCAGCTGAAGGCTGAACGCGAAGTTCGTGCCGAAGAAGCGCGGCAGAAGCGGGAGGAGCAGCGGCTCGAGAGGGATGCAGAAGAGGCGCGGCGCGAGGAAGAAAAGTATGAGGCTTTGCTGGCCAAGGCTCGCAAAGAGGCTGGTGTGGTTGCATCAGATTTGCAGACCGCCAGAATCGCGGAGCTGGAAACAGAACTCGCCGCAGCACAGGCAAAAGCCAGGCGGGCGGAAGCAATGGCGGAGAGGACCAAGAGCGGCTTCGTTTACATTGTATCGAACGTGGGTTCATTTGGTGAGGGAGTGGTCAAGATTGGGCTTACCCGACGTCTTGACCCAGCTGATCGCGTACGGGAACTGGGTGGAGCTTCGGTGCCGTTCGTTTTCGACACGCATGCAATGATCTATTCTGAAGAGGCACCTGCGCTGGAGGCCGCGTTGCATGCGCAGTTTGAGGAGCGCCGGGTGAACGCAGCTAACATGCGAAAGGAGTTCTTCCGGGTTACGCTTGAGGAAGTAGAAAACGCAGTGCATCGCGTGGCGCCAGAAGCCGACTTTCACAAGGATATTGAGGCGCAAGAGTTCCGCGAGACCATGGCCCGGCGACAACTGAAACTTGAAGCCGAGTTGCGTGCCAGCAAGCTGGTATTTCCTGATGCGATCTGACCGGCGCGGCGGCAGCCCTCGCCGCCTCACCCCGGCCCATCCACCTACTTCCCAGGCCGGCCCGTCTTGCGGGGGCGGCCGCGGCGGCTGCTCTTCTCTTTGTCGTCGAGGATCTCGATCGTCTTCGCAGGCCGCGCGGGCACGGGCTTGCCCGTGACGGGCAGGCCACGCTCGGCGTGCGGGCCCATCTCGTCGAGGGTCGGCTTGTGGGGCCCGCGCACGCCTTCACCGAATGCGCCGGCCTTGGTGCGGGGGTCAACCTGCGGCGCGCGCGCCGGCACCGGCCTGTTGCGCGCCGAGCCCATCTCGTCGAGCGACGGCTTGCGGATGCGCGAAGCGGCATTCTGATCGCGCGCCGGAATGGCCCGATCCGTCCCAGGCCCCATGTCGTCCAGTGACGGCTTCCTGGCGCGCGGGGCGGGCTCGGCCGAAGACTGCGCGAACGTCGGCTGCACGGGCTCGTAGTCCCTATTGATGCGGGAACCGCCACCCGGCACCTCTTCCGCGCCCGGCGGCCGCCCCACCGCAGGACCCTCCGCGCCCGGCGGCCGGCTCCCCGCAGGGGAGTCGCCGGGCGCCACCAAAGCTTTGTCGCCGGGCGCCACCAAAGAAGGCGCCCCGCCATACTTGCGCTCGCCCTTGTAGGCACCGGCTCGGTCTTCCACATCGGACTGCCGCGCGAGCGGATCGTCGGCCACGGCGAGCTCCGTCTCACGCAGCCGCTTGACCTCGTCGCGCAGGCGCGCGGCGGTCTCGAACTCCAGGTCGGCCGCCGCCTCGCGCATGCGCCGTTCCATGTCCTCGATGACGGTCTTGAGATTGTGCCCCACGAGCGGGCCAGCGCTCTCTGCAAGGCCCGCGTCCACCGTGACATGGTCCTGCTCGTAGACCGACGACAACACGTCGTGGATGTTGCGCTTGATCGTCTCCGGCGTGATGCCGTTCGCGGTGTTGTAGGCCATCTGCTTCTCGCGCCGGCGATCAGTCTCGGCCATGGCGCGCTCGAGGCTGCCGGTGATCTTGTCGGCGTAGAGCAGCACCCGTCCCTCGACGTTGCGCGCGGCGCGTCCGATGGTCTGGATGAGGCTCGTCTCGGAGCGCAGGAAGCCTTCCTTGTCGGCATCGAGAATAGCGACAAGCGCGCACTCTGGGATATCGAGGCCCTCGCGCAGCAGGTTGATGCCGATCAGCACGTCGAAGGCGCCGAGCCGCAGGTCGCGAATGATCTCGATGCGCTCCAGCGTCTCGATGTCCGAGTGCATGTAGCGCACGCGGATGCCCTGCTCGTGCATGTATTCGGTGAGATCCTCCGCCATGCGCTTGGTGAGCGTCGTCACCAGCGCGCGATAGCCCTTGCGCGCCACCTGGCGCACCTCGTCGATGAGATCGTCGACCTGGGTCTTTGCGGGGCGCACTTCGCACACGGGATCGATGAGGCCCGTCGGCCGGATCACCTGCTCCACGAACGTGCCGCCGGTCTGCTCGAGTTCCCATCCACCCGGAGTGGCAGAAACGTAGATCGTCTGCGGCCGCATGGCGTCCCATTCCTCGAAACGCAGCGGACGGTTGTCCATGCACGAGGGAAGGCGGAAGCCGTATTCGGCGAGCGTCGCCTTGCGCCGGTAGTCGCCGCGGACCATGCCGCCGATCTGCGGCACCGTCACGTGGCTCTCGTCGATGAACACCAGCGCGTTGTCGGGAAGGTATTCGAACAGCGTCGGCGGCGGATCCCCGGGCTGGCGGCCCGTCAGGTAGCGCGAGTAGTTCTCGATGCCGGCGCAGGAGCCCGTCGCTTCCATCATCTCCATGTCGAAGACCGTGCGCTGCTCGAGCCGCTGCGCCTCGAGAAGCCGCCCCGCAGCGTTCAGCTCATCGAGCCGCATCTTCAGTTCGGCCTTGATCGCCTTGATTGCCTGCTGCAGCGTCGGCTTCGGCGTCACGTAGTGCGAGTTGGAATAGACCTTGATCAGCTTCAACTCGTCGGTCTTGTGCCCCGTCAGGGGATCGAACTCCGTGATGGTCTCCACCTCGTCGCCGAACAGCGAGATGCGCCAGGCGCGATCCTCCAAGTGGGCCGGAAACAGCTCCACCGTGTCGCCGCGCACGCGGAAGGTGCCGCGCACGAAATTGGCGTCGCTGCGCCGGTAGTGCAGCGCCACCAGATCCGCCAGCAGCTGCCGCTGGGGAAGCGTCTCGCCGGTCTGCACGGTGAACGTCATCGCCGTGTAGGTCTCGACCGAGCCGATACCGTAGATGCACGACACGGAAGCTACGATGATCACATCGTCCCGCTCCAGCAGGGCACGGGTTGCGGCGTGCCGCATGCGGTCGATCTGCTCGTTGATCGAGCTTTCCTTCTCGATGTAGGTGTCGGTGCGCGGGACGTAGGCCTCGGGCTGGTAATAGTCGTAGTAGGAGACGAAGTACTCGACCGCGTTGTCCGGGAAAAAGCTCTTGAACTCGCCGTAGAGCTGCGCCGCGAGCGTCTTGTTGGGCGCCAGCACCAGTGCCGGCCGCTGCGTGCGCTGGATCACCTGTGCCGCCGTGAACGTCTTGCCGGAGCCGGTGACGCCGAGCAGCACCTGGTTGCGCTCGCTCGCCGTGACGCCCTTCACGAGTTCGGCAATGGCCGCGGGCTGGTCCCCCTTGGGCTCGTACTCGGACTCGAGCTTGAACGGAATGCCGCCTTCGGATTTCTCCGGCCTCGGGGGCCTGTGCGGCATGAACATCGGCATCGCGCCCGACACCAGTGGATGCGCCGCGATCATCGGCTGCTGGGCAAGAACGGCCTTCGCCTTCTCCGAACGCTCTTCCGGCCGCGCCAGCAAGGCGTTGAGGCTCGCCGTCAGCGTTTCCATGGAGCGTTCGAGGGCGCCCACTCCACGCAGCGCCGGCAACGTCGAGGGTTTGGCGGGGGCCCCGCCGTCGGCGGCATATGAGGCTTGCGGCGCCTCTGCGAAGCCCCGCGTGGCAGGCGTGCCGGCCTGCGTATCCAAGGGCGCGGGCAATGGCTTGCCGGAGCGGCCGCGCGATGGACGAGGCTTCGGCGTCGAATCTTTCGGGGTCTTGGGTGCTGCCATGCCGCGAATATGGGGCGGACGGCGGCCGCGGGCAACCATGCCTCCACGGCCGCTGTCGGCGCATCAGGAAGGCCTCAGCTGCGGCCGGCCGGACCCTGGCCGCCTGCCTCTTGAGCCGCCTCTTTCGGCGCCTGCGGGGCAGGCGCCGCCTTGCCGCCATAACGCTTCAGGATGGCGCGCGCATTGGCCATCCGTGCCCCGCGGGTCTCGCCCGAGGACTTCTCGTAATGCATGTCGAACAGGGTGGCCGCAGAGGCCGCGTCACGCGCACCCTTGAGCGCCCGACCTGCATCCTTCCACGGGCTCTTGGGATGCGTCAGCTCCCATTGGATATAGGCAAGCTGATCCTTGAACGTGGCTTTGGCGAATGGATAACCGAAAACTTTGCGGAAGCGGCTCACTCGCTCAGCCCGCCACTGCGCCAGGCCACCGGAGGCAATGGAGCAGTTGAGTGCCGTTCCGCACTCGGCTTGAAGATTTCCGACGATACCGGCAGCGTGATGCTCGGCCCAACCTTGCGACAAGAAGAAAATGAATGCGGCTTCGGGGAGGTTCATTCCAACTCCACAGCTGTTGCGATTGCTCTTGCCCCCGCAAGAGCTGCCGCTTTTGCAGCGCAACGTGCCGGCAATGTGGCGAATGGCGACGCTGGCGCTCGCTTCTTCCGCAGGCGCGCCAAATGGTCCCGCTGCGCTGCCTTCAGGCGAAATGCGGCGCCGCATCGTCTATCTAGAGGTGCGCGCGAGGCGCTCCGCCGCCAGCACAGATGCAAAGAAGAAAAAGAGAAAAAAGAAGAGAGCCGTGCCCCACGACAGCAACATCGATGTCATCAGCGAGGCGACGATCGAAACCTTGGTGCATGCCTTCTATGAACGCGTGCGTGCCGATGCCATCCTGGGCCCGATCTTCAACGGCGCCATCGACGACTGGGACGCCCACCTCGCCAAGCTGTGCGCGTTCTGGTCTTCCGTCACCCGGAAGAGCGGGCGCTACAAGGGTACGCCGATGAAGGTGCATGCCGACATCCCCGACATCGGCGGGCACCATTTCGCGCGCTGGCTTGGCTTGTTCGAGGCCACCGCACGCGACGTTTGCATCCCCGCAGCGGCCGACATCTTCATCGACCGCGCGCATCGCATCGCGCAGTCGCTGCAGCTCGGAATTGCGTTGCACAGGGGCGAGGCCATCGTGCCGTCGCTCGAGGTGGTGAACCCCAACAGCAGATGAGGCTCCCCGCGATGACCTTCGAACATATTGCGCAGCGCATCGTGGAGGAGACACCGGACGCCATCCTGGTGACGGACGCCGCAGGCATCATCACGCATTGGAACGCCGGCGCGACGCGCATCTTCGGCTTCGCACCCCAAGAGGTCCTCGGCCAGTCTCTCGACCTCATCATCCCCGAGGGCCTGCGCGCACGTCACTGGCACGGCTGGGCCGAGACCATGCGCACCGGCACGACCCGCTATGGCGGCGGCGATCTGCTGTCCGTACCGGCGCTGCGCAAGGACGGCACACGCATCTCCGTTGAATTCTCGATCCTGCCGCTCCGGGGCCCCGACGGCACGATCACCGCCGTCTCTGCCACCCTGCGCGACGTAACCAAGCGCTTCGACGAGTTGAAAGCCCTCCGCACCGCCCTCAAGGCCCGCGGGGCGTGAGGGTGGCGCGCCGATTGCGAGCCTTCTTTGTTAACCGCCCCGGCAGCCATCACGCAGCTGCACAACTTCCCACTGGACCAGCGCCGCATTGATCTGCACAGTGGCTGTCCGACAATCCGACAGAGCAGCCGTTAGAGCTGCCGCCGGCAGGGTCCAAGAACACGGCAGACAAGAAAGTCCGTCACAATAACCATCTAGGGAGGAGTGCCGATGGCCGCGCAAGCCGCGCCAGGTGATTCTGCTTTTTCGGCGCCAGGGCCAGGCACGGCCGCCGCGCCACTCCTCAGCGTTCGAGACATATCGGTCCGCTTTGGCGGCATCATCGCCCTCGATGGCGTCTCCTTCGACATCTTTCCCGGCCAGATCGCAGGCCTGATCGGCCCCAATGGCGCGGGCAAGACGACACTCTTCAACTGCCTGTCCCGGCTCTATATCCCCAATGCCGGCGACATCCTCTTCAATGGCAAGTCCATCCTTCGCTCCCCGCGCCACGCCATCCCGCACATCGGCATCGGCCGCACCTTCCAAAACGTTGCCCTGTTCGACCGCATGTCGGTGCTCGACAACATCAAGGTCGGCTGCCACAGCGCATCCTCGACGGGGTTCGTCACCAACGCCTTTCGCCTGCCCCGGGCGGAGCCCGAAGAACGCAGCATCACCGAGCGCGCGCGCGAACTCATCGCCTTCATGGACCTCGAGCCATATTCCGCCCTGCCGGCCGGCCCTCTTCCCTTCCCGGTGCGCAAGCGGGTTGAACTCGCCCGTGCGCTGGCGACAAGCCCCAAGCTGCTTCTCCTGGACGAACCCGCCGCCGGCCTCAATCATGAAGAGGTGGAGGTACTGAAGGGCCAGATCCGCCGCGTGCGCGACCTGCAGCACGTGACTGTGCTGCTGGTGGAGCACCACATGAGCCTCGTGATGAGCGTGTCCGACAAGGTCGTCGCCATCGACTTCGGTCGAAAGATCGCCGACGGCACGCCAGCCGAGGTGCAGAAGAACCCCGACGTGATCCGTGCCTATCTCGGCACGACGGAGGTGTGAGCATGGCGCTCCTCGAAGTCCAGGGCCTCAAGGCCTACTACGGCCAGACCCAGGCCCTGCACGATGTGTCGTTCTCCCTCGAGGAAGGCGGCATCACCACGCTTCTCGGCGCCAACGGTGCCGGCAAGACCACGACCCTGCGCGCGATCTGCGCCATGGTCCGCACCGAGGGCAGCATCATCCTCGACGGCAAGCCGATCAACGGCTGGTCGACGGAGGACATCGTGCGCTTGGGGGTCGGGCACGTCCCCGAAGGACGCGGCACCTTCGTGAACCTCAGCGTCGACGAGAACCTGAAGGCCGCCGCCTACACCCGCCGCGACAAGGCAGAGACTGCCCGCGATCTCGACATGGTCCTCACCTACTTCCCCATCCTGCGCCAGCGCATCAAGCAGCAGGCCGGCACGCTGTCGGGCGGCGAGCAGCAGATGCTCGCCATCAGCCGCGCGCTCATGCTGCGGCCACGCCTGATGCTTCTCGACGAACCGTCTTTCGGCCTCGCCCCGCTGATCGTGCAGGAGATCTTCCGCATCATGCGGCGCATCAACCAGGAAGCGAAGGTGAGCATGCTGCTGGTGGAGCAGAACGCCGCCCTCGCGCTCGACCTCGCCGACCACGCCTACGTTCTGGAAACCGGCAGCGTCGTCATGTCGGGCGCCTCCTCGGTCGTGAAGAACGACGAGGCCATCCGCAAGTCCTATCTCGGCTACTGATCAGGAACGGCAAGAGATCCCAATGGAGCAGTTGATCCAGCAGGTGGCCTCGGGGCTCGCGAACGGCGCGATCTATGCCTGCCTTGCGCTCGCCCTCGTGATGATTTTCGTCTCGACCGACCACATCAACTTCGCACAGGGAGAACTTGCCATGTTCTCCGCCTTCCTGTGCTGGCAGCTGATGGAATGGGGCGTGAATTTCTGGATCGCCCTGCCCGTGGTCGCCTCCTTTTCATTCCTGATCGGCGTGAGTATCGAGCGCGTCATCTTGCGACCGCTGCACAACGCACCGGTTCTATCCATCGTCGTGGTGTTCATCGGCCTCCTTGCGATCTTCCACTCGCTGGCCGGGTCGATCTGGGGCCACACCATCAAGCAGTTCGCGTCCCCCTTCCCCAAGGTGAGCTTCGCAGGCTCCGGCTATATCGGCCCCCACCAGATCGGCATGATCCTGGTGACCCTGCTGTTGCTGGTCGCTCTCTTCGCCTTCTTCCGCTACACGCCGATCGGCCTCGCCATGCGGGCAGCCGCGCAGAACCCGGTGTCGGCAAGGCTCGCAGGCATCCGCGTCGACATGATGCTGGCGCTCGGCTGGGGCCTTGCAGCGGCCGTGGGCTGTGTGGCGGGCTCGCTCGTTGCTCCCGTCGTGTTCCTTGAGCCCAACATGATGGCTTCGATCCTGCTCTACGGATTTGCCGGCGCGCTCGTCGGCGGCATCTCGAGCCCCGGCGGAGCGGTCGCGGGCGGCTTTATCGTCGGTGTCCTCGAGAACCTGGTCGCCTACTTCGGCAACCTGCTCGAGAAGTCGACCGGCATCTACGTGGTGGGCAACGGTGAGAAGCTGATGGTGGCGTTGATCATCGTCATTACGGTGCTCACCTTGAAGCCCTCGGGCCTCTTCGGCCACGTCACCGTGAAGCGGGTGTAACCATGGCGACAACGACCGCATCGGACACCACCGTGACACCGGCAGCAGACGGCACCGCATCTGGCCCCGCCTTGCGCACCAGGCTCTGGCTGTGGTTGCTCATCCTGGCCCTGCTGGTGGCGCCCATCGCCGGCGGCAAGCTGGGCCTGATCAGCAACTTCATGGTCCTGCAGCTGAGCCTCATGATCGTCTACGCGATCGCCGTGCTGGGCCTCAATCTGCTCACGGGCTTCAACGGCCAGATCTCCCTTGGACACGGCGCGTTCTTCGCAATCGGAGCCTACGTCGCGGCCGTACTGATCGACCGCTACGACTTCCCCTGGTGGTCCACGCTGCCCATCGCAGCGGCTGCCTGCTTCGTGGCCGGGTATCTGTTCGGGTTGCCGGCGCTGCGCCTTGAAGGGCATTACCTGGCGCTGGCCACCTTCTCCCTTGCGATCGCCGTGCCTCAGATCCTGAAGTATCGCCATCTCGAGAACCTGACAGGCGGCGTGCAGGGCATCAACCTGATCAAGCCCGACGCTCCTTTCGGTCTGCCGCTCAACTCCGACCAGTGGATGTACATCGTCGTCTTCCTGGTGGCGATCTTCATGTTCTGGGCTGCGAGAAACCTGCTGAAAAGCCGCATCGGCCGTGCGCTCATGGCCATCCGCGACCACGCCATGGCGGCGAGCACCATGGGCATCAACATCGCCCAGACCAAGGCCATCACCTTCGGCATCAGCGCACTCTATGTGGGCGTTGCCGGCGCACTCCACGCGATCATCTTCGAGTTCGTTGCACCCGACAGCTTCCGCATCGACGTATCGATCTCGCTCCTGGTCGGCATGGTGGTGGGCGGCGTCGCCTCGCTCTTCGGCTCGGTGCTCGGCGGCGTCTTCGTGCAGGTGATCGAGAAGTATGCCGATGCCGGCGCCCGTATGCTGAGCCAGGCCATGCATCTGCCTATCGATATCGAGCCATGGACCATCTACGGCATCGTTCTCATCCTGCTCGTCTACGTCATGCCGACGGGCATCGCTGGCGGTCTCGCCGGTGTCTGGGGAAGAATCCGGCGCCGCTCCGGAAGCTAGCGGCTAAACAGAACAACATCTCGCATCGAGGAGGAATCACGCATCATGTCGAAACTCACGAGACGGACCCTGATCGCCAGCACCTCGGCCCTCGCGGTCGTTGTCGCGGCCGCAACAACGCCGGCATTCGCCCAGAAGAAGTACGACGACGGCGCCAGCGACACCGAGATCAAGATCGGCAACATCATGCCCTACTCGGGCAATGCCTCGGCCTATGGCAAAATCGGCAAGACCTCTGAAGCCGTCATCAAGAAGCTCAACGACGAGGGCGGCATTAATGGCCGCAAGGTCACGTTCATTTCCTATGACGACGGCTACAGCCCGCCGAAGGCCGTGGAAATGGTGCGCAAGCTGGTCGAGGAAGACAAGGTCCTGATCGTCTACAATCCGCTGGGAACGCCATCGAACACGGCCATTCAGAAGTATCTCAACACTAAGAAGGTGCCGCACCTCTTCCTGGCCACCGGCGCATCGAAGTGGGGTAAACCCAAGGAGTTCCCGTGGACGATGGGCTGGCAGCCCGACTACGCCACGGAAGGCGCGATCTATGCCAAGCACATTCTGGAAACCGTCAAGGACCCCAAGATCGGCGTCCTGATGCAGAACGACGACTACGGCAAGGACTACTTCAACGGCTTCAAGCAAGGTCTAGGCAAGGAAAACGAGAAGCTGATCGTCCAGTTCTCGACTTACGAGGTCACCGACCCCACCGTCGACAGCCAGATGATCCAGTTGAAGAACTCCGGCGCCAACGTCTTCTTCAACATCACCACGCCGAAGTTTGCCGCGCAGGCTATCAAGAAGGCGGCAGAGATCGGCTGGAAGCCCGTCCATTACCTGAACAACGTGTCGTCGTCGTTCGGCGCAGTCTTCAAGCCTGCGGGCATCGAAGCCTCGCAAGGGGTTCTGCTTGCGCTCTACCTGAAGGACGCCACGGACCCGCAGTGGAAGACTTCCCCCGACATGATCGCCTGGAACGCCTTCATGGATAAGTACATGCCGGGCGCCGACAAGAGCGACGGCAACCACGTCTACGGTTATGCCAACACGAACACGCTGATCGAGGTGTTGAAGCGTTGCGGCGACAATCTCACGCGTGAGAATATCATGAAGCAGGCGGCCAGCCTGCAGGGCTTCGAAGCACCTCTGCTGCTGCCGGGCATCAAGATCAATACGAGCGCGACTGACTTCTATCCGATCCAGTCGGTACAGCTGGGCCGCGTGAAGGGCGACTCTTTCGAGCTGTTCGGCAAGATCCTCTCCAACGAGAGCAAGTAGCCACCTCAATGGGAGCCAGCGGATCGTTCCGCTGGCTCCTCATCCAGAAGTGACAGAAGCCACAGACCGGCCCTTTGCCATGCTTCGCTCAGGCACGCGCTACGAACGCATCAAGGCCCGGCCTGCCTACGAGCAGGTCGCCGAGGCGATCGAGGGAAAAATCCTCTCCGGCCGCCTGCGTCCCGGCGACCACGTGGGCACCGAATCCGAACTCGTGAAGCAGTTCGGCGTCAACCGCTCCACAGTGCGCGAGGGCATCAGGCTGCTGGAGCGAACGGGGCTCGTTGCCCGCGATCCGAGCCGGCGCCTCACGGTCGCAGTCCCCCATTACGATCGCCTGTCCACGCGCATGACGCGCGCCCTCATCCTGCAGCAGGTGACCTTTCGCGAGTTGTGGCACACCTCCTTCGCACTCGAGCAGGCCGCGGTAAGCCAGGCCATCGACAATCGTACCGATCAGGATCTGTCGCTCCTGGACGCGAACCTCGCTCAGACGCGGAAGAAGGCAAAGAACGCCGGGGCTGTGGCCGAGTGCGACGCCGAGTTCCACCGGCTGATCGCCGAAGCCGCCCACAACCGCATCCTGTTGCTTGCCAAGGAGCCGTCGAGCCTGCTGGTGCAGCCCACGACCGCGCACATCATTTTCCGCAACCCGGCGGGCATTCCCCGCCTCGTCGAAGCACACGCTGCAATGGTGGATGCGCTGCGGCGGCGCGACCGTGAGGCTGCCCTCCTCTGGGTGAACCGCCACTTGCGGGACTGGAAAGTCGGTTTCGAGCGCGCAGGCTTCGACCTCGACAGTCCCGTCCCCGCGCACAATACGCTTGAGGCTGCAGCAGAGTGAGGCCTTAGCGGATCAGGCCGGGAATGAGCTTCTCGAGCTGCTTGAGCTGCTTCACGTTCACCTTCACCGCGCCATTGATCACGATGTCGCCTGGCTTCATCCCTTCGCATTGAGCCGAAACCCAGCGCGACTCCTGCGTCAGCAGCGTCTGCTGCGGCCCGCTGGTGCCGGGCAGGCCCTCCGCACTGCCCTCCATGCGGATCTTGACCGAAGTCTGGAAATCGCCGCTGACTTGAGCCCGGCTCTTGCTGGCCACGGGGCCCATCTTGCATTCGCTTTCGATGACCCAGGTCTGGCCCTTGCGGGCAATTTCATAGCGCTTGCAGGTATCTTTCGACAGGCGAAGACCGTAGTCGAGCAAGTCGCGGTCGCTGGCCCTGTCCACGCAGATGCGCGCCGAAATCTTCGGCACCTTCTCAGGCTTCTGCGTGACCGTCACCACCTCCCACAAACCTTCGCGCCGCGCCGGCAGCGGGTCCTGGGCCGCAGCGGGGACAGAAAAAACCCAGACCGCTGCGATTAACGATACCAGACGTTTTCCAGGCATGATTTTGCCCACCACTCCCTCACCAGTTGAAGACGGCCCAGTGGCCATCGCAGTGGCCATCGCAGTGGCCCTCGCCGTGCCCCCCCGTAAATGCCCCATGACGCCGAATTGCGGCTCCACGGGGGGCATTTGGACGCGGTCCCGAATGCCGCACCTCACGCAGAATTTACATTGTCAATCAGATCAAGGCCATGAATGCTCCAATCTCGTCATTGCCTCACTATTCAGCCACCGCAATAGAAGTTATGAATTACAAAGATGAACGTGTTCGCGGGGCACCCATGGACTTGAACGCGTATGTAGTCGTGCGTGACGCGTATTCCGCATGGCGCGAGGGCGATCTCGAAAGGTTTACCCGCTATCTGGCGCCGGATATCGCTTTCGCGGTCCCGTCCTCATCGACGACATTCGTGGGAACGGGAACGGGCCGCGATACACTGAAACAGCGGCTGCAGGCGTTTCTCGACGCCTACGACGTCCTCGAATTCACGCTCATGTCGGCAATTCCGACGGAAGACGGCTTCGATTTTCGCGTCAATTACCACTATAGCTCCAAGACGAACGGGCTCGACATCCAGGGGGCGCAGCGCCATCTCTGGGTCGTACGTGGCGGACTGATCACCTCCTTCACTGTGGTGCACGACGCCGGCCGCCTCGGTGCCTTCTTCGACCTGACGTCGAGGGAATTCGCCTAGGGGACAGGCTTCAGGATCCGCCGTCCGATACTGGCGCTTCTACGCACTCGCTGCTACGTGTCGCCCGGGCCCCGATGCCCTCCGACAGTTGGCTTGGCAGCGCGCCAGGCCTGATCATCCCAGAGGACCGGTTGGCAGCCACACTCCGACATTCCCAGCCCCGCAGGCCAATCCGCGCGGCCGCGACCTTCGCGGCTCGCCTCACGTTCGAGGCGGTCGAGCGGCGCTATGCCTCGTCCGTGGCGCTTGCCGGCGTCTCCCTGGACATCGCGCCCGGCGAGGTCGTGTGCCTGCTTGGCCCCTCGGGATGCGGGAAAACCACCTTGCTTCGCATAGCTTCGGGCATCGAGAAACCCTCTGGCGGCCGCGTCCTCATCAACAACTCGGAGGTCGCCGGCCCCAACCGTTTCGTGCCGCCCGAGAAGCGCAATGTGGGGCTGATGTTCCAGGATTTTGCGCTCTTCCCGCACTTGTCCATCATCGACAACGTGGCTTTCGGACTGAAGGCATTGCCCAAGGAGGATGCCCGGCGCGAGGCGCTTGCAGCCCTCGAGCGGGTCGGCCTCGCCCGCCATGCCGAGGAATTTCCGCACACTCTTTCGGGCGGTGAACAGCAGCGCGTGGCGCTGGCCAGGGCCATCGTTCCACGCCCCGCGGTCATGCTCATGGACGAGCCGTTTTCGGGTCTCGACGTCCAACTCCGTGATCGCCTCCAGGAAGAGACTTTACGCATCCTGCGGGAGGCCAGGGCCACCTCGCTCATCGTCACCCATGCGCCTTCGGAAGCCCTGCGCCTTGGCAATCGGATCGTCGTCATGCGCAAGGGCCGCATTGTGCAGGCCGGCAAGGCGGAGGAGCTCTATCGCAATCCCGCGGATCTGTTCGTCGCCAGATTGTTCTCTGAAATCAACGAGATAAAAATGTCCGTCACGGGCGGCGCCTTGCGCACCCCCTTCGGCAGCTTCGCGGTACCGGGCCTCATGGACGGGGATCAGGCCATCCTCTGCGTCAGGCGCCGGGCGATCCGCCTCGTCGAACAGGGGCAGGGTATTGCAGGACGCGTTCTGCACGCCCAATTCCTGGGAGACCTGTATGCGGTCGAGATTGCAGCGGAAGGTTTCGACCAGCCTCTGTTCACACTCGTACGGGAATTCGAGGTTCCGCCCCAGGGCGCCGACGTGTCGTTGACGGTGGACCCGGGCAGCGTCCTCGTGTTCCCGGCCGAAGACGCCGCGAACATGGACGGAAATTTAACCAGAGAGACCTAGAAATCGCGGCATTTCAGGTGGTTAAGGTGCCGCAGCGCAAGGTTCCCAACCTTGCTCCTAGGGGGCCTTTCTGCGATAGTGCCGTCAAACTAGGGTCAACGAGCAGCTAACGCTGCCTGAGGAGCAAAAAACAATGGGTAGCTTGAGCGTTTGGCATTGGCTGATCTTCCTGGCCGTGGCGCTTCTTCTGTTCGGCGGCAGCGGCAAGATCTCATCGATCATGGGCGACGTGGCCAAGGGCATCAAGAGCTTCAAGAAGGGCATGGCCGAGGACGACGAGACAACCGCCAAGAAGGACGAGCCCCAGAAGCTCGAGACCATGGCGGTGAAGCCCGCCGAAACCGAGCGCAGCAAGGTCAGCTGATCTTATCCGCACGGCCCTCCGCATTGGAGGGCATGCCCCAGCCTTCGAGCCACAACGCCCCGTGTTCGACTTCACCTCCAGCAAGCTCCTGATCCTCGGGCTCGTCGCCCTGATGGTCATAGGGCCCAAGGATTTGCCTGCGCTCCTGCGCACGATCGGCAAGTACGTCGGCATGATCAAGCGTCATGCCAACGACTTCCGCGCCCAGTTCGAGGAGGCCATGCGCGACAGCGAACTGGCCGAGATCCGCAAGCAGGTCGAAACCGCCACGCAGGAGGCGGAGGCCACAATGAAGGCGGCCGAAGCCCAGGTCGAGAAGCAGCTTGCCGACGCCAAGGTCGGCACCGATCCGAACGCGATCCTGGGGGACCCGTTCGCCGAGCCGCCGAAGGCTGTGACCGCTGCTGAGGCACCTGCATCTGCGCCTGCCGAGCCCGCGCCCCCCGCCCCCACGAGCACGGCCACGGCTGCGGCTTCTGAAACGTCGGCTCCCTCCGCCGCAACCGCACCTGAAAAGAGCGGAGCCTGAGCGCCATGCAAGAGACCGTCAAACGCGAGGGCCACGACGAGATCGAAGCGTCCAAGGCGCCCTTACTCGACCACCTGATCGAGCTGCGCCAGCGCCTGGTCTACTCGACGATCGGCATCGGCATCGGCTTCGTCATCTGCTTCGCCTTCGCAACCGACATCTATAATCTGCTCGTTTGGCCCTACCAGGTCGCCCGCGGCGAGGGCCAGAAGATCGAGATGATCTACACCGCCCCGCACGAGTTCTTTTTCACCAAGCTGAAACTTGCACTGTTCGGGGCCGTCTTCCTGGCGTTCCCGATCATCGCCACCCAGGTCTACAAATTCGTGGCGCCGGGTCTCTACAAGAACGAGCGCGACGCCTTCCGCCCCTATCTCCTGTGCACTTTCCTGCTGTTCGTGCTCGGCGCGATGGTCGTCTATTTCGTCGTCATGCCGCTCGCCATGAAGTTCTTCCTGTCCATGGAGCAGACCGGCGGCCAGGTCGAGATCCATCTGCAGGCGCGCGTCAGCGAGTATCTGTCGCTCATCATGACGCTGATCCTCGGTTTCGGCATCATGTTCCAGCTCCCCGTCGTTCTCACGCTGCTCGCACAGGCCGGTATCGTCGGCGCGCAGAACCTGCGCGATTTCCGCCGCTACGCCATTGTCGCCATCACCGCGGCAGCCGGCGTGCTTTCCCCACCCGACCCCTTCAGCATGGTCGCGATGGCCTTGCCCACGATCCTCCTTTACGAGGCAGGCATCCTGGCCGTCGCACGCGTGGAGAAGAGCCGTCTCGCCAGGGAAGCTGCGGCGGCTGCCGCCTCCGAGGGCTGACGCAAGGCAAACTGCGAGCGCGCCCGGCGCTCGCCTCCCCCCGCTGCACCTTGCCCAACTGGACCACCGGCATCCGACCGCCTATAGCAAGCCCGATGCATTCGGCGCTCAGAAAGGCAGCCTGACCGTGTTCGACATCAAATGGATCCGTGACAATCCCGAGGCCTTCGATACCGGCCTGAAGCGCCGTGGCATCGCGCCCGGCGGCGACATCAAATTCGCGCACGAGCTTCTGGAACTCGACGAGGCGCGCCGCAAGATCGTGACCCGGCTGCAGGAAGCCCAGGCGCGCCGCAACGCGGCCTCCAAGGAGATCGGCAAGGCCAAGGCGGCGAAGGACGAGGCCAAGGCCTCTCAGCTGATGGCCGAGGTCGCCTCCCTCAAAGACGAGATGTCAGCGGGAGAGGAGGCGCAACGCCAGGCGGATGCCGCGCTGCAGACGGCACTCGCCGTCATCCCCAACGTGCCGCGTGACGAGGTGCCCGAAGGCAGCAACGAGCACGGCAACGTCGAGCAGCGTCAGGTCGGCAGCAAGCCTGCGCTCACCGGCATCAACCAGCCCAAGCAGCATTTCGAGCTTGGCGAGGCGCTGGGCCTCATGGACTTCGAAACGGCGGCGAAGCTCTCGGGCGCCCGCTTCGTGGTGCTGAAAGGGGCGCTGGCCCGCATGGAGCGTGCGCTCGGTGCCTTCATGCTCGACATCCACACGCGTGAGTTCGGCTACACCGAGATCGCCCCGCCCATCCTCGTGCGCGACGAGGCCATGTTCGGCACCGCGCAATTGCCGAAATTCCGCGACGACCAGTTCGCAGCCGTCACCACCGAGGTGAAACAGGCGCTCGTTCAGGCGTTCGAACGTGCGCTTGATGCGGGCGATATCGACAGCGTCGCGAAGGTCAAGGCGCTTGTCGAGGAAGCCGACAATGCAAGCCGCCACTGGCTCGTGCCTACAGCCGAAGTGCCACTCACCAATCTCGTGCGCGAGAAGATCCTGGACGAGGGCGAGCTTCCCATCCGTGTCACCGCCTTCACGCCCTGCTTCCGGGCGGAGGCCGGCGCCGCGGGGCGCGACACGCGCGGCATGATCCGCCAGCATCAGTTCTCCAAGGTGGAACTCGTCTCCATCACCACGCCTGAGCAGAGCCTTGCCGAGCACGAGCGCATGACGGAGGCCGCCGAGACGATTCTCAAGCGCCTCGGCCTCGCTTACCGGACCATGCTCCTGTGCACCGGCGACATGGGCTTTGCCTCGCAGAAGACCTACGACATCGAGGTCTGGCTTCCGGGGCAAAACGCCTATCGCGAGATCTCGTCCTGCTCCGTGTGCGGTGATTTCCAGGCCCGGCGCATGAACGCGCGCTTCAGGGCGAAGGGCGCCAAGGAGACGCGCTTCGTGCACACGTTGAACGGCTCGGGCCTCGCCGTGGGCCGCACCCTCATCGCCATCCTCGAGAACTACCAACAAGCCGATGGCTCGATCGCCATCCCCAAGGCACTGCAGCCCTACATGGGCGGCCTCGAACTGATCTCGAAGAGCTGACGGCGCGCGACGAATTCAGGCGCGCCGCAGCCGGCGAAGAGAACGCACCAGTTTCCGAACTCCCGCAGGGCGTGCTAGCCTCGCGCCCATGAATATTGCCTTTCGCAACACATTGACCGTGCCCGAGTACCTCGCCTGGGCGGCCACCCAGGACGGCAAAGTGCGCACGGAATTGATTGACGGACAAATCATTCCGATGTCGCCTGAGCGGGTTCTCCATGTCCATTTGAAGGGATTGCTGTACCTGGCGCTGGTCGATGCCCGCAATCGTGCCGACATCGCTTGCCACGTACTGACGGATGGCGCGACCGTGCCCATTGATGCGCTGACGGCTTTCGTGCCAGACGCCCTTGTCACCCTCGCACCACTCTCGGACACAGGCACCACCGTCGAACGCCCTCTGATCGTTGCGGAGGTCGTCTCGCCATCTTCCTTGCAGATCGACAGCAACCTAAAGCTCGCGGGCTACTTCAAGCTCGCAAGCGTGATGCATTATCTGCTGATCGATCCTGACGCGATGAGCCTCACGCAGCATCGCCGCCAGCGTTCACGCCGACGGCACTCTAACGCTGGACCCGCCCGGCCTCGTGCTCGACCTGGACACGCTCTTTCGCAAGCCGCGCGCTATTTGATATCGCCGATGGGCGGTCTCGAACTGATCAAATCACCAATTTCCGAACTCCCGCAGGGCGTGCTAACCTCGCGCCCATGAATATTGCCTTTCGCAACACATTGACCGTGCCCGAGTACCTCGCCTGGGCGGCCACCCAGGACGGCAAAGTGCGCACGGAATTGATTGACGGACAAATCATTCCGATGTCGCCTGAGTTGATCGTGCACAATCGCCTGAAGCTCCGCCTCCATATGGCATTCGACATGGCCCTCGCCGCAAGCGGACTTGAGGGAGAGGCGCTGATCGACGGCGTGGCTGTCGCCATTGATGCAAAGACAGCCTATCAGCCGGATGCCCTGGTTTATCTGGGCGCGGCAATTCCGGGTAACGAGCGACTGGTGGCATCGCCATTGGTCGTGGCAGAGATCCTTTCGCCCTCGACAGCGCACGTGGACAAGGGAGAAAAGCTCGCAGGCTACTTCAAGCTCGCAAGCGTGATGCATTATCTGGTGATCGATCCTGACGCGATGAGCCTCACGCATCATCGCCGCCAACCCGACGGCAGCATCGCCGCCAGCGTTCACGCCGACGGCACTCTAACGCTGGACCCGCCCGGCCTCGTGCTCGACCTGGACACGCTCTTTCGCAAGCCGCGCGCTACTTGATATTCACGACGTCGGGCACGGTCGCCGCCAGGCCCGCATCGATGAGCCCGAGCACGGCCGCCTTCATGTTCGGGTTGTCTGCCGCCCCGAGCGGTGTCGGCCAAACCGCGGTCTCGACCTTCTTGTGCGGCCCCGACATCATCGTGAACAGCCCCTTGGACCCGATGCGCTGCTCGGCAAGCACCTTGAAGCTGAAGTTCTCGTACAGCACCAGATTTGCCAGCGCGTAAAGGTAGACCTGGTCGATGACGACGCCGTCACCGCTGCGAACGATGCCATAGCCCTTCACGGTCTGCGTTGTGGTGCCATAGGCGCTGCTGCCGCGCATGACGACGAGAACATAATCGCACCTCTCGCCATGCACGAGGCGCCGCACGATGTCGGCACGCTCCGCCGGGATGTTGCGGAAGAGAGCCCCAGCCTTGTCGAGACTGGCAAAAGCATTGCCTGGCGCCGCCACGTGGCGCACGTCAAAGCGCGCGCCGACAAGCTCGTGCACGCGCCGGCTCACGTACTCGTCGACGAGCCAGCCTTCGACGGGAATGTCCCACTGCTCGCTCGTCAGCGCAGTCAGTCCAAGGCTGACAACCGTGAAGTTCTGTCCCAGTGCCGAGACCACGCACATCCCGCGCCGTCCGCCCTGCATGGGTGACCCGGTCTTCATCTCCCCGATCACCGGAGAGACACTGCCGCAAGCAGCAAGCAACAGCGTAAGGCCAAGCGAGAGGCAGCCGAGCAGGGGGCCGCGCGCGTAAGCACGTCCTCCACGTCGCTTTGCTGTCGTGCTCCGACCCAACTTCCGCTGGTCCCCGTAACCTGCCGACGCACCTACAAGCCTGTGCCCGCGCAGGCCTATGCCCGCAGACCGGCGCAGCCGCTGACGCTCCGCACCGTAGGGCACAAGTGTGAGGAAGTAACGTTCCTGCGCGCCAAAGCCGACGCATCCTGCACTGCAAAATTTGTACAGGAGCTGAGCACAATAATGGCGGCGAGCTATCGGCACGGTGAACATGCCGGCCCCGATCCCCCAGTGCAACGCTGCCAGAATGCAGCACCAGATATTGCTAGGACAACCTGGCCCGCACCGGCCGCAGCAGGAACTTACGCATGAACGCAACTGGCAGCGCACATTCAGGCCCAAGGTTGCGCACACCACGCGAGGCCACCTGATATCCCAGCCGCTCGAAGAAGGCGACGGCATTGGGTGTTGCCGAGACAGCAAGCTGGTTGAAACCCGAATGCTGGGCCCGGGCCTCCACCTCGGTCACGAGGCGCCGACCGATACCGAACCCCGGATGGCGCACGAACACCCAGCCGATGCGGGCGGCGCGCCCATCGTCGCTGTTGGTGTGCCAGGAGGCGGTTCCGACCAGCTCGTCATCGATCCAGCCGCCATAAATCTCCTCCTGCAGCAGCATGTCGGAGTAGCGCGGCGACTTGATCAGGGTGAGCAGCGTCTCGAGCTCGAGGTCGGAAAGAACACCCGCAGTCCCCTCACGAAGGGCGCTGATGTGCAGATTGCGCACGTCGGCGAAATGGTCGAGCCCGATGGGCGCGATGATAAGGCGCCGATCATAGAACTCGCTCAAGGCCGTACCGGCGCTGGACGTCATCCGCTCGAACTCGTTACGCACACACGATGGCACCCGGAGTGAATGCCCCTCTGTCACATTTACTCACTTCGCCTCAGCAACGAGGCAAGGTTATGACCTGCCTCAAAAACTTTTCGTCGGCACCGCCATCGGGCCTTGGCCTCACCGCCCCAGGTCGAACTTGAAGGACAGCCCGGCTCCGGCGAAGAACTGGTTGGGCGTATCGATCACCGGGCTGTCGGCCGCATCTCCGACGAGGCGCGTATACTTGCCAGTGACGTAAAGGGTCCACCGCGGGTCGAGTTCCATGGACGCCGTCAGGCCGGCACTCACGTCCTTGAAGCCGGCACCAGGCGAATAGACCGGCAGACCGCCCACCGACTGCGCCGGCGTGACGCCGAAATAGGTCTGCATGTAGTCTTTGGAGGCGATGTTGGTGGCTAGCGACGCCGTCAAGGTTGTACCAGGGCTGAAGCGCGTGGTGTGCTCTGCGAGCAGGCGCACGACGCCGCCGGTGTCGTCGCCCGTCACCTGGTGGTGATAGGAGGCAGAGAAGAACATGGGCCCCGTACGGTACCCGGCATAGCCACCGAGCACGAGGCCGCCGTTGATGTCCCCGAAGCCCGTGAGCTTGGCCGAATCCGATGCGTCGCGCCCGAAGCGGTATCCTGTCAGAACGCCGGCTTCGAAACCCTGCGCGCTGATGAAGCGCAACCGGAAGTCGTCGATCCCGCGCACCTGCACGAAGCCTGCCCCCTGGCCGAGCCCTACCGGCGAAATGAACGGGAAGGCAACGGCCTTGTAGCTGTTCGAGCCCTCGAACTTGGGCAACATCACCACCGCGCCGCCGAGTTGCCAGGTGGAGGAAAGGCCATTGTCCGGGCCGCCCTGGGCACTCGCCCCGACAGTCGAAAGGCTGAGGGCACCCAGTGCCAGAGCCGCGGCTGCGCAGGTGCGGACCAGCTTGTGTAGAGTGGGCTTGAACGGGCTATCCATGAAAGCTCCTCGAAGCGCCGGCCACGACGCGCACAGCGCCAGCACTGGCTGCATTAGGTGGTCGGTGGGGCGTCAGCGCAATGGGCTGCCGTCATGCAGTTCGCGGAACATGACAGGGTGTGCCTGGAGCGCCACAGGCGACGGGCCTAGTCGGCTGTCGATTCAGGCGTTTCCGGCCCGTTAGGCCGTCCCAAAAGACCTCTATCGGCCCTTGAACTGTGGCGGACGCTTTTCCATGAACGCGCGCCGGCCCTCCACGAAGTCTTCGGACGCGAAGCAGGCCTCGACCATCCGCTCGATGACCTGGTGATTCTGCTCGGCCTGGGCCTTGCCTAACTCCCGCACCGCCGCCTTGGCCGCCGCGACCGTCATCGGGGCGTTCTCGCAGATCTTCTCGGCGATGTCGGCCACCACCGGCCCCACTCGTTCGGGAGAAACGGCCTGGTTGATCAAGCCGATCCGAAGCGCCTCCTCGGCCACAAGCTTTCTGGCCGTGAAGAAGATATCCATGGCGGCCGACGGCCCGACCACCTCGACGAGCCGCCTGACCCCGCCCAGCCCGTAGCCCAGCCCCAATCGGGCCGCCGGGATCGCGAACTTCGAAACCGTCTCAGCAATCCGCAGATCGCAGCACAGGGCCAGAGCCAACCCGCCGCCGATGCAGTAGCCGTTGATGCGGGCGATCGTCGGCTTGGGAAAGTTGTAAAGCCGCTCGGATGCCGTGCCGGACGCCGCGTTGTAGGCGCGGCTCGCGTCCGCCGTGGCGCGTTCGCTCTCGAAGCGGGAGATATCAGCGCCCGCCGCAAACGCCTTGCCGCCCGCGCCCGAGAGAATCAGTACGCGCACCGCCTCGTTGGCCGCCGCCGCCTCCAGATGCGCCCCCAGCTGCCGCCACATGTCGAGTGACACCGCATTGTGCCGGCGCGGATTGTTGATGACGATCTCGGCGACTGCGCCAGTGATCGTCAGGTCAACCCTGCCGGCCGCTTCTTCGTGCGTGCTCATAGCGCAGAGCCTCACGCGATCTTGCCGCCGAGTTCATCCTCGATGTGGATGCGAATGATCTGCTCGAAACTGCCGTCGGCCTTGAAGCCGAGGTCGGTGGCACGCTTGGCCACGAAGCGGCTGGGCCAACCGGAGACGATCTTGTCGATGAAGGGATCGATTTCGCGACGGATGCGCGCCACCACCTTGTCACCAGCCACCTTGCGCAGCGCCTCGATCTGCTCTGCCACTGTCACCGCAAGGCCCGGCATGTTCAGCGCGCGCCGCGGCCCTACGCGCTCGAGATCCATGGTTGCAGCATGCACGAGAAAGCCCACGGCCGCACGCGGCGAGGCATGCCAGTGCCGCACGCTGTCGGACACCGGAAGGATCGCCTCGTGCCCCGCCAAGGGCTCGCGCATGATGTTGGAGAAGAAGCCGGAGGCCGCTTTGTTCGGCTTGCCGGGCCGCACGCAGATGGTGGGCAAGCGGATGCTGATGCCCTGCAGGAAGCCCTTGCGCGAGTAGTCCGAGACGAGCAAATCGCCGATGGCCTTCTGCGTCCCGTAGGAGGTGAGCGGCGCACACAGGAACTCGTCGTCGATGCCGTTCGGAAAGGGAGCACCGAAAACGGCAACGGAACTGGAGAACACGACGCGGGGTTTGTATCCGGCGAGCCGTATCGCCTCGAGCAGGTTGCGCGTGCCGTCGAGGTTGATCCGATATCCCTTCTCGAAGTCCTGCTCGGCCTCGCCCGACACGATGGCTGCCAGATGGAAGATCACATCTGGCCGGTCCGCGACCAGCTTCTCCACCTCGCCCGAGGCGGGCAGATCGCCGGCCGTAACCTTCACCGGCATCTTGGCGCCTGCCGGCGGCTCTGGCTGAACAACGTCATACAGCGCGAGGCTCGAAACCTGCGTACCGCCAAGATGGCCCTCGCGCGCCAGTCGTTCCGCGAGCTTGCGGCCGATCATGCCAGCGCCGCCAATGATCAGTACCTTCATAGAAGCCTCCACGACAGAATTCAGGCATGACTATTAGCGGCCAATGCTGGTGTGGGCCAGTGAAAGCCCGGAAAAGACAATTCTGCACAATCGGGGTACAAGGGTCCCCTTCCACAGTCTTTCGCACCATGTCGGCCGCCGGGATTTTGTGAGCCGCTCGTTCCTGGCGTATAGCAGGCACTCTGCCCGCCCCTGCAAACCTTGCATTCGGCCGAGCAGACGGCGACACCCATGCGCGCCCGCTTCCGAAGGCCCGCTTCAGAAGGCCTGCACCAGAAGGCCAACGCCAAAAGGAAAGTACAGCACGCGACATGACAGTCGCCGCACATGCGCCCGGCCAACCCCAGAAGCCCCCCGACCCGCGGGGACCGGGACTTCGTGCGCTGCCGCGTGCGCCGCTCACTCGGGGCGACCGGCGATTTCTCATGGGGCTGGCGATTGCGAGCCTTGTGCACCTCACGTTGCTGATTGGTTTTCTGGCCGCACCCGAGAGCCTGACCAAGACGAGATTGGGCGAGCCGGGCGCCGATCCCGATGGCGTCAGCGTCGAGATCGTCGACATGGCGGACCTGAAAAGCCGCAGCAACGTGCCGCTCGAAGGCACGTTACCTGCTCCGCCCGTGGAACAGCAAAAGCCGGAGCCGCCCCAGCAGCAGCAACAGCAACAGCCCCGCGAGCAGCCAAAGACAGCCGAGGCCGAACCACCGCAGGCAGAACCCAAGACGCAGTCCCGCAGCGAAGCGCGCGAGACGCCGCAGGAAAAGAGCGAGGCGATCGAAGCTCCCGGCGCGCCGCCACCGCCGTCGTCAGACACGCCGCATGAGCAGCGCAAGCCGGCGCAGAAGCAAGCCTCGCGTCCTCCTTCGCCGAACGCTCAGCCGCAGAAAAAATCGCTGGATCTCACCGTCCCGAGTACGGCTTTCAATGTAACGCCCCGCTCATTCCAGCCGATGCGGCCGGCGGGCGTTACACGCTCCGGCGAGAACGATCAGTTTTTCCTGGGCGTCATTCGCGCCTTGCGCCGCACATTCCCCGAACTGCGCACGACCGGAATCGTGACGGTGCGCATTCTCCTGAATGAAAAAGGAAACATCAAAGACATAAGCGTGGTGCGCACATCTAGCGATCCGATCCTTGACCAGAACGTCGTTTTTGCAGCGCGGCAAGCAAGCTTCCCGCTGCCGCCTGACAACTCGACGGTGCTGGATCGCACGTTCCTGATTACATACATCTACAGGTGAACATCGCCGGATGAGTTGCATCTGATAATATATCATATATTGAACATACGATTATGAGGCCGTTATTTCTAATTTTCGTCTATTTATCGCGTTATATACCTGAAATAAAGGCCTTTCGCCTACAAGTACCGGACCTGTGTTCGGCGTCAGAGGACTTGTAGATGAAAAAAGCACTTCGCGTTGCCTCGCTGGCCGTGGCCGGCCTCGTGGTTTCCACCCTTGCTGCAACCGCCGATCCCGGCGTGAGCGCGGACAAGATCGTTCTCGGGCAGGCGGCCCCCTTCGAGGGACCGGCTTCCGCCCTGGGCCTCGACATGCGACTGGGCCTCAAGGCCGCCTTCGAAGAAGTGAACCGTGCGGGCGGCGTGAAGGGCCGCAAGATCGACCTCGTGACGGTCGACGACGGCTACGAGCCCAACAAGTCCATCGAGGCCGTCAAGAAGCTCCTCGACGAGGACAAGGTGTTCGCGCTCGTAGGCCCCGTGGGCACGCCCACCTCCGCCGCGACGCAGCCCATTGCCCTCCAGCAGGGCGTTCCCTTCATCGGTCCCTTCACCGGCGCCGAGTTCCTGCGCAATCCCTTCCAGCCCAACGTCGTCAATGTCCGCGGCTCCTACTTCCAGGAAACCGAGGCGATGGTTGAGCGCCTGGTCAAGGACCGCGGCGTGTCTCGCATCGGCATCCTGTACCAGGACGACGCATTCGGCCGCGCCGGTCTTGCCGGCGTGCAGAAGGCCCTCACCAAGCGCAACATGAGCCTGGCCTCCGAGGGTACCTTCGAGCGCAACACGACGGCCGTGAAGTCTGCCCTGCTCTCCATCATGAAGGGCAAGCCGGAAGCCGTGATCATGGTCGGCCCCTACAAGCCCTGCGCGGAGTTCATCAAGCTCGCGCGCCAGATGAAGCTCGACTCGGTGTTCGTCAACATCTCCTTCGTCGGCTCCAACGCCCTCGCCGCCGAGCTTGGCAAGGCCGGCGCTGGCGTGGTCGTGACGCAGGTCGTGCCCTTCCCCGGTGACGACAAGCTGCCCGTCGTCGCCAGCTACCATGCCGCCCTCAAGGCAGTGGACGGCAAGGCACAGCCGGGCTTCGTGAGCCTTGAAGGCTATCTCGTTGGCCGTCTCGTCATCGCCGCCCTCGAGAAGATCGAAGGCGAGCCGACGCGCAAGGCGCTGCTCGACACCATCTACGCCAACAGCTTCGACCTCGGCGGCGCCAAGCTCAGCTACGGCGCAGGCGACAACCAGGGCATGGACGACGTCTTCCTCACCGTGATCCAGGAAGACGGCACCTTCAAGCCTGTCTCGGATCTCAAGCAGGTCGGGGGCTAACGCTCCCTTCCCTTCCTCGCATCGCATCGCGCAAGAAAAAGGACTGGTGACAATGACGGCGCTCAACGCTTCAGTTGGCTCACAGGAAGCCGAACAGGGTCGCGCATCGCGCGGCCTCAAGGCCGGCATCCGGGCAAAGCTTCTTGCAGCTTTCGCCACAGTCTCCAGCTTGACGCTCGTTGCGGCCGGGGTCGCCTTCATCTCCTATCGCGTGGTGGGCGACAGCCTGTCCGTGATCGAGAAAGACAGTCTGCCGGGCATGACGCACGCCCTCGTGCTGGCCCGGCAGGCCTCCGATCTCTCTTCGCTCTCCTCCGTCATCGCGGCGGCCGAGAACCTGGATGAGGTCCAGCGGGCTGACAAAGTCCGCGAAGCCACTTTCAAGGCCATGACCGAAAGTCTCGATGCCTTGCAGAAGGTGGAAATCGGCCGTCGCAGCGGTGCGGCCCTGCGCGGCGAAATCGACCAGCTCAACGCAAGCGTCAAGCAGCTGACTCAGGCCGTCGCAGCGCGGTTTGAATTGCAGAAGCGGCGAGAGCGCATTGTGCAGCAGGTGGCTGCGATGCACGCAAAGCTTGCCGAAGGGGTGGCCCCCCTCGTCGACGACGCGAGCTTCAACCTCATCCTCGGCCTGCGCGCGGCCGGCGAAATACTCGATCGCGAACAGGCAAAGACCGACCTCGAGGCCCTCGCGGCGAAAGAAGCCGTGGTAATGGAGGGCGCGGCCGAACTGCGGGCCGAGAGCAACCTTCTGCTCGGCATTCTGAACGAGATCGCGCTGTCACCCTCCGATGCGAAGCTCGGGCCGTTGCGTGACCGTCTCACCGCCTCCGTGCAGCGTGCGCGCAAGGCAACCGACAAACTTGGCGACATGCCGGAAGCCAAGAAGCTTCGCAAAGCCGTCGATGACCTCGTCGCCCTGGAGGCCGGGGACAATGGATTGACGATAGAGCGTCGCCGCGAACTGAAGGCCATCTCCGAGAGCTGGACCCTTGTAGCCGCCGCCCGCGCGAAGTCTGCAGACCTCACGAAACATGTCGATGAGACCGTGGCAATGGCAAGCGAGGCGACCACGCAAAACGTCGCGAGTTCCGCCCAGTCCATCGAGCAGAGCAAGTTCCAGCTGCTGCTGATCCTGCTTGCCACCGCGGGTGCATTGCTCGGCGTATGGCTGTTCATCGGCCGCACGATCCTGAAGCGCCTGCAAGCGCTGAACCTGGCAATTGTTTCGCTATCCCAGGGCAAGCTCGACGTCGAGGTGCCGAAGAAGGGCTCGGACGAACTTGCGCAGATGGGCGTCGCGGTCGACACCTTCAAGGCCAACGCAATTGCCAAGCTGCGTCTCGAGCAGGAGACTGAAGAGGCGCGCGCACGCACCGAAGCCGAGCGGCAGGAAACCGCCCGCCAGCGTGCTGAAGAGGCGCGCCGTCTGCAGGAAGCCATTGATGAATTGGGTAAAGGGCTCGCCGCCTTGTCTGCAGGCGACCTCGCCTATCGCATCGAGCGTCCTTTCACCAGCAACGTCGACCAGCTCCGCACCGATTTCAACTCGTCCGTCGAGACGCTGCACAAGAGCCTCGTGCGCATCACCGACAGCGTCGAGTCGATCCGGGCCGGATCAAGCTCGATCTCGTCCAGCACCAGCGACATCGCCAAGCGCACCGAGCGCCAGGCCGCCACGCTGGAGGAAACTGCAGCAAACGTCGGCGAGGTGACCACCACGGTCAGCGCTACGGCAAGCAGCGCAGCGCACGCGCAGGAGATCGTCGCCAGCACCAAGGAGGGTGCAGAGAGAAGCGGCGCCGTCATGCGCCAGGCGATCGCGGCGATGTCCGGCATCGAAGCCTCGTCCAGCCAGATCAGCCAGATCATCGGCGTCATCGACGAGATCGCCTTCCAGACCAATCTGCTGGCACTCAATGCCGGGGTCGAAGCCGCACGTGCCGGCGATGCCGGCCGTGGTTTCGCGGTTGTCGCATCGGAAGTGCGGGCCCTCGCCCAGCGCTCAGCGGATGCTGCAAAGGAGATCAAGGGGCTCATTTCCAAGTCCGCCCATCAGGTCGGAGAAGGCTCCGCCCTCATCCGTCGCGCAGGTGAGGCGCTGGATCAGATCCTGGCGCAGGTCGCCGACATCAACGCCTCCGTGGCAACCATCGCAACCGGAGCCGGCGAGCAGGCGACGAGCCTGCAGGGCGTGAACGCGTCCGTCAACGAAATGGACAAGGATACGCAGCAGAACGCCGCCGTCGTGGAGGAAGCCGCCGCTGCCGCTGTAGCCCTCGCGCAGGAAGCCGAGACATTGGCGCAGCTCACGGGCCAGTTCCGTCTCGGACATGCGAGCAAGCCCGTCGCGTCCTCCAAGCCGACGGTCTCAGTCGCAGCCCCCAGCAAACGTACCCAGCGCACCCCGGCCGCCGGTCGCTCGGCCAATGTCGCGACCGCGCCCCGTGCCGCCGCGGCATCCGACCCGGAAGACTGGCAGGACTTCTGATCCGTCAGGCCTTCTCGAATGGACGAGGTGTGCTGAAAGGCCTGAGCGCGCATCGTCCGCCTGAAGGGGCGCAAGAAGGATCAAGCGCTGCGACGCGCGCCGGGTATCATCACGGCCTCGAAGTCGAACCGCATCCGGATGCCCCTCCGTGTCGCCTGTCGAAAAAGCCCTCTGGTATGTGGAGAGCCACCTCGGCGGCGACATCACCCTCGATGAAATCGCCGCCATCGCCGGCGTCTCTGGGTTCCACCTGACGCGGGCGTTCGCCGAGGGCGCCGGCATCCCCCTGATGCGCTACGTGCGGGCGCGCCGCCTGACGACCGCCGCGAAGGCTTTGGCAGCCGGTGCTCGTGACATCCTGAGCGTTGCGCTTGAAGCGGGCTACGGCTCGCACGAAGCCTTCACCCGGGCGTTCCGGGCGGAATTCGCCCGCACGCCGGAACAGGTGCGTCGCGAGGCCTCCCTGCACGGCCTGTCGCTCACCGAACCACTCAGCTTGAACGAGGAGCCCATGTCGCAACTCGATCCTCCCCGCTTCGAAATGGGCAAGCCGCTACTGATTGCCGGTCTGTCGGAGCGCTACAACCACGCACACAAGGATGGCATTCCTGGACAGTGGCAGCGCTTCGCAGTCGTGGCCGGGACATTCCCTGCGCTCACCGACTCTCCCACGTACGGCGTGTGCTGCAACGGCGACGACGAAGGCAACTTCGACTATGTGTGCGGCCTCGAGGTCAAAGACTTTACCGATGTCGCCAACGGCCTCGCGCGCCTGCGCATCCCGGCGCAGCGCTATGCCGTCTTCAGGCACGCCGGCCACGTTTCGGCGATACGCCGTACCGTGAATGCCATCTGGAACGACTGGCTGCCGCGCTCAGGCCACACCGTTGCCGATGCGCCGAACTTCGAGAGGTACGGCACCGATTTCGATCCCATTCGGGGAACCGGCACTATCGAGATATGGTTACCTCTCGCCACCTGAGCCGCGCCCTCAAGCTCAAGCCCAGGGGTAAGCCTTGCCCCATGCGAGGGCGTGCATTATGAGCACCCCATGCTCGACCATCTCAAGGCCAACAACCGCGCGTGGGCCTCGCGCAAGGTCTCCCAGGACGGCGACTTCTTCAAACGTTTGGAGCGCCAGCAGGCGCCCGAATACCTCTGGATTGGTTGCGCCGACAGCCGCGTGCCGGCCAACGAAATCGTCGACCTCGATCCGGGCGAGCTTTTCGTGCATCGCAACGTCGCCAACCTCGCGCCACCGCAGGACGCCAACTATCTCTCCGTGCTGCAGTTCGCGGTCGACGTGTTGAAGGTCAAGCACATCCTGGTCGTTGGCCATTACGGCTGCGGCGGCGTGGCTGCGGCTGTCGACGGCCGCCGACGCGGACTTGTCGATCACTGGCTGCATCCCATCCGCGAGGTGGCGCATGCGCACCGGCTCGAACTCGAGGCTATCACCGATCCGCGCGCCCGCCACAACCGCCTTTGCGAATTGAACGTTATCCGCCAGGTACGCAACGTCGCCTCGGATGTATTCGTGCAAGAGGCCTGGGCGCGGGGCCAGCCGCTAAGCGTTCATGGCTGGGTGTACTCGCTTTCGAACGGCCTCGTGAACGACCTGGGCGTCACGACCAGCAGCTCGGCCGAGATCGACAGGCTCCTCTAGATCACGCAGCCTGCCCCGTGCCAATCTGTACCTCCGACAAAAGAACCACGGAGGAAACGAGAATGCGCGCCATCATCGCCTATCTGACAGCGAAGCCCGGCAAGGAAGAAGAATTCAAGGCCGCCATGACGGCGCAGGCCAGGCGCTGCCTCGCCAACGAGGAAGGCTGCCTCCAATTCGACGTGGCACAGGACCCGAAAACGCCAACCCGCTTCGTCATGCTCGAAGTCTACAAGGACGATGCCGCCATAAAGGCGCACCAGGAAAGCCAGCACTTCAAGGACTTCAGGCCCGTGGTTGCCGACCTCGTGGCCGACCGCAAGATCGAGATCTTCTCCCTGGTCTCGGACGGCAAAGCCAAACGATGAAGGAGTAGCCCGCCATGGTCGCATCTCCGTTGCGCACGCCACCGGCCCCAATCGCGGCCTCCGTGCGCGCCTACGAGGACTGGATGCGTGCCAGGCTGGGCGCCGATCTCGTCGAGGCCGACCTTGAGACCAAGCACAAGAAGATGCGGGAAAACTCCTTCGTTTTCCTGCGTGCCACTTACTGGCGCTGGGTCGAGACGATACCGGAGACCTGCCCCGACCTGATGTCGGCGCCGCAGGTGCTGGGCGTGGGCGACCTGCATGTCGAAAACTACGGCACGTGGCGCGATGCCGAGGGCCGGCTCGTCTGGGGCATCAACGATTTCGACGAAGCCTTCGAGATGCCGTACACGCTCGACCTGCTGCGCCTCGCCACCAGCGCCCTTCTCGCGGCCGACGGCGATATCGGCGCCAAGGCCATAACCAGCGCCATCGTGGAGGGCTACCTGCAAGGGCTGGAGCAGCCGCGGCCCATCGTACTCGATCAGGCCTGGCGGTGGCTGCGCGAGATTGTCGTTGTCAGCGAGGAGGCGCGCGCGAAGTTCTGGAAGAAGCTGGATGCCGCCCTCGCATCGGGGCAAGGCCTCGAGCTTCCCGCCCGTTTCCGCGCGGCACTGGCTGCCGCGATGCCGGAACCTGACCTTGTGTTCGCAGTCACGCGCCGCGTGGCCGGTGCCGGCAGCCTGGGACGACCACGCTGGGTGGCGGTCGCCAGCTGGAAAGGCGCTCCCGCGGTTCGCGAAGCCAAGGCGCTGTTGCCGTCCGCCTGGACATCGATGGCCGGAATGACGGACGCGGACCTGCGCTGCGGGCACGCAGCCACGGGCCCCTTCCGCTCCTGTGATCCATGGTACCGCGTCGAAGGAGATCTCGTCTTGCGTCGCCTTTCACCCAACAACCGCAAGCTCGATTCCGAGAAGGAGAAGGGTCCCCTGCTCTCACCGGACATGCTCAGGGCGATGGGGCTGGAGATTGCCAACATCCACGCGGCGTCCGCGGGCGCAGCCCCGGCTATCACGGCTGATCTACGCGCCCGGCCTGCCGACTGGCTGCACTCGGCCGCAAAGGCCGCTGCCAAGCGGACGCAAGCCGATTATCGAGATTGGGCGCAGGCCTGAAAAAGTACGGCCTGCACGCACGCTAATGCGGGACTATCCTGCGCTGCGCAAATGGCGGATGGTGTTTTCGAACCGCGT
>JBDHTJ010000038.1:0-33011 GCA_039808585.1 Hyphomicrobiaceae bacterium | reverse complement strand
ACGTGCGCGGTGTGATAGCCGAGGTCGAACAGCGCCTCGAGCTCCTTGCCCGAGAGCGCCTTCGAAACGTCGGGGTCGGCCTTCAGCAACGCCAGGAAATCACAGCGCTCGCGCCACACGCGCATGGCGTTGCGCTGCACGAAACGATAGGAATCCTCACGTGACACGCCCTTGTTGGTAAGGGCGATGAGCACCCGCTGGGAATGCACCAGCCCGCCGAGCCGGTCGAGATTGGCCCGCATGTTTTCCGGGTAGACCACCAGCTTCTCGATGAGCCCTGCCGCGCGCACCAGCGCGAAGTCGAGCGTGACGGTGGCGTCGGGGCCGATCATGCGTTCGACGGACGAGTGCGAGATGTCGCGCTCGTGCCAGAGCGCCACGTTCTCCATCGCGGGCAGCGCGTAGCCGCGCACCATGCGCGCCAGCCCCGTGATGTTCTCGCTCAGCACCGGATTGCGCTTGTGTGGCATGGCAGAGGAGCCCTTCTGCCCTTCCGAAAAGAATTCCTCCGCCTCGAGCACCTCGGTGCGCTGCAGATGCCGGATTTCGATGGCAAGCCGCTCGAGCGACGAGGCGACGACGCCGAGCACGGCAAAGAACATGGCGTGACGGTCGCGCGGGATCACCTGCGTGGAGACCGGTTCGGTCTTGAGGCCGAGCTTCTGCGCCACGTAGGCCTCGATCCGTGGATCGATGTTGGCGAAGGTGCCGACCGCACCGGATATGGCGCAGGTCGCCACTTCCTCCCGCGCCAATTTCAGCCGCGCCTTGGCACGGTCGAATTCGGCGTAGGCCTGTGCGAGCTTCAGGCCGAAGGTTGTCGGTTCCGCATGGATGCCGTGGCTGCGGCCTATGGTTGGCGTGAGCTTGTGCTCGAAGGCGCGGGCCTTGAGCGCGGCAAGGAGCCGATCCACGTCGGCGATGAGGATGTCTGCCGCGCGCGTCATTTGCACGGCGAGGCACGTGTCGAGCACGTCTGATGAGGTCAGGCCCTGGTGGACGAAGCGCGCCTCCGGCCCCACGTGCTCGGCCAGATGCGTCAGGAAGGCGATGACGTCGTGCTTCACCTCGCGCTCGATCTCGTCGATGCGCGCGACGTCGAACTTTGCCTTGGAGCCTTTGTCCCAGATGACTTTCGCGGCCTCCTTGGGGATCAGCCCGATCTCGGCCATCGCAGCCGCGGCATGTGCCTCGATCTCGAACCAGATGCGAAAGCGGGTCTCGGGGGACCAGATGGCGGCCATCTCGGGCCTGGTATAGCGCGGGATCATGCTGTCCCCCTTCCTTGCTTCCTGGGCTTTTCGAGTGGCGGAGGTAGCAGCTTGCGCCGCAGCGCGCAAATACGGGGAGTGGTCGCAGCGCAGGCGCGGAAGAAGCACTGCGGGGCTCTACAAGGCCGGGGTGGCCCGTTGTGACGTTGCCTTTCAGGATGCGGAGATCTAAGTCTCGTAGGGTTCGGCCGCCGCATGGGGGAGAAGATGACGTTTCTCATCGCAGGTCTGGTGTTGTTCCTGGGCGCCCACAGCGTGCCGATGTTCGGCGCGGCGCGGGAGAAGCTGCGCTCCAGTCTCTCCGCCACAGGCTATCAGGCGCTGTTCACAGCCGCTTCCATCGTCGGCCTGGTGCTGATCGTGATGGGTTATGGCGAGATGCAGGGGCAGGGCCGGCTGAACCCCGAGATCTACACGCCGCCCATTTGGATGCGACACGTCACGCTGCTTTTCATGCTGCCTTCCATGATCCTGCTGGTGGCGGCCTACGTGCCGTCCAACATCCGCACGGCCGTGAAGCACCCGATGTTGGCCGGCGTGAAGCTGTGGGCCTTCAGCCATCTTCTCGCCAACGGCGACCTTGCCTCGCTCATCCTGTTCGGCAGCTTGCTTGCCTGGGCCGTTGCCGATCGGATTTCCGTCAAGCGCCGGAACGCGCTAGGCCCACTGGGAAAAAGGGCTGGAAGCCTCAAGGGCGACATCATCGCCGTCGCCGTCGGCACCGTGCTCTACGGCTGGCTCCTGCTCGGCGGCCACCGCTACCTGATCGGCGTGGCGCCACTGCCGTCGCTGGGATAGCGCCTGTAGGGGCCATCGATCCACGCCGCCGGCGCTGCCTGATACTATTCCTTGTACCAGACCGTCTGGACGCCGGTTGCGAGAAGGGCGCCGTTCGCACCCCACAGGTCCATCGTCTGGTCGTGGAAGTTGTCGGCGAAGCGCTTGGAATCGGCCACGCCCAGGACGTGCGCTGTGCCTTGCGCGGCCAGATCGGCCTCCGTGGCGTGGAAGTAGGTCGTCATCGACACCGTGCTCATGGGCACCAGCTTTCCGCGCATCTGCAACAGGCGCAGGACGAAGCAGTCCGCAAGCGAGGATAGCGAGAGGTGGTCAAGCGGCCGCTCCGGCTTGTCCCGCATCCACACTACCGTGCGCGATGGACCCATCTGGCCTTCGGGCAGCGGTTTCCCGGCGAACAGCGGCGCGCCCTCGACAAAGCGGAAATCGTAGGCGCCGATCCAGGCGAACTGCGGCGGCGCGAACGCCGGGGCAACGGCGTCGGCAGCCGGCACGTCAGGTCGCGCCACCGTCAGATGCTGGAAGGTCTCGCGGCGATTGGCGCAGACGATGGTGGAGGTAGTGACCGTGCTGTCGCCCTGTGTGAGCCGCACCGACCAGTGCTGCGTGGCCTTGCCACCGCGGTCGATGCTGGCCGTGACGCGGAAGGGGCCCTTCGACAGCGCGCCGCAATAGTTCACCGTCTGTGCAACCGGAGGCCCCAGCCGTCGCGCGTCCTTCAGCACCGCGCTAATTACGAGCGCCGCGAGATAGCCGCCGAAGGGACCAGCAAAGTTCCAATAGCGATCGGAGGTGTGGCCTTCGTAGAGGCCCTCTGCGATCGGATTGAGGGCGGTTGCCTCGTCCAGGGAATGCAGGCTCATCGATATCGGATCCAGCGAAAGGGAATGAGAGAGGGCCCAATAACACATTTCAAGCAATGGCACGCCCACCGCTCGCAAGAGCGGTGGGCATCAAGCGCAAATGGGCGATTTCAGCGGCGCAAGTGGATGTTGGCCGACGCGTTGGAGCCCGACAGGCGCACGGATTGCGAGTTGCCGTGCACCGTGACGTGGATGCTGCCGGAGATGTCGTATTCCTGATTGTAGAAGCTGCCGGAGTAGCTGTTGGCACCCACTTTGCGCAGCTGTGCGGTCTGCGCAGCGCGCCCCGATGGCGTAGCGCATACGCCGTTCATGAAATAGCCGTTGCCCGAGCGCCGATAGGTTGCCCGGCAGCTCGCTTTCTCCGCGGAGCCGGTGGCAAAGGTGACTGTCCCGCCGCCGCTCCAGGAGCCTTCAAGGCCCGGTTCACTCAAAGCAATATCCGAGGATGCGAGGCCGAGCGCGCACGTAAGGCCGGCGGCGACAGCCAGAAGTCTGATCGACAAGGTTCCTCTCCATCGACAATTGCAAGAGACAAGACGAGGCAAGCGCTCACAACCCCCGCCTTGCCAGACCGTTTTGAAGCCTGTGTGGCGAAGTGACTTTTTTTCCAGCATATCATACGAACTCTGACGGTTTCAGGCGCCACCGCTCTGACTTCAAACTTTCTTGAGCCGGTGCATGCGGACACCACCTTGGTGATATCCCCGGACGCGTGAGCAACGTTCATCGACCCTGGCTGTTGCATTTCCGCGCGGATTTTTTTTGCAACGCAGCAACAGCTCCCGCGCGGGCAGCCTGACGCTGCGACGATTGACTTTTGCCAAAACCGCAGGGATAAGCGCCGTGGGCCACGCCTCCCCACCGAGGCGCAACTATCTGGAAGGGTAGACACATGACGACCGTGACGAAGCCGGCCAAGCGCCCGGCCAATCCCCTGTTTTCATCCGGCCCCTGCGCCAAGCGCCCCGGATGGTCTCTCCAAGCACTGAGCAATGCATTTCTGGGCCGGTCGCACCGGGCCAAGGAGGGCAAGGCTCGGCTCAAGCTCGCCATCGACAAGACCAAGACCATCCTCGGCGTGCCGGAAGGCTACGTTTGCGGGATCGTGCCCGCTTCCGACACGGGGGCCTTTGAAATGGCCATGTGGTCGATGCTGGGCCAGCGCGGCGTCGATGCGCTTTCGTGGGAGAGCTTCGGTGAGGGCTGGGTGACGGACATCACCAAGCAGCTGAAGCTGAAAGACGTCCGTGTCCTGAAGGCGGAGTACGGCACGCTGCCGGATCTCAAGTCCGTGGATTTCTCCCGCGATGTCATCTTCACGTGGAACGGCACCACATCGGGCGTGCGCGTTCCCAATGGCGATTTCATCCCCGCCTCGCGTGAAGGCCTCACCTTCGTCGACGCGACATCGGCGGCCTTCGCGCAGGCGATCGACTGGGCGAAGGTCGATGTGCTCACCTTCTCCTGGCAGAAGGTACTGGGCGGTGAAGCCGCGCATGGCATGCTGATCCTTTCGCCGCGGGCGATTGCCCGCCTCGAAAGCTATCAGCCGGCGTGGCCGATGCCGAAGATCTTCCGCATGACCAAGGGCGGCAAGCTCAACGCCGGCATCTTCGAGGGCGAGACCATCAACACGCCTTCGATGTTGGCGCTCGAGGATTACCTCGACGCGCTTGCCTGGGCAGAGGGTATCGGCGGCCTGCCGGCGCTGATGAAGCGCTCGGATGCCAACGCGAAGGTGCTCTACGACTGGGCGGCGAAGGCAGGCTGGCTTGCGAGCCTCGCGACAGATCCCGCAACGCGCTCCAACACCTCCGTGTGCCTGAAGATCACGGACCCCGCCATCGCCAAGCTGCCGATCGATGACCAGCGCGCCTTCGTGAAGAACATCGAAAGCCTGCTGGCCAAGGAAAAGGCCGCCTTCGATGTCGCTGGCCACCGCGATGCACCGCCGCACCTGCGCATCTGGTGTGGTGCAACGGTAGAAGCTGCTGACGTCGAGGTGCTCACCGGCTGGCTCGACTGGGCATTTGCCGAGTGCAAGGCCGCGCTCGCCAAGGCCGCCTGAAACGCTGCCATCCCTGTCGCGCCGTTACATCGGTCGCGACGGGATTTCCCTAAACACTCAAGCATCTCGACCGCGATCGTGTGCCAACGTGATCTGGCGCCATCGCAACCGACCTCAATTCCAAGGGAGCATACCTCATGGCCCCGCGCGTTCTCATTGCTGATGACCTCTCCCCCGCTGCCGTCGCCATCTTCAAGGAACGCGGCGTTGAAACCGACGTGAAGATCGGGCTGCCCAAGGAAGAGCTGGAGAAGATCATCGGCCAGTACGATGGCCTCGCCGTACGCTCGGCAACGAAGGTGACCGAGAAGGTGTTCGCCGCGGCGGGCAATCTCAAGGTCGTCGGCCGTGCCGGCATCGGCGTCGACAACATCGACACCAAGGCCGCTACCGCCAAGGGCATCATCGTGATGAACACGCCCTTCGGCAACTCCATCACCACGGCCGAGCATGCCATCTCCCTTATGATGGCGCTCGCCCGGCAGATCCCCGCCGCCGACCGCTCGACCCAGGCCGGCAAGTGGGAGAAGAGCAAGTTCATGGGCGTCGAGCTCTTCAACAAGACGCTCGGCGTATTCGGCTGCGGCAACATCGGCTCGATCGTGGCGGACCGTGCCATCGGCCTGAAGATGAAGGTGATCGCGTTCGACCCCTTCCTGTCGCCGGAGCGCGCCATGGCCTTGGGCGTCGAGAAGGTGGAGTTCGAGGACATGCTGCGGCGGGCAGATTTCATCACGCTGCACACGCCCCTCACCGACAAGACGCGCAACGTGCTGAATGCGGAGAGCATCGCCCGCATGAAGAAGGGCGTGCGCCTCATCAACTGCGCGCGCGGCGGGCTGGTGGACGAGCGGGCGCTTGCCGAGGCGATCAAGTCGGGTCACGTGGCGGGCGCCGCCTTCGACGTGTTCGAGGTGGAGCCGGCAAAGGACAGCGTGCTTTTCGGCCTGCCCAATGTCATCTGCACGCCGCATCTGGGTGCTGCCACGAGCGAGGCGCAGGAGAACGTGGCGCTGCAGGTGGCCGAGCAGATGGCGGACTATCTTCTCAAGGGCGCCATCACCAATGCCATCAACTTCCCCAACATCACGGCGGAGGAAGCGCCCCGCCTGAAGCCCTGGGTGAAGCTGGCCGAACAGCTGGGATCTTTCGCAGGGCAACTCACCGAGTCGCGCATCGTGTCGATCCACATCGAGTATGCGGGCGAGGTCGGCAAGCTCAACACCAAGCCGATGAGCGCGGCTGCCTTGGCGGGCGTGCTGCGGCCGTTATTGTCGGGCGTGAACATGGTGTCGGCTGCCTCCAACGCGAAGGAGCGCGGCATCAAGCTCGACGAGACCACGCGCGGCCAGGATGGCGCCTTCGAAAGCTACATGCGCCTCACGGTGCGTACCGAGAAGTATGACCGCTCGATTGCCGGCACCGTGTTCTCCGATGGGCGCCCGCGCGTGATCCAGGTGCGCGACATCAACATGGAGTTCGAAATCGCCCCGCACATGCTGTTCGTGCGCAACGCCGACAAGCCCGGCTTCATCGGTCGCTTCGGCGCCGTGATGGGCGATGCTGGTGTCAACATCGCAACCTTCAACCTCGGCCGCGACAAGCCCGGCGGCGACGCCATCTGCGTGGTGGCGACGGACGAGGCCGTGGGCGCCGATGTCCTGTCGAAGGTGCGCGCGCTTCCGCACGTGGTGCGGGCCATGCCGCTTGCGTTCTAGACGGCATGACGCGGTAGCTTCGGGGGCCGTCCGCGCCGCCTGCGGCTACTCGGCTGGTTGCAGCCCGCCGGTTCCCACGAGCGGCGCGGGGTGCTCTGCGCGTTTGGTGATGCCGCCTTTGAACAGGCGGCGCACCATGACGTAGAAGACGGGCGTGAAGATCAGCCCGAACAGCGTCACGCCGATCATGCCCCAGAACACCGCGGTGCCGAGCGCAATGCGCATCTCGGCGCCTGCGCCAACCGCGATGTAGAGCGGCACCACACCCAGCGTGAAGGCGAGCGATGTCATCAAAATCGGGCGCAGGCGAAGCTTGCACGCCTCCACGGCTGCCGTGACCGTCTCGACGCCTTCCTCTTCCAGCTGCTTTGCGAACTCGACGATCAGGATGGCGTTCTTGGCGGCGAGCCCGATCAGCACGACGAAGCCGATTTGCGTGAGAATGTTGATCTCGCGTCCGTGCAGCCAGACGCCGAAAGCCGCCGAGAGCAGGCACATCGGCACAATCAGCATGATGGCCAGCGGCAGCGACCAGCTCTCGTACTGGGCGGCAAGCGCCAGGAATACGAACAGCACGCTCAGCAGGAAGATGTAGTAGCCGGTGCGGCCGACCTTTGCCTCTTGGTAGGAAAGGTCCGTCCACTCGTAGGTGATGCCGGGCGGGAGTTTCTCGAGCGCCAGCCGATGCATGATCTCGAGCGCCTGGCCCGAGCTCACGCCGGCAGCACCCGCGCCCTGCACCTCGACCGTCGGGAACAGATTGTAACGCGGCACGCGCTCTGGCCCCGCGATCTCCTTGAACGTTACGAGACTGCCCAGGGGCACCATGTCGCCCGTCTGCGAGCGCACGCGGATCTTCGCGATGCTTTGCGGATCGAGGCGGAAATTCTGGTCCGCCTGCGCCGTCACGCGGTAGGTGCGTCCGAACATGTTGAAGTCGTTGACATAGGCGGAGCCCATGTAAACGCGCATGGCCTCGAAGATCGAGGTCACGGGCACGCGAAGCATCTGCGCCTTGTCGCGGTCCACGTCGACGAAAAGCTGCGGCGTGACGGCTGAGAAGGTGGTGAAGACGTTGGTGATGCCCGGTGTACGGTTGGCCTCGGCAATGAACTCCTGCGCGATCTGCGAGAACTCGTTGGGCGACAGGCCTTGCGTATCCTGCAGTCGCATGGAGAAACCGGCGGAGCCGCCCATGCCGCGCACCGGCGGCGGGATGAACACGAAGGACTGCGCCTCCTCGATTTCGGCAAGCTTCTGGCGCAGGTCCGCCGCGACGCGCTGTACCGTCTGCCCCTTCTTGGCGCGCTCGAGAAAGTCGTCGAGCACGAGGAAGAACATGCCCGAGTTGGTCGCGGCGGAGAAAGTGGCGCCGTTGCGCCCTGTGTAGCCGTTGGAATACTTGATGCCTGGCGTCTTCAGGGCGATGTCGATAGCGCGCTTGACCACCCCGTCCGTGCGCGAGATCGATGATCCGGGCGGCAGCTGGATCGAGACGATCAGAATGGCCCGGTCGAGAGCGGGAATGAATCCCGTGGGCAAGCCCGACACGAACCACACCGCGAACACGATCAGCGCCACATAGATCACCAACAACACGGCCCAGATGCGGGCAAGGCCCCGCACCAGCGTCCCATAACCCGCAGCGAGTGCATCGAAGAAGCGGTCGAAGATGCGGAAGAAGAAGTGAATGGGCGCCATCAGCCGCGAGCCGTGCCCATGGTGGTTGGAATGCGGCAGGAACAGCTTCGCCGCCAGCGCCGGGCTCAGTGTGAGGGATACGAGCATGGAGATGAGCGTGGCGGTGGCAACCGTCACGGCGAACTGGCGGTAGAACTGCCCCGTGATTCCGCCGACGAAAGCGGTGGGGATGAACACGGCCGAAAGCACCAGCGCGATGGCGATCAAGGCGGCGCCGACCTCGTCCATCGAGACCCGCGCGGCCTGCTCCGGCGACAGGCCCTCCTTCAACTTGCGCTCGACGTTCTCGACGACGACGATGGCGTCGTCCACCACGATGCCGACCGCGAGCACGAGGCCGAACAGGGTGAGCATGTTGAGAGAGAAGCCGAAGGCCTGCATCACGGCGAACGTGCCGACCAGCGACACCGGGATGGCGACGACAGGGATAATCGTTGCCCGCCATGTCTTGAGGAACAGCAGCACCACGAGCACCACCAGCCCCACAGCTTCCAGGATGGTCTTGTAGAGTTCCTGGATGGACACCTCGACGAACTCGGTCGGGTTATAGGTGATGCGGTGCTCGAGACCCTTGGGGAAGCCCTTGGAGATCTCAGCCATGGCCGCCTTCACGCCGTTGGCGGCTTTCACGGCATTCGAGCCCGGTTGCTGCTCGATCACCGTGATCACGGCGGGGTTGGTATCGGCATAGCCGTTCGTAAGGTAATTCAGCGCGCCGATCTCGACCCGACCCACGTCCTTGACCCGCACGATGCGGCCGTCGTCACCGGTCTTGAGAACGATGTTCTCGAATTCTTCTGCCGTACGCAGCCGGCCTTTCAGCTGCAGGCCCACCTGAAAGGCATTGCCACCATCGCTGGGTGGCTCGCCGAGATTTCCCCCGGCAACCTGGATGTTCTGCGCGCGTAAGGCCTCCAGCACCTGCTCTGCGGTGAGATTGCGTGTTGCGACGAGTTCGGGATTGAGCCAGATGCGCATCGAGTATTCGCGCACGCCGAATAACGTGACATCGCCGACGCCATAGAGCCGCAAGAGTTTGTCGCGAACATTCAACACGCCGTAGTTCGACAGGTACACCTGATCGTAGGTGCGGTCAGGTGAGACGAGATGCACCGTCAGAAGCAGGTCCGGTGAGCGCTTGCGCACGGTAACGCCCGTGCGTCGCACTTCGTCGGGCAAGCGCACCTGAGCGGTGGCGACGCGGTTCTGAACCAGCACCTGCGCGCGGTCGATGTCGGTGCCCACATCGAATGTGACTGTGAGCGACAAGTTACCGTCGGCCGTGGCCTGCGAGTACATGTAGATCATGCCCTCGACGCCGTTGATCTCCTGCTCGAGGGGGGCAGCCACAGTCTCCGCCACCGTCTGCGCGGCCGCGCCCGGGTAGCTTGCTGTAACGGTGATGGTCGGCGGCACGATCTCTGGAAGCTGCGTCACGCCTAGGCCGAGATAGCCGATGGCGCCCACGATGGTGACGAACAGTGAGAGCACCACCGCGAAAATCGGCCGGGAGATGAAGAATTGGCTGAAACGCATGCGGGGCGCTCGGACTTTACGTGCTGGGAAACGGTGCGTGCTGGGATACGGTGCGGGCGCGAGGGCACCCCCGCGGCGATGGCTATTGCTTGGTGACGATGTTCGACTGCAGAGCCTCCGACACGGTCAGGCTCACCTGCTTGGGTTGCACCTTGTTGCCGGGCCGTGCGCGCTGCAGGCCGTTGGTAACGACCCAGTCGTCCGCCGTGATGCCCGCTCGAACGGCGCGCAGGCGTCCATCAATGAAGGGACCAAGAGTAACGTTGCGACGCGACACGGTGCCGTCCTCGGCGACCACGAGCACGTACTTGGAAATCTGGTCGGTTCCGATAGCACTCTCCGGCAACAGCAAGCCCGTGTAGGGCGGAGAACCTGCCACGCGCACACGCGCGAACATGCCCGGTGAGAACAGTCCCTTGTCGTTCTCGACGATGGCGCGGGCGCGCAACGTGCCGGTGCCTTGGTCGAGACGATTGTCGAGGAAGTTCAGGAGCGCCTTGTGCGGGAAGCCCTTCTCGTCCTGCAGTGCGATTTCGACAGTCGCGCCCACGCGCGAGGCATTGCCCCTCACACCGCGCTCGGCGAGGCGCTTGTACTTGATGTAGTTGTTCTCATCGACGTCGAAGTAGAAGTAGACCGGGTTCTGGCTGACGATCGTCGTGAGGAGCGTGGAGCCCGACACGTTGCCGGCGCTGATCCAGTTGCCGGGCGTCACGAAGGTGCGGCTGATGCGGCCCGTGATGGGCGACGTCATCTTCGTGAACGAAAGGTCGAGTTCCGCCGATTTGACTTTCGCCTCGGCCACCTTCACGGCGGCCTGCGCCTCGCGCAGCAGGTTCATGCGGTCGTCGAAGGTCTTGTCGGATATGACCCGCTTCTCGATCAGCGGCCGACCACGGTCGACATCCAGATTGGCATTGTCGACCTTGGTGCGCGCGGCGAACAACTCCGCCTCCGCCTGCTCCAGCGCCCGCTCGAACGGCCTGGGGTCGATGCTGAAAAGCTTGTCGCCCTTTTGAACTTCCTGTCCGTCCTTGAAGCCGATCTCCATCAGATAGCCGGAAACGCGGGCCCGGATCTCCACGAACTCCACGGCATCGAACCGGCCCGTGTACTCGTCCCAGTCAGTCAGCTCCTGCTGAAGGGGTTTGGAGACGCTGACGACGGGCGGTCCTGGCGGCGCCTTGGCTTGCGGCTGGGCCTGGCTCTGGTCGTTGCAGCCGGCAGATCCCGCTGCCGCCAGCAAGGCGGAGGCGAGCAGCGCTGCGCGTGCAAAGCCAAGCCGGCGCGGCGCATGAGGCATTGAGGAAGCATTGTCGTGCATGTGCCAACCAAGACCCGCGACGGCCCGGACGTGTGCGCTCCCCCCCAGTCGCAGGAGGGAAGCCGAGCAGCCGCCGTCGAGAGGCCGCCCATAAGCCAAGAGGCCGACTTATCTAGCATCCCGGCGCCCGTTTGTAACGCGGCCGATGCGGGCAATTAATGAGCAATTGTCTTCACAACCTGCTCAGAAATCAGGTCTTTCAGAAGAAGCTCCACGTGCCCAATTGCGAAGCACTGATTTTCTCGGCGCTTCTGGGGCGCCGTTCGGAGGCGGCCTTGCCTTTTCGTGCAGCAGTAGCTGCGACTTTCAAGCTGCCGAATACCTTGATTTCGGTTCTCGCATAGCTGTGCCGGTGGATCATTTCATAAAGATGGCGCGCGTTTTCGAGCGAGAGCCTGATGCAACCATGCGAGGCTGGGCGCCCCAGCAGGCCTGTGGCGGTGGTGGCATGAAAGGCAATCCCGCCGTTGAAGAAGACGGCGTAGGGCATGGGGGCGAAATCGTACTGGCGGGAGTACCACATCCGGGAGGCCCATTGCGGGCGGAAAGAGCCCTGCGCCGTCGGGGTGCTGGGGCGGCCGGACGAGATCAGCCAGGTATGCTTGAGTTCGCCGTTCTCGATAATGAACAGGCGCTGCTGGCTTAGATCCACCTCGAGGCGCAGGCTTGCAGACGGCACTTTTGCGACCGGCATTTCCGCCACGCGCTGTTCAGCGGCCGCAGCGGCGGATGCGGCACCGCGCTCCGCCGTGGCTTCGGCGAGGTTGCCTGCTTCATCGGCTGGTTGAGGTGTCTCAAGCGTAGAGGCAGTCTCCTGCGGTGGCGCAACAAGGTCGGGCGGCGCGGAGCGAGGATAAGTAACGCCGAAAATCTCGGGACCCTGGTCGGGGCGCGATCGGCCTGCGGACGGCACCTCGATAATGCTCGCAAAGCGCTGCCTGTCATCGGCGGCAGGGCTCGTTGCCGGGCTCATGCAGAGGCCGGCGAGGAAAACGCTGAGAGCGGCGAGGTGGGGGTAACGGAGCATGGCGCGATCCGAGGGGCTTGGCCGTCGTGCAGACTGGCTTCAGCTTACGCGAGGCAGGCTTCGGAACGCTTAAGTGCTGGCAAATTATGAGTTAATCAGCGATCGAATTCGGGCCGCAGGCAATTGCGAGCCAGGTCAGAACTTGAAGCCGAACAGCAGGTCGAAGATGTTCATGGGCTTCTTGGGCTGGCTGACGGGGCGCTGCTGCGGGGGTGGCTCCTTGGGCTTCATCTGCCGCAGCTGCAACTCGTCGGTGGTGCCATCGGCGCTGGCCACGAGGACGCGGCCTTCCTCCCAGGTCCAGCGGGCGTTCCGCGTGCCCTGGCGGCTCACCTGCACCGAGACCACCGTGGCATTTTGCAGGTCGACGATGGCCGAGTGCTCCACCTCCTCAGGCCCGCGCATGGTCTCGATGGTGCCCGCGGCGAAGCGCAACACACCGATACCCTCGAACGGCGGTTGCCTCACTTGCCAATCGAGAATGCGCGGCACCTCGTCGCCGATCATCTCGAGGTTGATGCGCAGCCGAGGGTAGTCGTCGCTGAGGGCCACGAACTGGCGCCCCTGTCGATGCACGCGCCAACCGTCACGCCCCGCGCCCGGGACCAGCGCGCCGCCCGAGAACGGGGAAAGGCCGAGCCGGTTCAATGCACGCTGGGCATCCTTCAGGCGCATGCCGAGTTCCACCGCCTTGCGATAGTCGGCAGCTGCAGCCTCGGTTCGGCCGAGGGCGGAGTTGACCTCGCCACGGGCCCAGTGACCTTCGGGGCTTTCAGGATCAAGCTTCAAAGCCCTGTCGGCCTCCCGCGAAGCGAGATCCGTCTCCTGCTGCAGGCGGTAGGTCCAGGACCGGTAGGCGTAAGGCAGAGCCGCCTTGGGATCGAGTTCGATCGCCTTGGCGAGGTCGTTCAGGGCTTCCTCGTAGGCTTCCGCCTTCGCATGTGCCAGGCCCCTCAGGGCGAGAAAAGTGGACTGGTTGGGCGCCAAGTCGACGGCGGTGGCGTAGTCCTTGATGGCTGATGCCCAGTTCTCCGCCTCGAGATAGGCATTGCCGCGAAGGGCGTAGATCTCGGCATTGCGCGGCTCGAAGGCGATGGCGCGGCTGAAATCCTCTATCGCACCTTCGAACTGGTCGACGGCGAGTTTTGCTTCGCCGCGGCTGCGGTAGGCGGGCGCGAAGCGCTGGTCGGTGTTCACCGCGCGCGTGAAGTCGCGGATGGCGGCGTGCGGCCGCCAGGCCGCCAGATGTGCCCTGCCGCGTCCATTGAGGGCCGCAGTGCTGGAGGGGGTCAGCTCGATGGCACGGGCATAGTCGGCGAAGGCTTTCTCGGGCTGGCCGAGCTTGATGAAGGCGCCGGCGCGGTTGGAGAAGGCCGCTGCATAGCCAGGGGCGAGTGCGATGGCGCGGTCGAAATCCTTGATCGCCTCGCGCGTGGCGTCGAGGCCCAGCAGCACGTTGCCGCGATTATTGTAGACGGCCGCAAACTCTGGATAGAGCTGGATCGCGCGATTGAAATCTTCGATCGCCTGCCGATGGCGGCCGCGCCGGGCATTGGCGACGCCTCGGTCATTGTGCAGCGTGGCGCGCCGGTCGTTGGGCAGAGCGCGATCCTCGAGCGCTTCGGTAAAGAGCGCTATGGCCTGGTCGATGTTCCCCCGGACAAGCTCTGCCGCCGCATCCCGCGCTTTCAGGGCCTCGCCTTCATCCGCGCCGAAGGCGAGCCGCGGCGGCGATGCAGCGAGGCTCACTGCAACTGCGAGCGCAGCCACCACTGCCAGCGTCCTGAAGGCCCACCGCGATCTGGGCCAATGTGAATTGCGGGCGCGCATGCGTTCTCCCTCGTGTCCTGGCTCTCTTAGACCCGATTTGCGGCAGGTGAAAGCACGCGTGGCGGCGTCGGAAGCCATTGATGACGTTGAGGCGTCACAAATCCACAGTGCAATGGAGGTCAAGCGCGGGAAGAGGCGGCGCAGCTTGCGGGCGAAGCCGTCGTTGACATAGGTTGTGACCGGAGCCGGCGGGCATTGCCGTGAGTCGCGGCAGGGCGAAGCATGCGTTGGTGCGCCTATCTCCCTAATGCCGAAGTCGAGCATTAGCAGGCTTTACGGATGATCGCGTGCAAGCGGATGACACCGCTGCACTGGGGAACGGGAAGAGGCGCGCACGCGTGCACGATTGGTTCTTCAGAAAAGGCGGACGCCAGCGGCTGATCGACTGGCTCGGCATCGATGCGTGGATCGACTCCAGTCTCAGCGCGAGCTGGGAATCGATCAAGGACCGCTCCAATGCGCTCACCAGCTTTGCGGCGCGCTTCCGCCTGACCGGCTGGAAGCGCCTTTTCAACGAGTTCCTGTCCGAGGGCCTGACCATCGGCATGGGCGGCCTCGCCGTGATGTTCATCCTCGCGCTGCCCGCCTTCAACGAGTTCGACGAGAACAAGATTACGCAAGGAAAGCTTGCGGTAAAGTTCCTGGATCGCAACGGCGTCGAGATCGGCTCGCGGGGCCTGCTGCACAACGATTCCGTGCCGCTGGAGGAAATTCCCGACACGCTCATCAAGGCGACGCTCGCCACCGAGGACCGGCGCTTCTTCGAGCACTTCGGCATTGACATCATCGGCACCTTGCGCGCGCTCGCCGAGAACGCGCGCGCCAACGAGGTGGTGCAGGGCGGCTCCACGCTGACCCAGCAGTTGGCCAAGAACCTCTTCTTGTCGTCGGAGCGTTCCTTCGAGCGCAAGCTGAAGGAGCTGTTTCTCTCCTTCCTGCTCGAGGCGCGCTTCACCAAGCGCCAGATCCTGAAGATGTATTTCGACCGCGCCTATCTCGGCGGCGGCGCCGTGGGCGTGGAGGCGGCATCGCAATTCTATTTCGGCAAGTCGGTGCGCGACATCAACCTGTCCGAGTCGGCCTTGATCGCGGGCCTGTTCAAGGCGCCCTCGAAATTCGCGCCGCACGTCAACCTGCCGGCTTCGCGCGCACGCACGAACGACGTGCTGAACAATCTGATTGAGTCGGGCTACATGTCCGCAGGGCAGGTGGCAGTGGCACGGCTCAACCCGGCCAAGATCGTGGAGACGCGCCCGACCCACTCGCCCGATTGGTTCCTCGACTGGGCCTTCGAGGAAGTGCAGCGTCTTGCCGAAGGACGCGGCAACTACGTGCTGACGGCGCGCACCACCGTTGATCTCGATCTGCAGCAGCTGGCACAAGAGGCGCTGATCAACACGCTCAGGCAGACAGGCACCGTCCCGGGCATGCAGCGTCGTCGCGGCGGCCGCAATCCGTTTACCGGAGCCGTGGTCTCGATGGAGCCTGATGGCGCGGTTCGCGCGCTTGTCGGCGGCCTGGATTACGAGGAGAACCAGTTCAATCGTGCCTCGCATGCACGCAGGCAGCCAGGGTCCTCATTCAAGCTCTACGTCTATGCCACGGCCTTCGAGGAGGGGAACCTTACCCCGCGCTCCATCGTGCAGGATTTCGGCGGGCAGTGCGGGAACTGGACGCCGCGGAACTATGGTGGGGGTGGTGGCTCCGGCCGCTCGCTGATGGCCATTGATGCCTTCAAGGTGTCGCTCAACGTTCCTGCCGTGGTGCTGTCTCTCAAATACGGCCGCGACAAGGTCATCGAGATGACGCAGCGGCTGGGTGTCAACGGCGTGCGCAGGACGTGCTCGATGGCGCTGGGCGACACCGGCATTACGCCACTGGACCACACGGGCGCCTATGCCGCCTTCGCCAACGGCGGCAAGTACGCCAAGGGCTATGCCGTGCTGGAGCTGTTCAACTCCAAGGGCGAGCTGATCTACAGCCGCGAACGCGACGAGCCGGCGCCCGCCCAAGTGTTGAGCCGTCGCACCGTCGAAGGCATGAACCAGATGATGCAGGCCGTGGTCACCGAGGGCACGGCACGCAAGGCAACCCTCGACTTCACGCATGCGGCGGGCAAGACGGGCACCAGCACCAGCTATCGCGATGCCTGGTTCGTAGGCTTCACCGGCGCTCTTGTGACGGGCGTTTGGATCGGCCACGACGATTTCAAGCCGATGCACTGGAACGGTGGCGTGACGGGCGGCAGCCTGCCGACGATGGTCTGGCACGCTTTCATGTCCGTTGCCCACAAGAACAGGCCCATTCCCGTCATTCCAGGCCTGCAGCCCCACCCCAACCAGGTGGCCGAGCAGCAGCGCATGGCCGAGTTGCGCCGCACCGATCCCGCCATGGCTGAAGCGCAGTCCCAGGCGCAGCCACGCAAGTCGCTGATGTCGGACCAGACCCGCACCATCCTGAAGAAACTGGCGGATGGCCTGCGTTCCGCCGGTGGGCTGACCGCCCCGCCGGCAGACTCGCAAGCGCCAGCGTCCCCCGATATCGGTCGCCCGGGCTCCGCCCAGCCGGATCAACCGGCACCGCGCCGGCCGGGCGAGGGGCCGCGCGCAAGAAGCACCGAGATCGTCCCTGCGGAACGCCGCGTGGATGCATCCTCGTCTCTGGGAGTGGGAGTTCGCCCCTGAAGGCCCTGCGCAGCATCATTCTTAACCTCGTGCTGTTCGCAGCCGTCGCAGGCGGCGTCGGCTACGGCTCGGCATGGACCATGATCGAGCACGGCTCTCGTGCTTCCATGCGCAGTGAAGGCCCGTGGATGCATTGGACGATGCTCGGCCGGACCGACGCTGATCCGTATGCGCGCGCGCACGTTGCACGCAAAGGCCTGCTGCCGATCGCCTCGAATTTCGAGACCAGCTACCGCGCCGACGTCGACAGCAGCGGGGCTCGCCTCAGTTCCTCCTGCGAGTATTCGCTCGTGATCGAGGGGGCCCAGGGCGGCTTCTGGTCGATCGCCGCCTACAGCAACAAGGGCCTGCTCGTCCCCAATGCCGCTGATCGCTATGCCTTCAACAGCTGGACCGCCACGAAGGAACTGGACGGCCGCGCCCTGATCACCCTTGCCCGTGACGCCCGCCCGGGGAACTGGCTTCCCATCGGCGGTGGCAGCCAGATCAACCTCGTGCTGACGGTCGCCAACACGGCAGAGCAAGGCACGCCTGCGCAACTCAAGCGCCTGCCCGAGATCGAGAGGCACGGCTGCCGATGACGGCAACGCTTGACAAGATCGACACCATCGCAGCGGCGGAGACGAAGCCGGCGCAAGCGCCTAGGCGCAAGCGGGTTCCGCTCCGCCGCTTGGTCGACTGGCGCTTTCTCGTAGCAGGCCTGTTTGCCGCGGGGCTCGTGCATATTGCGATTACCTTCACCACGCCCCGCACTGCCCCAGCGACCGCCATGGTGCGCCTGAAGCCGCTCCTGCCTGTGAACCGTGCGGTGCTCCTGCCTTCGCCGGTGCCAGGCAAGCAGCCACTCCCGTTCATCATGCCAGAGGCGCTCTACGTCTTCTGTCGGTTCGACCTGTCCATAGATTCGCTGCGCGTGAGCGCATCGCTTCTGGAGCCCGGTTGGACCTTGTCGCTGCATACGTCGCAGGGTGACAACTTCTACGTCATGCCGGCGCAGCAGAGGCGTACCGACGTTTCCTTTCTGCTGGTGCCGGGCCTTGCGGGCGCCGATATCGGCGCGAGCCCGAGGCGTTTCGGCAGTGCGGATATCCAGGTGCCGTCGCCGTCTGCCGAAGGCTTCATGATGGTGCGCGCGCCGCTCAAGGGCATCGCCTACCGCGCAGAGGCAGAGGAAGCCCTCTCGCGCTCCAGCTGCGCGCCTGTAAAGCGCTGAAGAAAATGATTAAGGCCAATCGTTGAACCAGGGCTATTCCGGAAGCTCGATACGATCGCGCTTGGGTTTCCTGCCGCGCTTCGCCTTCGGTGCCGTTTCCGCTGCCTCTCCCTCTGCAGCCTCGCAGCCGGCATGGCGCTCCCGCCTGACGCCGGGAAAGATGATGATCTCTCCCTTGGGCTCCGCCAGCGTCTCTCCGCGCGGGGTCTGCCCGCGAAATTCAATAATCATGGCCATGGGCCACCTCCTCGACCAGCCCGGAGTTCGGACCGGGAAAGCCGTGCCCACCTCACGAAGAGGACGCGGGCGAATCTGCAGTTGCGCCTGAAAGAGCTTTAAGACCGCGGCCATTGTGCGAGGCTGGCGGCCGAGGCGCAGCGGCAACTCAAACCGCAGTATTTCAAGACCCGTGTTGGTTTGGGGCCTCAGTGCCTGTCGGTGTCCACTGCAAGCCAGTCATCGAGAAAATGCCGGCCCTGGCGATCTTCGACCACGACGATCCAGATGTCGGGATCAAACTCGGTCTGGCGAGCGAGATAGGCGTCGCACTCTGTCTCGGGCGCAGCTTCTCCCGGCAGCAGCCGAACCCAGCGCCGATCCTCGCGCTCCACGTCCATGCCTGCGGGCGCGGGACCGAACAGCGTGGCGGTGCCATCGAGCCGCGACACCTTGATGTAGATCGCCCCGGCATCGGCATCGCCCCGCCGCTGCAACACTGCCTGCGCACCGTCGATTTCGCATCGGCGCATGTAGGCTTTGACCCAGATGTCGGCTTTGAGACGCATGCCCAGCGTTTAGCCCCTCCGGCAGGCGAAGGGAAGCAGCACGCCTCAGCGCGCCGCCGCCTTGAGCGGTACGCTGTCGGCCAGGCGCTTGATGACCTCTGCCGAGATGCGGCCCTTGGGCGTGAGCCCCGCATTGGTCTCGAAGGCGCGGATGGCATTGCGCGTCTCATCCGTCATGGTGCCGGTTGCCGGCCCGGGCTGATAGCCGAGCGTCAGCAGCCAGTTCTGCGCGACCCTTATGACGTCCTGGGCACGTGCCGTCGTCTGCGCGCGGGCTGCAATGTCTGCCTCGGTAGCGCCCAGCAGGATTACTTTCAGGAGCTGCTCGTTGGCGATGCCGTTCAGTGGCAGCCCCTCGTCCGCCTCGAAGGCCATGATTGCAGCGCGCGTCGCCAGCCCTGGGACGCCGTCGACTGTCAGAGGGCCGTAGCCGCGGCTTGCGAGTTCGCGCTGGATGGCGCGTATCGTGTCAGGCTTGCCGTCCGCGGCGCCGGGCTCAGGGGGATTGTCGAGCTTCACGCTGTTGGCCTGCAGGCTCGGGCGTGACGACTTGCGCTCGCCCCAGGCTGCCTTCTCCGGCGTCACCTTGTCGGGCCTGCGATCGGCAACCGGCCGGCCAGGGCTCTGCCCGCTGTTCTGGAAATAGAGCGCGTTGGTCGCAACAGCCCCGGCCAGGAATGCGAAACCGCAGAGCGCGATACGGGCGAGCCGCGGGGTCATCTGGCAACTCCTGGGGGCCACTTTCACTATGAAGGGGGATCATTCGAAGTAATTCGTGAAGAAATCGTTAAGCACTCGTGAAGCCCAGGGAATCCGGCTTTCTATCACGCGCGCCGAGGTTGCTCGCCAGCCTGTAAAATTTGAATCAACTTCACCTCGAATTGCAGCGCCCCCGTTTCCGGCATCTCGATCTTTGGCTGCTACACCAGCGACGTGAGCGGAAGCCTGCCGGAGCGCACCTCCTCGGCTTGCGTCAGGCATTGGGAGAGGAAGGAGAACAGGGAATGGGTCTTCTGCGATTGGCGTTCGGCGCCGGGCTTGTGGTGCTTCTGATGCCATCGGACGAAGCGCAACAGGCGCGCCTCTACGAGAACGCTTCCTATGCGGTGGATCGAGCCGTGACGTTCTGCGACCGCAATGCCCGCACCTGCGAGACGGCCAACGGCGTCTGGAACATGTTCGTGAAGAAGTTGGAGTTCGCGGCCCGCATGGGCTACGACCTCGCCACGACCAGCCGCGACGAGCCACAGGGCCCACGCTACGAACCTGCCGCCGCGCAGTCGCCACCGCGCGCGGCATCCCCGCCCAGATCCGGGTCGAGGCCAGATGATCCATATGCCTATCGGCGGCAGGGCACCTGAAGGCGCGGCATAGGCTGGCTTTGAATAGCCCTTTGCCAAGCGGCTTGCGCAAGGGAGCCGCGTGACCATATGCATGAGGCGTCTGGGGCCGATATCCCAGTCGCTTCAGCAAAAGGCTGCCGCCTACCGATGACGATCGAAGCCATCCGTTCCGATTTCGCCCTTCTCGACGATTGGGAGGACCGCTACCGCTACGTCATCGAGCTTGGTCGGGCGCTTCCGCCCCTGCCTGAGACACTTCGCACCGAAGCCAACAAGGTGCGCGGCTGTGCAAGCCAGGTCTGGCTTGCCACCGATCTTGCGGAAAGCGCGCGCGGCAAGGTGCTGGTGCTGCAGGGCGACAGCGATGCCCACATCGTCAGGGGCCTGGTTGCGATCTTGTTCGCGCTCTACCAGGGCAAGACGCCACAGGAGGCACTTGCCGTCGATGCCCAGGGCGAGTTTGCGCGCCTCGGCCTCAAGGAGCATCTGACGCCGCAACGTTCCAACGGTTTCGCCTCCATGGTGGAACGCATCAGGCGCGACGCGCAGGCCGCGGCAGCGTGAGGCAGATCGCTCGATGGCGCTCAAGGACCCTTCCTTCACCATCGGCATCGAGGAAGAGTATCTTCTCGTCGATCGCAAGACGCGCGATCTCGTGCGCGAGATTCCGGCAGCCCTGTTCGACGATGCCAAGAAGGTGTTGTCCAGCCAGGTGAGCCGGGAGTTCCTGAAGGCGCAAATCGAGGTCGGCACGCGCGTCCACACCACGTTCCAGGACGCCGCACGGGAGTTGACCAGCCTTCGTCAGACCGTTGCAGATTTCGCGACGGCGCATGGCCTTGCGATGCTGGCGGCGTCCACGCATCCGTTTGCGAATTGGAACCTGCAGGAGCCCTCGGACGGCCCGCGCTATCAGTCGCTGGCGCAGGATCTCGCCGGCGTCGCGCGGCGCATGGTGATCTGCGGCATGCACGTGCATGTCGGCATCGAGGACGACGAACTGCGCATCGACCTGATGAACCAGGCGCGCTATTTCCTGCCGCATCTGCTCGTGCTGTCGACATCGTCGCCCTTCGCCGAGGGCCTCGACACCGGCCTGAAGAGCTATCGCCTCGCTGCCTTCCAGCAGTTGCCGCGGACGGGGCTTCCGCAGTGGTTCGACAGTTGGGAGGAATATACGCGCACGGTGGACGTTCTGGTGCGTGCGGGCGTCATCGGGGACGCCACGAAGATCTGGTGGGACCTGCGGCCTTCCGCGCGGTTCTCGACCCTGGAAATGCGCATCACCGACGTCTGCACGCGCGTGGAGGATGCGATCGCGGTGTCGGCACTCTACGTTTCCATCGTGCGCATGCTGTATCGCATCCGCCGCGCCAACCAGACGTGGCGGGATTATCCGCTGTTCCTGCTCGCCGAGAACCGCTGGCGGGCGCAGCGCTACGGCGTTGATGGCTCGCTGTTCGATTTCGGCAAGGGCGCGCTGGTGCCGTTCCGCGACTTGCTCGAGGAACTGCTGGCGCTGGTCAAGGAAGACGCCGAGGCTCTGTCCTGTACGCGGGAAGTGGCGCACACGCGCACCATCGCGGCGTCAGGCACCAGCGCGAACAGGCAGGTCACAGTGTTCGAGAAGCAGATCGGCAGCGGCGCGTCACGGGAAGAGGCAATGGTGGCGGTGGTCGACGCGCTCATTGCCGAAAGCGCACTGCAACCCGCGCCAACTGTCGCCCCGTAACCGCAATCGCACTGCGCTTGGCGGCCGGCTCCCCGCAGGGGAGTCGCCAAGCGCAAATATAACCAGACGCTTGGCGGCCGGCTCCCCGCAGGGGAGTCGCCAAGCGCAAAGATAAAATCGCCAAGCGCAAACAAAACAGAGCCGCGAGAGCCGTGAAAGCGGTGAACCCGCGTGGTCCCTACTTGATGTAGGTGGGCGCCGTGTGTCCGGAACCACGGTTCCGGCCAGGGACAGCTCCCGTGCGGATCTTATAGGCCCCCGGGTCAATAGCTTTCGACGCGAACCGCAGCCCTGCAATTTATAGATGCGCTGCTCGTGCGCAAAAATCAATGCGCGGTTTGAATTTTTGCGCCTCGCTGCTCCCCTGTGGCGAGACGGGCCGCCAAGCGGAATCAACCGCTGTTCAGCCCTTGCCGTCGAGCAGGGTCTGCACGGAATCGATCGCCCACGCCAACCGGTTGCGCACATGCGCCGCGTTGGCCTCGAGCTCTTCTACGCGCTTCTTGAGCGCCTCGACCTCGGCCATCAGCGCATCGCGCTCGCGACGCAAACGCCCTGCCTCCGCGAGGCCCGCATCCAGGCCTTGCAGCTCCGCCGATGCCGTTGAAGCGCCATCGAGCTTGCCGGTTTTTGCACGCATGGGTGCTGGACGTGTGCCACGCACAGTTCCCCCAGGCGTGGCACTTTTTTCCGCATGCCGCCGGGTCATAAACGTTACCCGCTGTTTCTGGTCCGCCCCGCCAGGCGCACCACCCTCTGAAGAAACTGCAACGATATGGATTGGGCGTGGCAGCGTCAACAAAGCGATCGCGCCGCGTGCTACTTTACGTTGAAACCATTTCTCGATCTGACGCATTGACACGAACGTGCAACTGACGCAACGAGAGGGCGCGCTACACACCTCCGGTTTCATATGTCTTTCATTGGACAGGGCGAGGCCGGGGGCGTCGGAACCGGCGCAACGATATGCCCCGCGTACACGACGCTCTGAATTTCCCGATCCCAGTCCTGGAGGCTTCCATGTCCGTAAAGATCGCCATCTCCGGCTTTGGCCGCATCGGCCGCAACATCCTGCGCGCAATGGCCGAGTCGGGGCGCAAGGACCTGCAGGTCGTTGCCATCAACGATCTCGTGTCGGCGAAGGACAATGCCCACCTCTTCAAGTACGACAGCGTGCACGGCCGTTTTCCCGGCACAGTGAAGGTGGAGGGCGACAACATCGACGTCGGCATGGGCCCCATCAAGGTGCTGGCCGAGCGTGATCCCAAGAAGCTGCCCTGGAAGGCACTGGGCGTCGATATCGTGATGGAGTGCACCGGCATCTTCACGGATCGCGAAAAGGCGGCGCTGCATCTCGAAGCGGGCGCAAAGCGCGTGCTCGTCTCGGCTCCTTCGAAAGGTGCCGACATCACCGTCGTCTACGGCGTCAACCACGACAAGCTCAAGGCGGAGCACACCGTCGTGTCGAACGCGTCATGCACCACCAACTGTCTCGCGCCCGTCGCCAAGGTGCTGAACGAGCTGTGCGGGATCAAGTCGGGCTTCATGACAACGATCCACGCCTATACGAACGACCAGAATGTGCTCGACCAGGCGCATAAGGATCCGCGCCGCGCCCGCGCTGCCGGCCTCAACATGATCCCCACCTCGACGGGCGCTGCCTCTGCCGTCGGCCTCGTGCTGCCTGAGCTCAAGGGCAAGTTGGACGGCACGGCCATCCGCGTGCCGACGCCGAACGTTTCCGTGGTCGACCTCAAGTTCATTCCCGGCCGCGAGACGACCGTGGAAGAGATCAACAAGGCGATGCAACACGCGGCGGCGAATGAGCTGAAGGGCATCCTGGCGGTGACGAACGAGCCGCTCGTCTCCTCCGATTTCAACCATAACCCGGCCTCATCCACGTTCGATCTCACCGGCACCCAGATCGTGGACGGCAAGCTGGTGCGCATCATGAGCTGGTACGACAACGAGTGGGGCTTCTCCAACCGTATGTCCGACACCGCGATCGCCATGGCGAAGCTGATCTGACACCGGGAATTGCGCATCCGGAAATGAAGGCCCGTGCGATGCGCGGGCCTTTATCGTTCTTTGGCAAGGGGCTAGTGCTCGCTGAGGGGCCCCGGCAAACCTTTCCCGGGCCGCTGGCGTTCTGTTCATCGCAACGGGCGCTCGCGCCCGGCTAACCTTGAGGGGCAAAATCTTGTGTCGCAGTCTGCCCTGGCCTCTGTTCGCCAGCGGCTTTTGCGGCTAATCCAGGCCCCGAAAGAGCATTCCAAGCCCTAATTCCGAAGGGAGACGCCTCCATGTCCAAATCGCTTGCCGACGTCGCAAAAGCCATGGTCGCCCCCGGCAAGGGCATCCTGGCCGCCGACGAAAGCTCCGGCACCATCAAGAAGCGCTTCGACGCCATCAAGGTGGAGAACACGGAAGACAACCGCCGCGACTACCGCGAGCTTCTGTTCCGCTCCACCGACGCCATGAAGAACTACATCTCGGGCGTGATCCTCTATGACGAGACTATCCGCCAGAAGGCCAAGGACGGCACGCCGCTGACGAAGCTCATCGAGCAGGCTGGCGCGCTGCCGGGCATCAAGGTCGACGCGGGCACCAAGCCGCTGCCGTTCTGCCCGGGTGAACTCATCACCGAGGGCCTCGACGGTCTCGACAAACGCATCGCCGAATACGTGCAGCTGGGTGCCAAGTTCGCCAAGTGGCGCGCGGTGATCGACATCGGTGGCGGCAAGCCGTCCTACGCCTGCATCAACGCCAATGCGCAGGCGCTGGCGCGCTACGCCGCGCTCTGCGTGTCGGGCGGCCTCGTGCCCATCGTCGAGCCTGAGGTGCTGATGGATGGCGACCACGACATCGAGACGTGCGAACACGTGACGGAGTGGGTGCTGAAGGAGGTCTATCAGCAGCTGTTCTATGCCAAGGTGCCGCTGGAGCAGACCATCCTGAAGCCGAACATGGTGATCGCCGGCAAGAAGTGCGCAAAGCAGGCGAGCCGCCAGGAAGTGGCCGAGCGCACGGTGAAGGTGCTCAAGCGTTGCGTGCCCCCGGCCGTGCCCGGCATCGCCTTCCTGTCGGGCGGCCAGTCCGACGAGGACGCCACGGCGCACCTGTCGCTTATGAACGCCATGGGTGGCCTGCCCTGGGGGCTTACGTTCTCTTATGGCCGCGCGCTGCAGGCTGCGCCGCAGAAGGCATGGTCGGGCAAGGCCGAGAATACGGCGGCGGCGCAAAAGGCGTTCGCCCACCGCGCGCGCATGAACGGCATCGCTGCACTCGGCAAATGGAACGAGAAGGAAGAGAAGGCGGCCTGATGGTTTCTGCCTCGATCAGCTATACGGGAAGGCCGCCATGTGCGGCCTTTTCTGTTTCCGGCTGGCCGCCATCTCACACGCCGATGATGGAGAGGCCCGTCAACTGCCATTGAAGGCCCCGCCGCTCCATGGTGCCGATGTAGCGCCGGCCGGCCTTGGCCTGATCCTCGACCTCGAGCAGCAATCGCGAGGGAGACGTGAACACCGCCTTGCGCACGCGCTTCCAGAAGCCCAGGCCCTTGTCGAGCCCGGTGCCCGCGAGCGGCGTGCCGGCAAGGGGACCGGGTGGATCTTTCAGGCCGAGGGCGGGACGGATGGTGCCTTTGTAGGTCTCGCGATAGCCCAGGAACACAGGCAGGTGTTCCGGTGTCACGTAGCGCTCGATCACAGTGTCGGCGAAGCGAGGCGCGATGGCGGCCTTGATCGACTGCCATGTGCTGGGCTTGGGCGCATCCGGATCCTCCGCCAGCCGCGCGATGGCTTCCGGCGTCAGGGACGCCTTGAGCGAGGCACGCACGCTGTCCCAATCGACCTTGCGATTGAGGGTTTCGACATCGCCCGCCCGCATGGCTTCGCGGATCTGCAGCGCGGTCATCACAGGCCAGGCGACGTAGCCCAACGCCATCAGCAGGAGCAGGCCAAGGGCAGCAAGGGTGAGGGGCAGGGCTTTGCGCATCAGGCTCGGTCCGGTCAGCGGATAGGCTCAAGACGGCACTATCGAGGCTCATTGCGGCAAGGTCGGGTCAGGGGCATTACCTTTAGGTAAACCTCTGGCCGCTTGTTGATGACGGAAAGCGTGGCAGAAGGGGCACACCTTCCCGACCAGTTGCGGACCAGCGCACCCCGCCATTTGCCGTGCGAACGAGGTTTGGGGGAAACTCGCGCCGCCGGGTCGGCCGGCTTGCAGACGGGGGCGCAGATGCGCGGCGTATTGAAGATTGCTCTGACGGCTGTGGTGGCGGCAAGCGCCTTCGCGATGACGGCCGAAAGCGCGCGCGCTCAGCCCGCGGGCCTCGATGCCGGCAAGGATTGCCATGTGATCCGCAAGTGCAACTATCGCCGCGGCGGGGCTTACCGCGGCTGCATCTCGGCCTATTCCTGCAAGCAATGCCAGTTCGTGCCGGCAAACTGCACGGTCGATGGCCAGCGCAAGGTCTGCCGGCAGCTGCGCTGCGGCTGGGGCGCAGCATCCTGACAGCGCAAGCCGCGAACTGACATCACCAGCCCTTGAAGGGCGTTTCGGGCACGGCCGTCACCGGCGCCTTTTGCCCGGCGTAGGCGACGAGGTTGTCGACCACCATCTGCGCCATGCCTTCACGCGTGTACATGGATGCAGAGCCGACGTGTGGCAACAGCGTCGCATTGTCGAGCGTGAGGAACGCCGGGTCCGGGTTCGGCTCGTTCATGAAGACGTCGAGGCCGGCTGCCATGATCACGCCGCGGCGCAGGGCATCGATCAGCGCCGGCTCATCGACAACGCTGCCGCGCGCGATGTTGATCAGGATGCCCTTGGGGCCGAGCGCCTCGAGCACCTGCGCGTTCACCATCTTGGCCGTGCCGGCACCGCCCGGCGTCGCGATGATGAGCGTGTCGACGGCGCGCGCCAGCGACACGAGGTCGGGGTAGTAGGCATAGGAGACGTCCGCCTGCTTCGAGCGGCCGTAGTAGCTGATGGGCAGGCCAAAGGCCTCGCAGCGGGTGGCGATGGCCTTGCCGATGCGGCCGAGGCCGGCGATGCCGACCTTGCGCCCCCTGAGCGAGCCGGGTGTGAGGCGATAGTCGCCGTCCTTGTTCCAGCGTCCGTCGCGCAGCCATTTCTCGGCCTTGTAGAACTCGCGCACGGTGCCGATGAGCAGGCCGAGCGTGGTATCGGCGACTTCCTCTGTGAGCACGTCCGGCGTGTTGGTGACGATGATGCCGCGCTTGGCTGCCGTGCCGACGTCGATGGTGTCGTAGCCGACGCCGAAGTTGGAGATCACCTTGAGCTTTGGGCAGCGGCCGATGAGGGCAGCATCGGTCTTAACCCCGGTGTGGCCGCCCGTGCAGATGGCCTCGATCTCGGGAGCCACCCGCGCCAGGAATGCCTCGCGATCCTTGGCTTCCTGCAGGCGATGCACGGTGAAGGCATCGGCCACGCCGTTCTCGATCAACGCCATCATGGGGCCGGTCATAAGCAGGGCAGGCTTCGTCATCTCTCGATCTCCTGAGGGCGCATCGGGCCTCGCCCACGCTTGTGCTTTTGGTAGCCCAACGCAGGGGCGTGCGGAAGCTGGTGAGCGGCGATGAATATTCACCACGTCCCGAATTCGGCTCATCTCATAAGCCGATTGCGCAGGGCCGCGCGACAGGTCAGAACGGCTGGCATGAGCAAAACTGAATTCGATGTCGCGATCATCGGCGGCGGCCACAACGGGCTGGTATGTGCGGGCTACCTTGCCCGCAACGGCAAGCGCGTCGTGGTGCTGGAAAAGAACGCGCTCATTGGTGGCGCAGCGATTACCGAGGAATTCAGCCCGGGTTTCCGCAACTCCGTGGCGTCTTACACGGTGAGCCTGTTGTCGCCTGTCGTGATCCGCGATCTTGAGCTTGCCCGCCACGGCCTCAGGATCCTTGAGCGGCCTGCGGGCAACTTCTGGCCGATCGATGACCAGCGCTGCCTGCTGATGCCCTATGGCTTGGCGGCCCGCCAGCGCGCAATCGCCGCCTTCTCGGAAAAGGATGCCGAGGCCCTTCCGGCCTATGATGCGGCGCTCGAAAAGGCCGCTGCCGTTCTGCGCCTGCTCATGCACAAGACACCGCCCAATGTGGGTGGCGGCGTGCGCGAACTCGTTACCGGGGCAGGGCTCGGCTGGCAGCTGTGGGGGCTGAGCCTTGCCGACAAGCGCCTGCTGTTCGACCTTTTCACCAAGAGCGCCGCAGACTTCCTAGACCAGTGGTTCGAGAGCGAGATCGTCAAGGGCGCCTTCGCCTTCGACGGGATCGTCGGCGCCTATGCGAGCCCCTATACGGCCGGCACCGCCTACGTTCTCCTGCATCATTGCTTTGGAGAGGTGAACGGCAAGGCCGGCGTGTGGGGCCATGCGGTGGGCGGCATGGGGGCGATCACCCAGGCGATGGCGGCATCTGCCCGCGAGTCGGGGGCGGAGATCCGCGTCAATTGCTCCGTTGCGTCGGTGCGGGTGAAGGGGGGCGAGGCAACGGGCCTCGTCCTCGCGAGCGGAGAGGAGGTCATGGCCAAGGCCGTGGCGGCCAATGTGGGCCCGAAGCTTCTCTTCCGCGAGATGATGCCGGAAGGCTCCGTCGCGCCCGAGGTCGCCCGCCGCTTCCGCGCCATCAAGACGGGGTCGGGCACCTTCCGCATGAACGTTGCCCTGTCGGAGTTGCCGAACTTCACCTGCAAGCCCGGTCGGGAGGCCCAGGCGCACCACGGCGCCGGCATCATTATCGGGCCCACCATGGGCTATATGGATCAAGCCTACCTGGATGCCCGAGTGTACGGCTGGTCCCGCGCGCCGGTGGTGGAGATGCTGATCCCCTCGACGCTCGACGACAGCCTGGCGCCGCCCGGGCGCCATGTTGCCAGCCTGTTCGTACAACACGTGGCGCCGCGGCTTCCCGATGGGCGCAGCTGGGAGCAGGAGCGTGAGGCCTTCTCCGACCTCGTCGTGGAGACGGTGAACGCCCACGCGCCGAACTTCAAAGCCAGCATCCTCGCCCGCCAGATCCAGTCGCCGGCCGATCTCGAGCGGCGTTTCGGCCTGGTCGATGGCGATATTTTCCATGCCCAGCTTGGACTTGACCAGCTTTTCAGTGCCCGGCCGGTGTTGGGCCACGCCGACTACCGCATGCCTCTGCCCGGCCTTTACCTGTGCGGGTCCGGGGCGCATCCGGGAGGCGGGGTCACGGGCATTCCCGGGCGCAATGCCGCTGCCGAGATCCTGAAAGATCTGCGTTGAGGGCCCGCCGGATCTCGATTTCGCGCTGAGAAGCCCCTATATTCCAGTGACTCAGATCAGATGCTCGCGGGTCGAGGCGCGCCTCCCCGCGGCGCAGGAACGGAAAGACGAACACGATGGACCTTGCCTCGTCTAAGCCCAAGAGCCCCAGGCCACGCCCGCAGGTGATCAAGATCACCGAGCGCGCGGCCGATCGCATTCGCAGCATCCTCGCCCAGAAAGGGGAGGGTACGGGCGGCTTGCGCATCGGCGTCAAGAAGGGTGGCTGCGCCGGCATGGAATACACGCTGGATTGGGCGAGCGAGCAGGGCCCCCACGACGAGGTCGTGGAGCAGAACGGCGCGCGCGTGCTGATCGACCCGAAGGCAGTTCTCTATCTCCTCGGCACCGAGATGGACTTCAAGACCGACAAGCTGTCCTCGCAGTTCGTCTTCTCCAATCCGAACCAGACCGGCGCCTGCGGCTGCGGCGAGAGCGTGAACCTTGCGCCCGCGCCGAAAGAGAAGCTCGAGGCGCTTCGGCCTTGACCTGACACCCGACGCTGTTGCTAGGCGGCCCGCACCGGGCCGCTTTTGCTTTGCCGAGGCCCGTGCGCGCAATCTGCCAGAGACCAAACGAATGGAAGACAGCAACCCCGCAGCCGGCGTGGCCTTGGATGCCCCCAGCGCGGCACCGGCGAAACCGGCGCCGAAGGTGAACCCGCTCGCCCGCGAGATCGAGCGACGGCGCACGTTTGCCATCATTTCCCATCCTGACGCCGGCAAGACCACCCTCACCGAGAAGCTTCTGCTGTTCGGCGGCGCCATCCAGCTCGCCGGACAGGTCAAGGCGAAGAAGGATGGACGCTCCACGCGCTCGGACTGGATGGCCATCGAGAAGGCGCGCGGCATCTCCGTCGTCACGTCGGTGATGACGTTCGAGTACGGCGGCGCCGTGTTCAACCTTCTCGATACGCCGGGCCACGAGGACTTCTCCGACCACACCTATCGCACGCTCACGGCCGTCGACAGCGCCATCATGGTCATCGACGGGGCGAAAGGCATCGAGGCGCGCACGCGCAAGCTGTTCGAGATCTGCCGGCTGCGCGACATCCCCATCATCACCTTCATCAACAAGATGGACCGTGAGAGCCGGGAGCCGTTGGAGCTTCTGGACGAGATCGAGAAGACGCTGGCGCTCGATACCGCGCCGATGGTCTGGCCGGTGGGCCGCGGCCGGGACTTCAAGGGCACATACGATCTCTACGATCCGCGCCTGCGGCAGCTCGACGAGGACGTGGAGGGGCAGAAGCTGTCAGGTTCCGACGATCCCATCATCGACACGCTGATGGAGCCGGACGCGGCGGCGCACTGGCGCGAGGAAATCAGCCTTGTATCGGAGGCCTGCGGGCGCTTCGACATGGAGGCCTTTCGCCATGGGACGTTGACGCCGGTCTATTTCGGCTCGGCATTGAAGAACTACGGCGTGCGCGCGCTGATCGATGCGCTCATCGCCTTCTCGCCGCCGCCGCGCAGCCAGAAGGCGGCGAACCGCACCATCGAGGCCAGCGAGCCGGCCATGACGGGGATCGTCTTCAAGATCCAGGCGAACATGGACCCCAACCACCGAGACCGCATCGCCTTCATGCGCGTGTGCTCGGGCAAGCTGACGCGGGGCATGAAGGCGAAGGTGGTGCGCACCGGCAAGACCATGGCGCTGTCGGCGCCGCAGTTCTTCTTCGCGCAGGACCGTTCGTTGGCCGAGGAAGCCTATGCCGGCGACGTCGTGGGAATACCCAATCGCGGCGCACTGCGCATCGGTGACGCACTGACGGAGGGCGAGGATGTTACGTTCCTCGGCATCCCCAACTTCGCGCCGGAGATCATGCGCCGCATCCGCCTCGAGGACGCGATCAAGGCCAAGAAGTTGCGCGAGGCCCTGCGCGAGATGGCGGAGGAAGGCGTGGTGCAGCTGTTCCTGCCCATCGACGGCACGCAGCCCATCGTCGGCGTGATCGGTGCGCTGCAGCTCGACGTGCTGGCCGATCGCCTGACGCACGAGTATGGGCTGCAGTCGGGCTTCGATCCCGCCCCCTGCTCCACGGTGCGCTGGATCAGCGCCGAGACGCCGGCGGCGCTCAACGCCTTCATCGACAAGCACCGTTCCACCGTGGCGATGGATCTCGAGGATGCGCCCGTGTTTCTCGCTGCCTCCCAGTTCGATCTCAACTGGGAGCAGGAGCGCTATCCCGATATCAAGTTCACGGACATGAAGACCGTGACGGTCTAGTGCCATGACTGGACGGTTGGCTCCGGGCGCAAGCGATATGCGCTGTCCATGTCGCAAGAAGAGCGAGACCATCCGCTACTCCGCCTGCTGTGAACCGCGGCACACGGGCCAAGCCCCCGCGCAGTCGGCCGAGGCCTTGATGCGCTCGCGCTACTCGGCGTTCGTGCTGCAGTTGGCGCCCTACCTCATGGAGACGTGGCACCCTTCGACACGGCCTGCGCGTATAGACTTCGAAACGGACCGCGCGTGGATGTTGCTCAAGGTGCTTGCCGCCTCGCAGGATGGAAATCAGGCCACCGTCGAATTCCGCGCCCAGTCCCGTCGCGACGGCCATGTGCACGTGCTGCACGAGGTTTCCCGCTTCGTGCGCGAGGATGGGCGCTGGTTCTACGTTGATGGTGTTATCGCGCCCTGACGCGCGTATGGACGCGCGTCCGCCAGCCCACCTTCATCCCCGTTCTGGCCGCTCGTGCGTGCCGCCGAAAGGATCTGCAACGAACGTGTCGTCGAGATAGCCCGGACCGATCGGCACCTTGCCATGGCCGCCTGGAATGTCGAGCACGTAAGTCGGCTGTGCGAGGCCCGAGACGCGTCCGCGCAGCGCGCGCATCAGGGCCTGGCCTTCCGCGATCGTCGTACGGAAATGGCTGGTGCCGGGTGCCTTGTCCATATGGTGCAGATAGTAGGGCTTCACGCGGGCCTCCACGAACGTGCGCATCAGCTGTGCGAGCGTTGCCGGATCGTCGTTGACGCCTTTGAGAAGCACCGTTTGGCTGAGCATAGGGATGCCGCCGTCGACGAGGCACGCAATGGCCTCCAGCGCCTGCGGTGTGAATTCGCGCGGATGGTTGGCGTGCAGGGCGACGTAGACCGCTTTGGTGCTGGACCGCAGCGCGGAGACGAGATCTTGCGTGATGCGCGGGGGATCGACCACCGGCACGCGGCTGTGCCAGCGCAGCACCTTGACGTGGGGGATGCCGGACAGGCGTTCCGTCACATGCCAGATGCGCCGTGTCGAGAGAACGAGCGGATCGCCACCCGTGAGAATGACCTCCCAAATTTCAGGCGTATCGGCGACGTAGGCGATGGCGCGCTCGAAAGCCTCGCCGACGAGAGGGCCATCTCCGCCCGGCCCCACAACTTCGCGTCGGAAACAGAAGCGGCAATAGACCGGGCAGGTGTGCGTGAGTTTCAGAAGCACGCGATCGGGGTAGCGGTGCACCACGCCTGGTACGGGCGAGAGGCGTGCTTCTGCCAGTGGATCAGCCGCTTCTTCGGGCAGCGTGGAAAGCTCTCTCTCGTCGGGCAGGAACTGCCGTGCGATGGGATCGGCGGCGGCTTCTGGGCCTGACGGCACCAAGGCTGCAATGGCAGGCGTAATGGCAATGGCATAGCGGCTTGCGACCTGCGCGAGCGTCTTTGCCTGCTCGGGCGCGGCAAGGCCGGCGCTCACCAAGTCGCCGACGCTGCGCAGGGTCTTGTCAACGTCGCTCAATGCGCCCTGTGCCTCGCTGTTCGACCGCAGCGCCTCACGTCTTCTGGGGAACGCCGAGCTTCTCCAGCCGTTC
>JBDHTJ010000037.1:0-33047 GCA_039808585.1 Hyphomicrobiaceae bacterium | reverse complement strand
CCTTACAACTTCGATCATCCCACTGCGGCACACTTCGCGCAGGAAGCGCGCATCATTGCGCAGGCGGCGGGCCACAAGCCGGACCCCGCCCGCGCCTACGCGGCGCCGCCGGTGTTTCTTTTCGAGCCGCACCAGCCGGAGCAGTGCAATTTCAAGCCGCAGGTGATCCTCAACATCGATGAGGTGTGGGAGACGAAGTACCGGGCTTTCCAGGTGCTCGCGGCACAGAAGCATCTATGGGAGTATTACACGCGCGTTGCACTCAATCGCGGCATGCAGGGCGGCCGCAACAGCGGCAAGGCCATGACCTACGGCGAGGCCTATCAACGCCTCTTTCCGGAAGCGGTGGAAGCGCTGGGCTGATCCAGTTGCGATATGTAGCTGAAAAAGGACACGAGCACCGGGAGGAAGACATGGCCCATAGCCTGCGTATTGATCGGCGGGCATTGCTCGCAGGGGGTGCCGCCTGTGCGCTCCTGCCGGCGCCTCTGCTCGCCCAGGCGTATCCCGATCGCGCGGTGAAGATCGTGGTGCCCTATGCCGCTGGGGGAGCTGTCGATGCCGTGGCGCGGATTGTCGCCAACGGTCTGCAGCAGCGTCTGGGGCAGCCCTTCATCATCGAGAACAAGCCGGGTGCCAGTTCGAACCTCGGCCCGGACAGTGTCGCCAAATCGGCGCCCGACGGATACACGCTGCTCGTCCACGCGAACGCCATCGCGACCAACATGGTGCTGTTCCAGAAACTGCCGTTCGACACCATGACCGACCTGCAGCCCATTACGCGCATCGGTTATGCGCCGCTCATCATCGTGACGCCGCCGAACTTCCCGGCGAACACTCTGCAAGACCTTCTGGCGCTTGCCCGTGCGAAGCCGGACGAACTTACCTATGCGTCGACGGGCAATGGCAGTTCGAACCATCTCGCGGCCGAACTTCTGAAGGTGAAGGCCGGCATCAGCGTGCGGCACGTGAGCTATCGTGGTGGCGCGCCTGCCCTGACCGACCTTCTGGGCGACCGCATCTCCATGATGATCATCAACCCGATCGAGGCGCTGCCGCATCTGGAGAGCAAGGCGCTCAAGGCGATCGCCGTTACCCACGACAAGCGCTTGCCGATGCTGCCGGACGTGCCCACGACGGCGGAGGCGGGCCTGCCCGGCGTCGAGACGTCGGTGTGGTGGGGCATGCTGGCCCCGGCACGCACGCCGCCGGAGATCATCGCCAGGCTCAATGCCGAGGCGCGGGCGGCGCTGGCCGAGGAAGATACGCTGAAGCGGCTGAAAGGCATGGGGATTGAGCCGAGCCCGGGCAGTGCCGAGGAGTTCAAGGTGTTCCTGCAGTCCGAGATCGAACGCTGGCGCGGGGTGATCAAGGCGGCGAACATTCGGCCGGATTGATGAGGCCCGTGCCGATGTCCGCTCCATCGCCAAATGTGCGGGAGATTGCCAGCGTCCTCGCGCCCTTTGGCGCTCTGCGGATCGGTGTCTACGGGGGCAGCCCGACCTCGCTCGCCGTAGGCGGCGCGGACGGCGACATCAGGGGCGTGGGCGCAGAAGCGGGATTGGCACTTGCGGCCCGGCTCGGTGTCCCGGCGGAACTCGTGGTGCGTGACCGCCCCGCCTCCATTCTCGCCGGGCTAAAGGCCGGAGAGATCGACGTCGCCCTTACGAATGCCACTCCGGAGCGGGCAGTGGACGTCGATTTCGGCCCGGTGCTGTTTTCCATTGAGCTTGGGTTTCTTGTCGCGCCTTCTTCATCCCTCGTGCGTGTGGACGAGCTTGGGTCAATCGCGAACTTGCGCGTCGGCGTAACGAAGGGCAGTTCGTCGGAGCGCGCGATGCCGCTCATCCTGCCGCGCGCCGCGGTGGTGGCATTCGAAACACTGGAGGCGGCTTCGGAAGCTTTGGCGTGCGGCGGCATCGAGGCTTTCGCCACCAACAAGGCAATTCTCGCACAGATGATCCAGACGTGGCTGTGCGGGCGCATTCTCGACGGGCACTGGGGCCTCGAGCAACTTGCGCTCGCCATACCCAAGGGAAGGGCACACGGTATCCCGTTGCTGACGGAATTCACGCGCGAGGCAACGGCAGACGGCACGCTTGACCGGTGGATGGCGCGCGCTGGTCTCCTTCCGGCCGCCGTTTCTTGAGCCAGGCTATGTTCCGGCCTGAGCTTTACCGTTAATATTGATGGATAATATCCTTGGCTTTGCCATTGTTCGCGCGAGCAAGCTTGAGCTTGGGTCGTTACGGTCGCCGTGTGTATCTCCAGAAGCACAAATATGTCCAATTGAAACAAAATGCACAAATCATTGAAATGACACATGAAAATATCTTTTTGCGGCTCTCGGCGACAATATTAACGAATTTACCGAACGCGCATCATCATTTTACGGATGTGACGCTTTTCGAATATCCCTGCTGAAGACTTCAATGCATGTCTTGGTGTCGAGGGAGTGAAATCATGCGTCTGGCAAAAATCGCACTCTGTGCTGCCGCATCAGCGGCGGTTCTTGGTTGGGGCGCCGACAATGCGCGCGCTCAAGGGGCTTGGGAGGGCTTCTACGGCGGCCTGCACGGCGGCTACGCCTGGTCGGACCTGCGTACGAAAGATGTCGATGGCTTCGTTGCTGGCGCGCCTGCCGGCACTGTCACAAAGCAGGGCCTCGATGGTGCCGTGCTCGGTGCCCAGCTTGGCTACAACTGGCAGCGGGGTGCGTTCGTGTTCGGTGCAGAGGTGGATCTCGGCTGGATGGGCCAGGGCGGGGACCGGCTTCTGACGGGTACGGTCGCCAACACGCGCGCTGGTCTCGACTCGGGCATGTACGGGGACATCACGGGCCGCCTCGGCTTCACCACGGGGCCGACGCTGTTCTACGTCAAGGGCGGCTGGGCGTTCTACGACGGCAGTTCGCGCTTCTCTTCTACCGTTCCGATCGTCACGGCTACGCAGGGCGGTACGCTGCGCGGCTACACGCTTGGCGCCGGCATCGAGCAGAAGCTTTCCTACAACACGTCGCTGAAGCTCGAGTACCAGCGCTTCGAGTTCGGGACGAGCGAGTTTTCCATCAACGGCTTCCGCTTCCGCCAGGACCTCGATACCGATGTGGTCAAGATCGGTCTCAATTTCCGCCTGGGCGAGGAGCGTCCGCCGGCCTACGTGCCGATGAAGTAGGCTTGATAGGTTCGCACCAGCACCAAACCGGAGGCCGGCGAACGCCATCAGGCATCGCCGGCTTTTCGTTTTCAAGAGGACGCACGGTGGCGGGGCATCAGGCTGCTTTTGAGGCGTTGTCTGCTGCCTCCGCCGCTGCAGGTGCCGGAAAACTCTCCTGGCGAGTGAGGCGTGCGCAATTGCGGCCTGCGCGCTTGCAGTCGTATAGCGCTTCATCGGCTGCATTCAGCATTGATACTCCGTCACCGACGGCGCGCGGCGTCGTGGATATGCATCCGATGCTGACGGTCACGATGCCGGCTGGTTCGCGGGGATGCGGGAGGGCGAGGGCCTGCACGGCCTGGCGCAGGCGTTCTGCAGCCGCATATGCCGTAGTGCGGTCGGCGTTCGGGAGCAGCACCGCAAATTCCTCGCCGCCATAACGGCACAAGCTGTCGGTGGAACGCAGGTTCTTCTCGAGGCATTGAGCGACCTGTCGCAGGCAATCGTCTCCGGCCTGGTGTCCGAGCAGATCATTGTAGGCCTTGAAGTGGTCCACGTCGATCATGAGCAGGCCGAGCGGCGCGCTGTTCTGCAGACAATGCTCGACCTTTTGCGGCAGCGTATCGTCGAGGTATCGCCTGTTGTGCACGCCTGTCAGTGCATCGCGGCTGAGCAGGCCCTTCAACTGCCTATTTGCATGCTCCAGGTCCGCCTGGGCCAGGGTCAAGTGATGTTCGGACAAGAAGGCTGCGCGCCTGTAGCGCTCGTTTTCGAGCGGAATGAAGCAGGTGAGTGCGATGCACAGTGTCATCAGCGCGACCATGCCATAAAGGAACGCGTGGTCCATGTGGGGAAAGCCGGCATGCACCGTCGCAGCACCCGCAATCGCATATGTTACAGCGAGTGCGAGTGCGTTCTGCACGGCATCATCAATGCGAAAGCCCATCACGCAGTTGCAGCCGATGGCGTAGAACGCGCTCATCAGCAGATAGGTGGGGCCTACGTGCCCGCTTGCGCCTGCACCGATGAACAGGATGGCAAGCACGACGCTTGCATTCGCGGCGATCAAAAGGGTGCGACGGATCGAGGGAGAACAGGCATAGGAAAGAGACGCGATGGCGGCAAGCATCAGCGTGCCGCAAAGCGCTTTGGCTTGAAGGGCCCTTTCGAACGTCGCCGGCGTCACGAAGTAATCGGTGAAGAGGCCCGCAGCGAGAATGCTCAGACCAATGACGAGACCATTGCGGGTTCGCATATCCGTCTGGGCGCCCGATGCGGTCTCGTATGGGGCTTCCAGCCCAGCAGGAAGGCACCTCCAATACGAGAGGTTGGGCCAGCCGACAATGTGCTGGAATTTTGACATCGGAATACCGGTTGCGCAATGCAACGAGAAGGATACCTCGCTTCTCTTTAAGAACGAGTGAACGTGATTCTCCACCGGCGCGCCAAACGCGCAGTCAGACAAGACATGCGGCGAACTTGCCACTGCTTGTGGCCAGTGCTAGCGTGCGCAGTTGACGGGTCATCGTACAAGTTTGGCGGAGCGGCCGGTGGCATTGTGCCAATAGAGCCGCAGCCCATCACGGGAGGATATTCATGCAAGTTTCCAAGCGCGCTTTTGCGCCAATTGCGGCTGCCTTCGCCGTTGCCCTGGGCGCCTCGCTCGGCGCCTCGGTCGCTGCAGCCCAAACCAAGCTCAAGTGGGCGCACGTCTACGAAATCGGCGAGCCTTACCACACGCAAGCGTTGTGGGCCGCGGACGAGATCAAGAAGCGTACCAACGGCAAATACGAGATCCAGGTTTTCCCGGCTTCACAGCTCGGCAACGAGAACCAGATCAACGAAGGCCTCGGCCTCGGCACCGTGGACATCATCTACACGGGCGTGGCGTTTGCGGGCTCCATCCACAAGCCCATCGCCATCACCAATGCGCCTTTCGTTCTGCGCGACTTCGACCACTGGAAAGCCTATCGCGAGAGCAAGCTCTTTCGCGACATCGCCAAGGGCTATGAAGACAAGACGCGGCACAAGGTGATCACACTCACCTACTACGGCCAGCGGCATGTGACGGCCAACAAGGAGATCAAGAAGCCCGAGGACATGAAGGGCATGAAGCTGCGCGTGCCGCCGGCGCCGCTGTTCCTCATGTTCACGAAGTCGGTCGGCGCCAACGCCACGCCCATCGCCTTTGCAGAGGTCTACCTCGCTTTGCAGCAGGGCACGGTCGACGGCCAGGAGAACCCGCTTCCGACCATCATGGCGAAGAAGTTCTACGAAGTTCAGAGCCACATCATGCTGACGGGCCACATCACGGAATCGCTGCTCACCATCGTGGGCAGCCACGTGTGGCCGAAGCTTTCCGACGACGAGAAGAAAGCCTTCCAGGACGTGCTGTCGGAGGCCGCTGCGAAGGCAACTGGTGAGATCCGCACGGCTGAAGGCAAACTCGTCGACGAGTTCAAGAAGCTTGGCAAGACGGTGGTCGAGGTCGATCGCGAAGCTTTCCGCAAGGCGGCCCTTCCGCTCCACAACGATCCTGCCTCCAACGGCGGCTGGAGCCAGGCGGAATACGGCAGCCTGCAAGGCTTGAAGTAGCGGCTAGGTCGCCGGCGTACCCTGAAAGGGCCGTGGCCGAGGGGCAGGCGAGCATGGCAGCCCTCGCGAGGGCTCCATGCTGGGCGTCTGCGGCCAAAGGCCAAGGGCGTGCAAGTGCAGGAAGGGCAAGCATGTCCCAGTTCGTCGACGATAAGAGCCAACAGCACCTCATCCATGTGGAGGAGGAGGAAATCGTCATCGAGCATCATCCAGAAGACTGGCTTGCCTTCGTGTTGTTCTGGGCGCTCGGCGGCATCGTCTTCCTGCAGTTCTTCACGCGATACATCCTCAATGACAGTCTTGCGTGGACTGAGGAGATTGCGCGCTACGGGCTGATGGCCGTCACCTTCATCGGCGGCGCCATGGTCACGCGGCGCAACACCCACATTGCCGTTGCCCTGCTGCCGAACTTTCTGCCCGCCTGGGCCTCGCGCGTGCTGCTTGCCTTCGTCGATATTCTGACCCTGCTGTTCCTGGCGCTCCTTGCCTACTTCTCGGTTCTGATCGTGGAGCGCATGGGACTGCAGCGCATGACCGTCTTCGATGTGTCGATGAGCTACGTCTATGGCGCTGTTGCGCTCGGCTGTTTCCTGATGCTGGCGCGGCAAGCCCAGCGGGTCTGGCGCAACGCACGGGACGGCTGGGCTTCAGCCGAGGCTGCCCTCACCGAGGGGATTACCCACGAAGACAAGGACGAGATCCGGAAGGCGATGTCCAAATGACGCTGCTGATCTTCGTCTTCCTTCTCGTGCTGCTGGCCGGCGTGCCGGTGTTCATCGCGCTCGCAAGTTCATCGCTGCTCTACACGCACTTCATCGCCGGCATCCCCGACTTCGTGATCCTGCATCGCATGGCTGGCGGCGTCGACAGCTTCCCGCTTCTTGCCGTGCCGTTCTTCATCCTCGCCGGCAACCTGATGAACTCTGCGGGCATCACCAACCGGATCTACGATTTCGCGGTCGCGACCGCCGGCTGGATGCGTGGCGGGCTTGCCCACGTCAACATTATCGGATCGGTGATTTTCTCGGGTATGTCGGGCACGGCCATCGCCGACGCCGCCGGGCTCGGCACCATCGAGATCAAGGCCATGAAAGACCATGGCTACTCCACCGAGTTCGCCGTGGGCGTTACGGCTGCCTCCGCCACGCTCGGACCGATCATACCGCCGTCGCTCCCTTTCGTGATCTACGGCATGATGGCCAATGTTTCGATTGGTGCGCTTTTCATGGGTGGCTTCATCCCAGGCGCCATGATGACGATCTTCATGATGCTTTACGTCACCTATTGTGCGCGCAAATACAACATGGGCCGTGACCAGGCCTTCGTGTTGCGCACGCTGGTTGCAACGTTCTTTGCGGCCCTGCCGCCGCTGATGACGCCTGCCATCATCATGGGTGGCATGACGTTCGGTTGGTTCACGCCCACGGAGGCCGCAATCGCGGCGTGCGTGTGGGCCATCATCCTCGGCGTACTTCTCTATCGGTCGCTCACCTTCAAGAAGTTCTACAAGGTGACGATGGATACCATCGAGACAACGGCGGGCGTGTTGCTCATCGTTGCCGGTGCGTCGCTGTTCGGGTGGGTTCTCACCACGACCCGACTTACCGAGACCGCCGCCGAGGCGCTGTTGGCCTACACCACCAACAAGTATTTCATCCTGCTGCTCATCAACATCCTGCTCCTGGTGGTGGGTTGCTTCCTGGAGCCGATCGCATCGATCTCCATCCTGGTGCCGGTGTTGATGCCCATCATCCATAAGGTCGGCATCGATCCCGTGCACTTCGGGGTGATGATGACGTTGAACCTCATGATCGGCTTGCTTCACCCCCCGCTCGGGATGGTGCTTTTCGTGCTGGCGCGCATATCCAAGATGTCAATCGAACGTACGACGATGGCGATCCTGCCGTGGCTCATTCCGCTCTTGGCCTCGCTCGTCGCCGTCACGCTCATTCCGGAGCTGACGCTTTGGCTGCCGCGGGTGACGGGGCTTTTGAAGTAGTGGCAGGGAAGGCTACCTGATCGGCTTGGGCGGCGTTGCAGAGAACTCGTCCGAGCAGAAGGTGCCGCCCTGGTAGTAGTCGCCGACAGGATCGGGCGGGAGCTTCGCCTGCGCTGCCAGCGCTTCTGCCGCATAATCCTCCGCCCGATGCTTCGGCCGATAGCCGAGCTCAAAGGCGCGACTGTTGTCCCACCAGCCGCGCGCGTTGAACGAGGCGCCGTAGACGACCTCGTAGCGCAAACCTGGATGTTCGAAGCCGATGCGGAGCAACTGGATTAGGTCATCGGGATGCAGCCATATGGCGAGGCGGCGTTCGTCGACGGGCTTGGGGCCTACGTTGCCGATGCGCAGGGACAGCACGCCCATGCCATGCTTGTCGGCATAGAGGGCACCGACCGCTTCGCCGAACACCTTGCTCACGCCATAGCGGCTGTCGGGCCTCGGCACCGCCGCGCCGCCGATCGGTTGGTGGCGTGGATAGAATCCCACAGCGTGGTTCGATGATGCGAACACCACGCGCTTGACGCCTTTGCGTCGCGCCGCTTCGAAGAGATTGTAGCAACCGATTATGTTGGCCTGCAGTATGGTGTCCCAGGGGCCTTCAACGGAGAAGCCACCGAAGTGGGCGATGGCCTCCACGCCCTCGAGTGCTGCCTCCACCTGGCCGATGTCCGCGAGATCTGCGGCAACGAAGCGTTCCTCGGGCCGCAAGTCTTCTGGCGTGCGCAGGTCGCTGAGCACGAGGTCGGGATAGATCGCCCGCAGTTGGTGGCGGATCATCGTGCCAATGCCGCCTGCTGCGCCGGTCATGAGAACTCGCATGTGCACCTCCGATGTGCGCGCTGTGGCTAGATCAGTTCCGAGGCCAGGCGACGATAGCGCTCCAGGGCGTTCCCAAGATGCATGCGCATGGCCTTGCGGGCCTCGGCAGGATCGCGCGCAATGATCGCCTCGAGTATGCGCTCATGCTCGCGTGCGATGCGCTTCAGATAGGCGCTGAGGGCATCACCCTCCTGATGCGCCGCGCGCACGCTTTGTCGCGGAATCAAATGCTGGCCCAGGAAGCTCAAGAACTCGACGAAGCGCGCATTCTGCATTGCCTGCGCGATGGACAGATGGAATGCGAAGTCTTCCTTCACGGCGCCACTGCCTTCGCCGGCCGCCTGCACGAAGGCCAGATGTGCGCGGCGTATGCTAGCCTTTTCCGCCGCGGTAGCACGCTCGGCCGCGAGCGCCGCCGCCTCCACCTCGACGGCGAGGCGCAGTTCCATAACCGATACGGCCTTGTCGATTGCCTCCGTGTCGAAGCCTTCGATGCGGAAGGCGACGCGGCTCAGGTCCGTCGCAACGAAGGCGCCCGCGCCCTGGCGCGTCACCACCAGGCCCTCTGCCCTGAGGGCTGCAACGGCTTCCCGCACGACCGTGCGCGAAACGCCCATGGCCTGCATCAACTCCTGCTCGGTGGGCAGGCGATCGCCAGGGGCCAAGAGGCCTTTTTGGATTTCCGCCGCGATGCGCTCGACCACTTCGGAAGTGCGGTTCCGCTGCGGCGCGAGGGGCCGTAGCAGACGGGCTCTGATGCTGCTGCCTTGGGCGCGCTGGGCCACCGCCGCCTCCTCGGGCGCTTGTAAGGTCATCGTACAAGCTGTAGCACCGCGGTAGGCTCGGCCGCAATGTGCCTTCGCGCTACATCAGAGGTTGCAAACGGAAAAAGCCCCCGCCGAGGAACCGGCGCAGGGCTTAAGCCATTTGCTGAGCTGTCGGGATGGCTGCGCCCTCAGGGAGGGGCGTCTCAGCCAGCCGTGCCGTTCAAACCGGAGGAGGCGTTGAGCCCCACGGAGCCGTTCAGGGGGCGGGCATCGCGGAGGAACGGGATGCTGCGCCAGTCTTCGCAGAACTCGCGGTAGTCCTCGGTGATCTCCTCGCCGGCCGCGATGTTGCGCAGCGCCACCGACTCATTCGCCCGCGTGATCGAGTTGGGATGGTCGGAGTGGTTGGTGAAGATGCCGTGGTCACCGCACAGCACCCAGACGCCGTTTTGGAGGTAGGCATACGTGCGCAAGTAATCCTGCGCGCGCGGTGGCAGCGCATCAAGCTCTGCCTGCGTGATGAGCCGGTCGAAGCCCGCAGTGAAGCGCCACCAGGCAGCGCCCTTTGGAATTGGCTCGGCGGCGAAGAGGCCCGTCCCCGCGATGGAGCTTGGACCGATCACAGTCTTGAAAAGGATCATGAGGTTTAGCTTACGAAGCTCTCTGAGGTCCGTGGACCGGGGGTGGGTTTTCTGGTTCTTCGAAAGTGGCTGCTCATCGCAACCTCGTCAAGTATTCGTCACTTCCACCGCCACAACAATGGGACCATGCGCGGCAATCCCCAACTAAATCTTCGCCCTCGTTGCCCGGTCGACCTCATCGAAAAGCGTTGCGCGGACTGTGGCGACGGGCGAAGGTCGGCGCAGAAAAGTGCATAAACAAGGAGGAAATGTCATGATCCGCGTGACTGTGAGCTACCCCCGCAAGGACGGCGCCCGCTTCGACCACGAGTACTATCGTAACAATCACAAACAGCTTTTGATCGACAGGCTTTCGCCGTTCGGACTGCAGCGAGTCGAGATTGATCGCTGCCTTTCCGGCGGGCAGGGCGAGCCGCCGGCCATCGTCGCTGCCGCACACATGATCTTCGACGGCATCGAAGGCTTCCAGAAGGGCATGGGCCAGCACGGCAAGGAGATCATGACGGACGTCGGGAAGTACACCGACATCCGGCCCGGCGTCGTGATCAGCGAGATGGCCTAGCCGGCTCAATAACGCAGCAGCACGTACACCATCGCAAGGTAGGTCATCGCGTGCACGAACTGGTCGATACCGAGGGCCCACCAGAACCCGGTATCGGCCGGCGTGTAGCCGAGCGTGTGGGTGATTTTCTCTTTCAGCCAGTCCTGGTGGTAGTGCCACACGAATTCAACGCATACGAGTGTCACGCCGAGGCCCAGCGAGGACGGCGGCAGCACAAGGAACAGCACGGGCGTAAGCAGGGCGTGGCTGATGGCGTGGGTCACCCCTGCGATGTGGCCATAGCGTCCTTTGTTGGCGGCCTGGTAGCTCGTTTGAAGCATGAAGTCTGCGACGAGGTGTTTCGCCATCAGCACTGCGACAGCTGCGAGAATGATGTCAGCAGAGTGCATCAGCGTCCGTCGTTGCCGTAACCAGGCGAGGCCCTGCCTTCGCGCGGCTCTTCAGGGTAAGCAGTCTCAATAAGAAGTGCGCCAGAAGGGGGCCGGGCGGGGGCCCGCATGGGGGATTTGGAGCAGCTTCCCAGTCCCCGGCTACCGCGGGTTGACCAGTGAACGCAAGGCGGCGCTTTGCCTTTGGTTACGCTGCGCCCGGACTTAGTGGCAAAATGGCTTCTCTATGCCTCATCGCGCGGATGGTGGCCCTGGGGGGATGGGGCTCCGAAATTCGGGGAAAAGTTGCCTGTTGCCGGCTGGTCGAACGGAGGCCGTTCGGGGTCAGCCCTTGCGCCCCCTCAAGTCGAGGAAGCGCTGAAAGGAGATCTCGGCGCTGGCGTAGGCCTCCTGCATCTCCACATTCCAATAGCGCAAGTCGGGCAGCATGATCGGCTCGCCGGTAACCGCGCAGCGCACGAAATCCCCTGGGCTCAGGACCTGGAACTCCCCGTCCGAATACCGCACGCGCGCCTCGCCCTTCAGGCCCAGCAGCTTCTCGAACCGGTTCATGCGGTGTGCAACCTCAAGTGCATCAGTGGGATAGCAGCGCTTCGGCGGGAGATCATACAGACGCGAAGGTATGCGCGCCAGTGCGTCACTTGGAAAGGTGGGACCACGCCTCCTGGCTAGAAGAGCGAACCCTGCCCGCCGGATCCGCTGCCTGCCTTGTCCCTGGTGCCGCGCCTGGTCTCCGAGGGCGCTGCCGCTTGTGCGCGGGCAGGGGACTGTCTGCCACCGCTCTCGCGCACCTCGGCCTGGAAGCGGCCGTCCTGCAGCTCGATGTCGAGGCGGGTGCCGGTCGTGGCCTGGGCTACACTGCGCACGCTGTGGCCGGCCTCGTCGCGAATCAGCGCGAAGCCTCGCGCCAGAACACCGTGATAGGAGAGGCTGACGAGCAGCTTCGAGCAGCCTTCCAGATGCCGGCGGTGGCTGGCGAGGTGGCTAGCCGTGCAGGTGCGGATGCGGGTTCCGGCCGCCTCGAGCCTTTCCCGCGCGCGCACGACGCGCTGCAGCACATTCTGTGGTCGCAAGCCGCCGCTGGCCCGTTCCAGCCTGCGCCTCGGGGGGGCCAAACGGCGCTGCAGGGCAGCGGCCGCTTCCTGCGACAGCTGGTCCAATCGGGCGCGCTTGCGGGCCACGCGCATCTCGACGAGTTGCGGCCTGAGCTTGCCGGCGCAGCGGGTGAGGTGCATGGCGTGGGCGCGCGTGTTTGCGGTCAGGGCCCTGCCCAGGCGCCGTTCCACGGCGTCGAACCGCTGGCGGGGGAGATCGAGCAAGGACGAGCGCCGCGGCAAGCCGCGGATCGCAGCCCGCAGGTGGACGCGTGCGCCCTCGGTCACCCGCCGGACGGCCGTGAACAGCCGCAGGCCGAGCTTGCCCGTCTGCTCCACGAGATCAGCATACTTGGGTACGGCCCATTCCGCGGCCTTCGTGGGGGTTGGCGCGCGGGCGTCGGCGGCGAGATCGATCAAGGTCCAGTCCGTCTCGTGGCCGACAGCCGAGATCAGCGGGATTTTGCTGGCGGCAGCCGCGCGGACAACCTCCTCCTCGTTGAAGCCCCAAAGATCCTCGAGGCTGCCGCCGCCGCGGGCTACGATCAGCACGTCGGGCCTTGCAATGGGACCGCCGGGTGCGATCGCGTTGAAGCCGCGTATTGCGGCCGCCACCTCTGCCGCACAGGTCTCGCCCTGTACGCGCACCGGCCACAGCAGCACGCGCACCGGGAACCGCTCGGTGAAGCCATGCAACATGTCGCGGATCACGGCGCCCGTGGGCGAGGTGACGATGCCGACGACGCGCGGCAGGAAGGGCAACTTGCGCTTGCGCGCGTCGTCGAACAGGCCCTCGCTCGACAGGCGCTTCTTGCGTTCTTCCAGCAGCGCCATCAAGGCGCCGACGCCCGCGGGCTCCAGGGCATCGATGACGATCTGGTACTTGGAGGAGCCGGGATAGCTGGTGATGCGCCCGGTCGCGATCACCTCCAAGCCTTCTGCAGGCTTTATGCGCAGCGTGGATACGACGCCCCGCCAGATCACGGCCTCGATCTTCGCCTTCTCGTCCTTCAGGGCGAAGTAGCAGTGCCCGGATGCGGCCGCGCCCCGGAACCCGGAGATCTCGCCGCGCAGGCGCACGAAGCCGTAGGCGTTCTCCAGCGTCTTCTTGATCGCGGAGGAGAGCTCAGAGACGGTGTATTCGGGTGAATTGGCGCCCTGGCGGGCAGCGCGTGCGGTTTCAGCCAATCGTCCTGCTCCATTGCCCCTTTCCGCGTGCGGCGCGGGCCTGTGCACGTCCGGCGGGGGCCGCTTTGTTCGGCCACCCCTTGATGATACATGATCGGGACGAGACGTGGGCTATCGAGCAGCCCTCTTTTCCAGAGCTTTTGCAAAGGGTTTCGATGAACGTCCTTCTGATCGGCTCCGGTGGGCGCGAGCACGCGCTGGCCTGGGCTCTGTCTGCAAGCCCGATGATCGGCACGCTGTTCTGTGCACCGGGCAATCCCGGCATAGCCGAGGTGGCGCAGTGCGTGGCGCTCGACGTGGCCGAGCACGCCCAGGTCGCGGCCTTCTGCCAGCGCAACGACATCGGTTTCGTGATGATCGGTCCGGAGGCGCCGCTGGTCGCGGGCCTGGCGGATGACCTGACCGCGGCCGGTATCAAGGTGTTCGGACCCTCGAAGGCTGCGGCGCAGCTCGAAGGCTCCAAGGGCTTCACCAAGGATTTCTGCGCCGAGTTCGGCATCCCGACCGCGGCCTACAAGCGTTGCAGGAGCCGCGTAGAGGCGCTGGCCTATCTCGCCACGCAGCCGCTGCCTATCGTGGTCAAGGCGGACGGCCTGGCGGCCGGCAAGGGCGTGACGGTTGCCGAGACGCGTGAAGACGCGATTGCGGCTGTGGAGGCGTGCTTTGCAGGCAATTTCGGCATCGCCGGCGCCGAGGTCGTGATCGAGGAATGCCTGGTGGGCGAGGAAGCGAGCTTCTTCGCACTCGTCGACGGTGCTCATGCCCTGGCCTTCGGCGCGGCGCAGGACCACAAGCGCGTGTGGGAGGGCGAGAAGGGCCCCAACACCGGGGGCATGGGGGCGTATTCGCCTGCCCCTGTCATGACGCCCGACGTCATAAAGCGCACCATGGACGAGATCATCTGGCCGACGGTGCGCGGCATGCAAAAGCGGGGCTATCCGTTCAAAGGCGTGTTGTTTGCCGGCCTCATGATCACGGCCACAGGACCCAAGCTCATCGAGTTCAACGTCCGCTTCGGCGACCCGGAAACGCAGGTGCTGATGATGCGCCTGAAGTCGGACCTGCTGGCGGCGCTGCTCGCAACGGCTGACGGCGTTCTCAAGTCGTTCGACGTCCGCTGGCACGAGGAGCCTGCGCTGACCGTGGTCATGGCGGCGAAGGGATATCCGGGCGAGCCTGTGAAAGGCACGACGATCTCGGGCCTGGAGGCTGCAGGGCAAGTGCCGGGCGTCCAGATCTTCCATGCCGGGACCAAGCGCGACGGCGAACGGATCGTCGCCAGCGGCGGCAGGGTCTTGAATGTGACAGCGCGCGGCAGGACCGTGGCAGAGGCGCAGGCGCGGGCATACGAGGCCATCGGCAAGATCGACTGGCCCGGCGGCTTCTTCCGGCGCGACATCGGCTGGCGTGCGCTGGCGCGGGAGAAGGGACGGACGTGAGCGCTTCAGCAGAGGCTTGGGGGCTCGTGGTATGAGCAGTTCGGGCGGCCACAAGGCGACGCGACCGATTGCGGTAAAGCGCTCGGCTGCCCTGCGCACGGCGTTGCCGTCGATCGGCCTTGCGCTGGGAGGGGGCGGGGCGCGGGGCCTTGCGCACATTCTCATGCTCGAGGTGTTCGACGAGCTTGGCCTGAGGCCTTCCATCATCGCCGGGACGTCGATCGGTGCGCTTTATGGGGCGGCGTACGCGGCCGGGTTGCCGGCGCGCCAGATCCGCGACCTCACCGAGCAGGCGCTTGGCCGGCGGCTCGATCTCGTCCGCCTGTTGTTCGGCGCGCGTGCGGAACCCATCCTGAAGCTGCTACGCATCCTGCCCATCCGCCGCGCGCTGCTCGACCCGGAACAGGTGTTGGGGGCACTTCTACCCAAGAGCATCCCGCAGGACTTTCATGCGCTCGGCATCCCGCTCAAGATCCTGGCGACGGATTTCTACGAGCAGGAGCCCATCGTCATCACCAGCGGGCCGTTGCGCTCTGCGGTGGCGGCGAGCATCGCGCTGCCGGCGCTGTTCTCGCCCGTGATCCGGGAAGGGCGGGTGCTCATGGACGGCGGCTTGGTGAACCCGCTTCCCTTCGACATCCTGCGGGGAGAGGCGGACCTGATCGTCGCCATCGACGTGAGCGGGGCTTCCACGGGGCCGGGGCGACACCTGCAGCCCACGCCCTTCAACGCCATCGTTTCCTCCTCCCAGATCCTGCAGCGCTCCATTGTGCGCGAGAAGCTGAAGGCGGAGCAGCCCGACGTCTATATCGACGTCGACGTCGACGAGTATTCAGTGCTGGATTTCCATAGGTTCCGGAAGATCCTTGCAGCTGCCGAGCCGGCGCAGGAGAAACTGCGTCGCCAGCTGAAGCGCATCCTCACCAGCCTGCCGGCCGAGACGCTGCCTGTGGCTCCTGCCGTGCCTGAAACGCCAACCAAGCCCGCTCGGCGCGGCCTCGGCCGTTTGCGCGGTCTCGGGCGGAGGCAACCACGATGAGCAATCTCATTCACATGCATGCCGGCACAGTGGGGCGCGATGTGGCGGCAAGTCCTCGTATTGGCCTGGCGCTCGGGGGCGGGTCGGCGCGCGGGCTTGCACACATCCTCATGCTCGAGGCGCTCGACGAATTGGGCGCGAAGCCTGCGATCATCGCCGGCACCTCGATGGGCGCGATCTGCGGCGCCGCCTTCGCGACCGGCATGAGCGCAAAGGAGATCCGTGCGCATTTCGAGGAGAGCCTGTCGAGCCGCGGCGCCTTCTTCACGCGCTTTGCCAAGAAGCTTCCGGGCGGCTTCTCCTCCCTTTGGAGCCTGCGGGCGCCCAGCGTTGTCGACAACGTCACCCTGTTCGAGATGCTGCTGCCGGAGGCGATGCGCTGCGACTTTGCGGCGTTGAAGATCCCTTTCATCGCCATCGCTGCCGACTTCTATGCCATGGAGCAGGTGGTGCTCGACCACGGGCCGCTGATCCCCGCGCTCGCGGCAAGCTGCGCGCTGCCGAGCCTGTCGCGGCCGGTGGTGATCGGCGAGCGCGTGCTGATCGACGGCGGCTTCGTCAATCCCATTCCCTTCGACGTGATCAAGGACCAGGCCGACATCACCATCGCCGTCGACGTCACGGGCGACACGCAGCGCGGCTCAGGCACCGGGGTGCCCGGCATCTTCGATGCCATTACCGGCTCCACGCAGCTCCTGTTCCACTCCATCACGCGGGAGAAGCTGCGCTACGTCGCCCCCGACATCCTGGTGGAGCCGGACGTGGGACGCTTCGCGGCCATGGATTACTTCAAGATCCCCGAGATCTTTGCCGCCGCCGAGCCCGCTAAGGAGGCGCTGAAACGCGACCTCGCCGCCCGCCTCGAGCAGGTGTGAGCGCGTACGTTTCCTCGGCACCTTGCGTGGATGCCCGTCTTCGCGTGCAAGACGGTGGGTGGTGGGGCGTGTCGCGTCACCCCAAACGTCATCTCCGCGATGACGGAGATCCACGCCAGCCAGCGGTGAAATCGAGACCTCTCCTCTCTGCCTTCCCGGCCGAGCGCAAGCGAGCGCCGGGATCTATCCCCGCCTTGTAGAGCACTCTGAGCGCTCACATCGCGGCGGCGTGGAAAGATCCGGGAGGGCCGCGGGCCGTGCCCGCATCTTCCGGGAAGGCATTTGGCGTAAATGCCCGTTCCTCGCGGGCAAGACGGTGGAGAATGGTGCGCGTCTCAAGGCGGGTTGTTGATCGAGATCAAGGCTTGCGCGTTGAATGCAAATATTCATATATATTCTGGATAGCAACAAGGAGGCTGCGGCATGGCACTCACAGACAGATCCTGGTCGCCCTATGTGGCAGGCGTGCTCATTGGGCTCTTGCAGATCCCGGCATTCCTGCTGATCGAAACGGCACTCGGCACATCGTCGTCCTACGTGACGATGGCTGCGCATATAGCCTCGCTCGCGAATGCTCCGCTGGCTGGCTACGAGTACCTGTCGAAGCATATGTGGGGCGCAAAGAACCTATGGCAGCTGGCGATGGTCGTGGGCATCGTCGCGGGCGCGTTTGCTTCATCATGGCTCTCGCGTACGCGGCGGGCGGGCATGTCGCCGGTCTGGCAGCGGGCAACAGGCATATCCACGTTCTCGCGCCGCGCGCCGATGGCGTTCATCGGCGGCTTCGTCATGGTGTTCGGCGCGCGCATCGCTGATGGCTGCACGACGGGACATGGCATATCGGGAATCGCGCAACTCGCTGCCGGTTCCATGGTTGCCGTGGGCGCCATGTTCATGGGCGCGATCGCGGTCGCCATGCTGATGAAGCGCGTTTGAGGGAGACGACAATGAGTGTCACAATCGCAATTCTTCTTGGGCTCGCCATGGGCGCGCTGTTCGGCATCGCGCTGGAGAAGTCGCGCGTGTTCGAGCCGGGCGCCATCATCGGACAGATGCAGCTGCGCAGCTTCCTGATGATGAAGATCTTCCTCAGCGCCGTCGTGACGGGCCTCGTGGTGCTGGCGGTGCTGAACGGTGTGTTCGGGGTGAAGATGCATCCCAAGGCGCTGGTGTGGTCGGCCGATATCATCGGCGGCCTGCTTCTGGGCGCGGGCATCTCCATCGCAGGCGCCTGCCCCGGCACCGTGTTCGCGCAGCTGGGCGCGGGCTACCGTGATGCCTGGTTCACGTTTGCAGGCGGCGTGCTTGGTGCGCTGGCGTTCGGGTATCTCGAGCCGTCCCTGAACAAGGTCCTACTGAGCGGAGGCGCTGGGAAAGTGACTGCGCAGCAAATCACGGGCACGCCGTTCTGGCTCGACGCCTTGCTGTTTGCTGGCGTTCTCGTCGTGGCGCTGGTTGTGCTCGAACGCTATCAGTCCTGGCGCGACGAACAGGGGCGCGATGCCGATGGGCTGATGGACAAGAAGCACGTGGAACCGGGCGCGCTGGGCACGTCCGCTGCCATGGCGCGGTGAAAGAGTGCTGCAGATGTGCTGTGTCGGGTCACGCGCCCTCGCGTGCGCGGCCCGACCGGCGAGACCGCTGCGAGACCACACAACAAAGGCGTGCTATTCCGAAAGCATTAGCGAACCGGGAGGCGTGCCTTGACCGTCACGATTTATCACAACCCCGCCTGTGGCACCTCGCGCAATACGCTGGCGATAATCCGCCAGAGCGGTGAGGAGCCGAACGTCATCGAGTACCTGAAGACGCCGCCGACGCGAGAACAGTTGAAGACCATTCTGGCTGCAATGGGGGCAGGCCCTCGCGATATCCTGCGGGAGAAGGGCACGCCCTATCACGATCTCGATCTGGGCAACCCGAAGTGGAGCGACGAAGACCTCATCGACTTCATGCTGGCGCATCCGATCCTGATCAACCGCCCCATCGTCGTGACTGAAAGAGGCACGCGGCTGTGCCGGCCTTCGGAGGAGGTCCTCGAGATCCTGCCGAACCCCGTGGCGAGTTTCACCAAGGAGGACGGTGAGGTGGTGAAGACGAATAGGGGCAAGTCCTGACGGGCGCGAAGCCTCCCTATTCGCGCAGTTACCTCTAAAAAGAAAAGGGGCAGCGCCTGGCACTGCCCCTTCGTCAATTCCATGGATGCCCGCGGTGTCAGCCGCGGCGCATGATGTTGAGCAGGTAGTTGTCGTAGTAGTTCTCGGCGATCTGCGTATAGGTCAGCAGTTCCTTCATGTACGCGTCATGGCTGTCTTTCGTGCGCTTGAACAGCGGGCTCTTGCCGGCAAGCTCCGTCAGATAGTCCTGCGTGGTCTTGTAGCAGATGTCCATCACCGGCTGCGGGAAGGCGCGCAGCTCCGTGCCGTTGGCGACAAGCCGCTTCAGAGCCGCGGGGTTGACGCTGTCGTACTTCTCCACCATCCAGGCGCCGGCGGCTGCACCTGCCTGGTGCAGGATCGACTGGTAGACCTTTGGCAGCGCGTTCCACTTCTCGTCGTTGATGACCATGTGCAGCATGGCACCGCCCTCCCACCAGCCGGGGAAGTAGTAGTACTTGGCCACCTTGTAGAACCCGAGCTTCTCGTCATCGTAGGGCCCGACGAATTCGGCGGCGTCGATGGCGCCCTTCTCGAGCGCGGGATAGACGTCACCGCCGGCCAACTGCTGGGGTACGACGCCGAGCTTGGCCAGGATGTGGCCGCCCATGCCGCCGATGCGGAACTTGAGGCCCTTGAGGTCCTCGACCGTCTTGATCTCCTTGCGGAACCAGCCGCCCATCTGGGTGCCGGAGTTGCCGCACAGGATGGCGAAGGCCTTCATCGGCTTCAGCGCCTCGTTGCACAGGTCAGCGCCGCCGCCGAACGTCCACCACGAATGCTGGTGGCGATGGTTCATGCCGAAGGCCACACCGGTGGCGTAGGCAAGCGCCGGTTCCTTGCCGACGTAGAAATACAGTGGCGTCTGCGCGATCTCGACTGAGCCGGCGGTAACGGCGTCCAAAGCCTGCAGCCCCGGCACGATCTCGCCCGCGCCAAAGGTCTGGATCTGGAACTTGTTGTCGGTGGCTTCCGCCACGTACTTCGCAAACGTCTGGGCGGTGCCGAAAATGGTTTCCAGCGACTTTGGGAAGCTCGAGGTCAAACGCCATTTGATCTCGGGCGCCGATTGCGCGATGGCAGGTGCGGCGATGAGTGTGGCGCTGCCGGCGAGGGCGCTACCTTTCAGGAACGTGCGGCGTTTCATGGATCTCCTTGCTCCCTTGGCTAGGTGACGCCGGACGCGGTGAAAGCCCGCGCTCAGGGTCGTCGAGGCGCACCATACCCAAAGAGCGAGGCCGAGGGGAGGCCCGGCGCGCTGCAAAGTGACGCTATAGTCCTTGCGCTAACAGCTTGATCCATGACGCAACGCAGAAATTCCTCCTCTTTCCGGTGCTGGACCGTTAGCCTCGGCATCAATTTCAACCGCCCCAGGAAGGACTTTATGTCTCTACCCTCCCAGACACCGCACGTCCTGACGCCCCGAGAGAGCGACCCAGTCGCATTGGGCTGGATGACCGGTTTTCCACCCCCTGCCGACAAGCAGATCCTGTTCGCCGACGGTTCGTTCCGGGAGTTTCCGCAGTCGCGTTGGGCCTACAGCAACTTGCGCCAGTTCCTGCCGACGCGGAACGTATGGCGCGGCGCAGGACCCGCTTCCGCGCTGCCGCGTGCCGAGCAGGATCTTGCCAAGCTGCCCGTGACGACGATGGACGGCCGCAACATGACTTTCATCGAGGCCGTCGAGGCCACATATGCGGATGGCATCGTGGTGCTGCACAAGGGGCGCATCGTTTTCGAGCGCTATTGGGGTGCCCTGAAGCCACACATGCCGCACATCGCCATGTCGGTGACGAAGTCGTTCACGGGTACACTGGCGACCATGCTCGTGGGGGAGGGCCGTATCGATCCCGCCGCGCCCGTCCCCGTGTACGTGCCGGAGCTTGCCGGCAGCGGCTTTGCCGATGCCACGGTGCAGCAGGTGCTCGATATGACCACCGGCGTGAAATACACGGAGGTCTATACCGACAAGACTTCGGACGTCTGGAACATGCGGCGTGCGAACGGCATGGCACCACCCGAGCCTGGCGCTCCGCCGACGTCGCTCCTGGAATACCTGCCGAGCATCGGCAAGCTCGGCGCGCACGGCGACGTCTTCACGTATCGCACCGTCAACACGGACGTCTTGGCGTGGATCATGCGCCGCGTCACCGGCCAGTCTTTGTCGGACCTGTTGTCGGAGCGGATCTGGCAGCCGATGGGCGCGGAAGAGGATGCCTACTACACGGTAGACCGCCTCGGCATGGAGTATGCGGGCGGCGGCCTCAATACGAGCGTGCGCGATCTTGCCCGCTTCGGCGAGGTGATGCGCAACCGGGGGCGCTTCAACGGGCGGCAGATCGTGGCCGAGAGCGTCGTCGACGAGATTGCGCGAGGAGCGGACCCCAAGAAGTTCGAGCCTGCGGGTTATGCCACCCTGCGCGGCTGGTCGTATCACAACCAATGGTGGGTCAGTCACAATGCGCACGGCGTCTACATGGCGCGCGGCATCCATGGCCAGTCGATCTACGTCGATCCCAAGGCGGAAATGGTGATCGCGCGCTATGCGTCGTTCCCCGCTGCTGGCAACGTCGCCAACGATCCGATCACGCTGCCGGCCTTCATGGCGGTGGCGAACGCGCTGATGGGCTGAGGGAGGGGCCCGGCCGTGCGCATCCTCGTTACTGGTGCCAGCGGCTTCATAGGTTCTGCGGTCGCGCACAGGTTGCTGAGAGACGGTCATGACGTCATCGCCGTTGTCCGGCGTAGCGGTGGCGTGCCGGAAGGGTGCCGGCAGTTCCGTCTGGACCTTCGCGAGGCGACAAGCCCCGCGCGATGGGAGGCGGTGCTCGATGGCGTCAACGCGGTCGTCAATTGCGCGGGCGTGCTGCAGGACAACGCGATGGATTCGGTTGCGGCCGCGCACGCTGCGGCGCCGGTGGCGCTGTTCGAGGCCTGTGTGCACAAGGGCGTTCGCCGCGTCATTCAGATCTCGGCGATCGGTGTCGACCGGGAGACGCCGACGCCCTTCACGCGCACAAAGCTCGAGGCCGACCGCGCGCTGCAAGAGATGCCGCTCGACTGGGTCATCCTGAGGCCCTCGGTGGTGTTGGGTCCGGCAGCTTACGGTGGAAGTGCGCTGTTCCGTGCCTTGGCCATGCTGCCGGTCCTGCCGCTGGCGCAGGAGGCGGGGCGGCTGCAGGTGGTGCAACTCGAGGACCTGGTCGAAAGCGTGGCGCTTCTCTTGCGGCCAGGGGCACCTGCGCGGCTCGCACTCGATGTGGCCGGGCCCGAGGCTCTCAAATTCGAAGAGGTGATCGCGGCGTTCCGAAAGTGGCTGGGGCAGCCACCGGCGCGCCTGGTGCGGCTGCCGGCATGGATCTTGGCGCTCGGATATCGCCTGGGCGACTTCGCAGGGTGGCTCGGCTGGCGTGCGCCGATCCGTACGACTGCCCAGCGCGAGATCGCGCGTGGTGCGGTGGGCGACAATCGCGCCTGGATGGCTGCCACCGGCATTGCGCCAGCGTCGCTCGTTGCGGCGCTTCGCAATCGGCCGGCAACGGTGCAGGAGCGGTGGTTCGCCGGGCTCTACCTTGCCAAGCCGGTGGTCTTCGTATCGCTGTGTGCGCTGTGGATCGGTACCGGGATCGTGACGCTGGGGCCGGGTTGGCCGCAGGGCGCCAGCTTCATGCGTGAGACGGGTGCTCCGCCATTGCTGGCAGACGTTTTCGTCGCGCTGGGCGCGGTCGTAGATCTCGTGATCGGTGTCGGCATTGCCGTGCGGGCATGGTCCCGGCGGGCTCTATGGGCTGGCATTGCCGTATCCGCCGCATACGCGGTGTTCGGAACCCTTCTGCTGCCGCGGTTGTGGATCGATCCCTTAGCCGCGCTCTTGAAGATCGCTCCCATCATCGCCTTGAGCCTCGTCGCCATCGCCATCCTGGAGGATCGATGACGCTCTATTTCGTGGCGAAGTACCTGCACGTCATCGGCGCTTCTGTTCTTCTGGGCACGGGGGCTGGCATCGCCTTCTTCATGGTGCTTGGGCATTTCACTCGCAACGCCGCGACGATTGCCGCCATCGCGCGGATCGTGGTGATCGCGGATTTCCTGTTCACGGCGAGTGCCGTGGTCGTACAGCCGCTCACCGGTACGCTGCTTGCGTGGGAACTTGGTTTCTCGCTGTGGGAGGGATGGATCGCGCTGTCGATTTTTCTCTATCTCTTCACGGGCGCCTTCTGGCTGCCGGTGGTGTGGATGCAGATGCGCATGCGCGACCTTGCCGCGCACGCCGCGCGGGCAGGACATCCGCTGCCCGCGGCCTATCACCGTCTATTCCGGTGGTGGTTCGCCTTCGGATTCCCGGCCTTCTTCGCGGTGCTCGGCATTTTCTGGCTGATGATCACCAAGCCGTCGATCCGGATCTGGTGAGCGCGGTCTTCATCGCCGTCAACTCGTGCACGCTGAACAGACCGTTGGTGTCCGTCCACATGCGCGAGGGGCGCCAGCCTCCGAGCTGGGCAAGCTGCATGAACTGGCGCGGGGCATATTTATAGGAATTCTCCGTATGGATGCTCTCCCCGGCTGCAAACTTGATGCAGTGCCCCAGCACGTCGACGGCCTGCGGCTCGAGGCTGACCAGATGCATCTCGATGCGGCCTTCGCGTTCATTGTAGAGCGCCTTGTGACGGAAGCTTGCAAGGTCGATGGAGGTGCCGAGCTCTCGGTTGATGCGGGCTAGGATATTGAGATTGAACGCCGCGGTCACGCCCTGTGCGTCGTCGTAGGCCCGTTCCAGCGTCTCGCGATCCTTCTTCAGGTCAACGCCGATGAGGAGGCGGCCGGAGGGGCCGAGCAGCGCGCGGAAATGGCTAAGAAGCTTCAGCGCCTGGAGCGGCATCAGGTTGCCGATTGTCGATCCCGGGAAGAAGCCGACCTTGCTGCGTTCGGCAATGGTGCGTGACAATTGCATGCGTTGTGAGAAGTCAGCGACGACGGGCACCATCGCCAGCCATGGAAAGCGCTCGCCAAGACGAAGCGAGGCATGCTTGAGCGCGTCGACCGAGACGTCGATTGCCATGTAGGCGCCTAGTTGAGGCAACTCGCGCAGCAACAGCTCAGTCTTCACGCTCGAGCCCGATCCGAACTCAATGAGCACCGCGCCGTTGGGCACGCCTGCGGCCATATCGGTCGCGTTGCGCTGCAGGATCTCCAACTCGGCGCGGAAGGGATAGTACTCGGGAAGGCGGGTGATATCCTCGAACAGCTCGCTGCCGCGCTTGTCGTAGAAGTAGCGGCAGGGCAGCGTCTTGCGTGCACGCGAGAGGCCTGCCAGCACGTCACGCGCGAAGCCTTCATTCGGTCCTGGCAAGTCCTGAAGCGCGATGTGCCCCTGCATGATCAGACCTCCGACGCAAGGCGCAGGCCCGTGAATTGCCAGCGCTGATGGGGATAGAAGAAATTGCGGTAGGTCGCGCGAGCGTGCCTCTCGGGCGTGGCGCAGGAAGAGCCGCGCAGCACGTGCTGGCTCACCATGAACTTGCCATTGTATTCGCCGATGGCGCCGGCAGGTGCGCGGTAGCCGGGATAGGGCAGGTAGGCGCTGCCGGTCCACTGCCAGACCTCGCCGTACATCTGGCGCAATTGCCCGTTCGTGGCGCCTGCCGCACGCGGCGCAAGCGCCGCTCCATCGCCTGTGACAGGAACGCCCTTGGCGGCAAATTCCCACTCGAACTCGGTGGGAAGCCGCGCACCGGCCCAACGCGCGAAGGCCTCCGCTTCGTAGTAGCTGATGTGCGACACAGGTTCGGTGGGATCTACCGGCAACAAGCCCGCAAGCGTCATGTGGTGCCAGGCGCCGTCGCGTACCTCCCAGTACAGAGGTGCACGCCAGTCATTGGCATTGACCATGGCCCAGCCGTCCGAGAGCCAGAGCTCAGCGTTGACGTAGCCGCCGTCAGCGATGAAGGCGAGCCACTCGCCATTGCTGACAAGCCTGTCTGCGAGACGAAAAGGCTCCAGAAAAACCCGGTGCGGAGGACGTTCGTTGTCCCAGCAGAAACCGCCCGCATTCGTTCCAATCTCGGCGATGCCGCCGTCGAAGCCGATCCAGCCTACCGTGTCTGAGCCCGTTCGTGGGCGCTCGGCTGAAACACGACCGTCTGCACGATAGGCAGGCCGCGTTGGGTTGGCCGCGAACAGGGCCAGGATGTCGGTGAGTATCAACTCCTGATGCTGCTGCTCATGCTGCAGCCCGAGTTCGACCAATTCGAGGGTCTGCTGTTCCAGGCCGCCTGTGAGCAATAGAGACAATGCCTCGTCGACGTGCGCGCGGTAATCCATCACCCGGGCGACGGACGGACGGGTCATCAGTCCGCGCCGGGGCCGCGGCTGCCGGGGGCCCTGCGTCTCGTAGTAGGAGTTGAAGCAATAGTTGAAGCTCGGATCGAAGATGCGATAGCCAGGCAAGTGGGGCGCGAGCACGAACGTCTCGAAAAACCATGTGGTGTGCGCGAGATGCCATTTCGTGGGGCTGGCATCATCCATGGCCTGTGCAGTCATGTCCTCGGCAGTCAGCGGCTGGGCGAGCTCGAGCGAGCGACGGCGCGTTGCTGCAATCCGTAGCGCAAGCGCGCGCAGATCAGCGGTGGCAGGCGGTTGCGCTGGCCTGTCCTGCATCGAGAAGTCCCCCGTCCGAATGCGCGTTTTGCATTCAAAGTCACAAGGGTGCTCTCAAGTTCCTGGTTCAACCCGGCATTTGTCTGGATTGCGAGCGCAGCTTCAGGTGGTCGCAGCCCATTGCAGGGCCTGTCCGAGCCTGTCGTCGCCCCAGAACAACTCTTTGCCGACGACGAAGGTCGGTGCTCCGAAGATGCCTTTGGCCTGGGCCTCTGCCACTCTTGCCCGCAAGGCCTCCTTCACGGCCGGTTGCTGTGCCTCGGCCACGATACGGTTTGCGTCGAGACCGATGTTACGCAAGGCATGGCAGATGGTGACCTCGTTGCTGATATCGGCGCCCTTCGCGAATTCCGCCTCGAACAGAGTGCGCGAGAAGGGTGCCAGCCAACCTTCAGTAACGCCCACGCTTGCCACCCGTGCCGCCAGCACGCTGTGCTGTGGAAATGGTGCTGGAAGCGCGAAGGTCAGGCCGCGTTCAGCGCACAGGCGTTCCATGTCGCGCACCATGTAGCGGCCCTTGGTGGCATAGATGTTGAAGGGCGATGTGCGCCATCCTTGCGCCGCGAAGATGGGGCCGAGCAGGAAGGGACGCCAGTGCACGCCAATGCCCTGCTCCGCCGCCATGGCCTCGATGCGCATGGCACTCAGATAGGAGTAGGTGGAAGCGAAATCGTACCAGAATTCGATCGTTGGGCTCGAGGCCATGGCCGTCTGCTCCGCTTTGCTGGGAGGGCACGATCATGCGTCTTCCGGCAGCTCCCCGCCAGCAGAAGGATCTCAGTCACTGCGTGGTGTAACTTGGGTAACATTCAGCACGCAATGCTTCGACTAGCCTGCGGGTTATGAACAAGCCCAAACCGGGGGTAGGTGTCATGACCGTGAAACTCGTCCGAGCCGTTCAACTCGCCGCACTTTCTCTCTTGGCCGCCACAGGATCTGCCATGGCTTCCGGCACCGTGTCGGTGTGCAACAAGACCGAGCAGCCAATTGCGGTGGCGATCGCCTATAAGCATCCCCAGAAGGGCAGCATCACCTACGGCTGGTTCAAAGCCATGCCCAAGCAGTGCTCCAATCCGCTCCCGCGGGGAACCGGCAACGTCTTCTACGTCTACGCTTCCACGAACCGCATCCCTGTGCTTCCCGAGGACAAGGAGCCGCGCGGCGTCTTCTGCATCAGCAGCGACCGCTTCGAGGACAGCTACGAGAGGCACCTCGTCAACGGCCGGCTCGATTGCGAGCGGGCCAATATGACGGCGCGCAAGTTCACCAAGGTGGTGGCGCCGCCGAACGTGCCCTACTTCTTCAATGTCATGCCGTCCGCAACGCAGTTGACACCGCAAACCGCTGATCCGTCGACCGGCGGCAGCGGTGGCCCGCCTCCGGGACAGCCCCGCCAGCGTCACACGGAGAACCAGCCGCCTCCGCCGCTGGCCGCGCCGCAGGCCCCACCGTCGCCCAAGACGGGCTCGCCGGATGCGTGCCGCCGCTATCCCACACTGTGCTGAGGATGATTGTCATGTTGACGAGACGAGAAACGGTCTGCTCGGGCCTGCTCACCCTGCTTTGGGGCGGCGGCGCCTGCCTCTGCCCTGCGCACGCCGCTCAGCTCGGCAAAGGATCCGGCCACGGCTGCAGCATCGACGACGACAGGGCGAGGAAGATCCTGGATCACAAGTCGACGACGGAGTTCGCGTATGCGGCGGCGAAGGAGAAGGGTCCAAAGCTCTACAAGGGATCTGGCAACAAGGATTTCGACGTGGCGCTCGCCCACACGTTGTCGCGCCTGACCGACACCCTTCAGGTGCTGCCTGCCTTCGTCTATTTCGACGACAGCGACAGCCCCAATGCGTTCGCAACCCCAAATCGCCTTCGTTCCAACGATCGCGCTGACGGCACCGTGCTTTTCGGCGTAACCCTGATGAAAGAACTGATGAAGCAGAGGGAAGCCCCGGAGACGGCCATCTCGGCCATTTGCGCCCACGAGTTCGGGCACGTCCTGCAGTTCAAGATGAAACTCGACAAGAAGATCCTAGCCGGGCAGAAGACGGTGAAGCGGCTGGAGTTGCATGCCGACTTCCTCGCGGGCTACTTCGCGGGCCTCTCCAAGCAGCGCAATCCGGAATACCCCGCCGCCGTCTACGCCACGACACTCCATCTCCTGGGCGACGACGAGGTGAACAACGAGCAGCACCACGGACGCCCGGCGGAGCGCGCAGCGGCCATCGTGAAGGGCTTCGAGACGGCCTTCCGCGACAGGCGCAGCGTGGCTGATGCGATCGAGATTGGCACGCGCTACGTCATGACGGGCTGAGATCGCAGGATCACAGCGCAGCAAGACGTGCGTTGAGCTTGTCCGTCAGCAGCATCGCGCCAGGCTTGTGTGTGATGCAGATGGATGGCCGGGCCTGTTCCACGGCGGCCTGTGGTGTCACCCCGCAGGCCCAGAACACGGGGATCTCGCCGACGCGGATCTCCGGCGGGTCACCCCAGTCGGGCTTCATGATGTCGGTGATGCCGATGGCCTCCGGCAGCCCCAGGTGCACGGGCGCCCCGTGCACGGCGGGAAAGCGCGACGTAATCTGAACGGCGCGGATGGCGTCTGCCGGCGTCATGGGCCGCATCGAAGTGACCATCTTGCCTTTGAAGCGGCCAGCGGGGACGCAATCGATGCTGGTGCGGTACATCGGCACCGTCGTGTCACGCGCCACGTGCTGCAGGCGGATGCCTTCCGCGATGAGCGGCTGCTCGAACGAGAAGGAGCAGCCGAGCACGAACGTGACGAGATCGTCGCGCCAGAGGTGGCGGATATCTGCCGGCTCATCGGCGAGTTTCCCGTCCATGAAGACGCGGTAGCGGGGAACATCGGTGCGAATGTCGATGTCGCCCAGATCGGGCAGGTGCGGATCACCGGGCGCGCTCATGCCGATGATGGGGCAAGGCTTTGGATTGCGCTGGCAGAAGGCGGCAAACTCCAACGCGATGTCCTTTGGCAGGATGCATACGTTGCCCTGGACGTAGTCGGGCGCGATGCCGGCCGTGTGCCCATCGTATTCTCCCCTGCGGATGCGGTGGCGCGCCTCCCTGGGGTCGTTGATCGCCATCATGGGGTTGGAGGTGGCCTTCAAGGCTGCTTTGCTCATGTTTTCCTCCAGGCATAACACTACATGCATCAGACCGCGCGAACCGGGCCTCAGGTTTTCCGGCGGCTGCCGCTTGCGAAGGCCCTCGCTATCCTGCAGACATAGACGTGCCGATCCTACACCTGCGGGGCCCACCAGCGCAAAAGGGGTATCCTTTCGGGCGCTGTCTCTAGATGGCAGCGCGTCATGCGCCACTTTTCCTGAGACGCATGCTTCGGGGGGCGCCGGCTTTCCTGAATGGTTAGAGTTCGATCTTTGCGATTTTGCGCCCAGCGGCAATCAGGACCTTCAGATAGGTTTCGAACTCCTCGCGCAGGCGCGCAGTGGGGCCGGCAATGCCGATCGCATAGGGCTCCCCGCCCACAAGATGCGGCGTCGAAATTCCCATGACATCGGGGACGGTCTCGCCTTCAGATAAGAAGTAGCCACGCTTCTTTCCTTTGAGGATGTCGGCCTTGAAGGCCGCGGCGTCCGTGATGGTGGCTTCCGTGAACTGGGTAAGCTTCAGCCGATCGACGGCCGTATCAAGCTCTTCATCCGTGAGAAGGCTCAGCGCTGATTTCCCGATCGCGCTTGCATGGGTTGGGTAGGTATCTCCCGGAGATGCCGTGTAGCGGACCGTGTGCGTACCGGGCAGCACTTCGAGATAGACAACATGGTCGCCCTGCATCTTGCCGAGGATGACCGTTTCGCCAGTCTTGTCCACGATCTCCGCCAGACATGGCGTAAGGCGTTCCACGGCCGTGTCGTAGCGGGCGATCTTGCTGGCGATGTCGGCGAGGCGGCGCGTGGGGTAGATCCGCTTTCGCTTCTCCAGAACGTACACGTAGCCGCGTGCCTGCAGGGTGCGTATCAGGCTGTGGCAGCTCGAGACGGGAACCCCGATCAGCTGTGCGATCTCGGACAATGAGAGCGGGCCGCCGGCGCTCGCGAAGGCCTCGAAGACGTCCAGCGTCCGCGCTGCGCCTTTGACGGGATCTGGGCTGCTCATTCTTTGATTCCCCGGGCTTTTAGGTCCCTTCTGCACATTCCTGGAGAGGCACGCAAGGCGCCGCCGTCGGCATCGACTTCAGCGACAACTTTTCGAAATACGGAATCTCTTTTCAGAATGCCGAAATCATGGTAGGTCGTCTCTAGCCGTGAGATAGTTCCTTTCGCCCGTGGAGGCAGCGATGACGCAGGTCGCAGTCGCATCCGTGACTTATCAAGGCGCGCTCAGGCGCGAAGAGCGGAAGGTGCTCGTTGCCTCTTCCCTGGGGACCGTCTTCGAGTGGTACGACTTCGTGGTGTTCGGATCGCTCGCAAGCATCATGGGCGCTCAGTTCTTCTCAAAGGCGGACCCGACAACGGCGTTCATCCTCGCTTTGCTCACGTTCTCGGCCGGCTTCATCATCCGTCCCCTCGGGGCTCTCGTATTCGGGCGTATCGGTGATCTTGTCGGACGCAAGTACACCTTCCTCGTCACGATCGTGGTGATGGGACTTGCGACATTCGCAGTCGGACTTCTGCCGACGTTCGACCAGATCGGCATTCTTGCCCCATGCCTGCTGGTGGCCTTGCGCATGCTGCAAGGTCTCGCAGTCGGTGGAGAGTACGGCGGTGCCGTTGTCTATGTGGCTGAGCACGCCACGGAAGGGCGGCGCGGCTTCTTCACATCCTGGATCCAGACTACAGGCACCATCGGTTTCCTGCTGAGCCTCGTGGTCGTCCTGGCCACACGGATGTCGGTTGGCGAAGCTGAATTCCTGGCTTGGGGTTGGCGCATTCCGTTCCTTCTGTCGATCGTCCTCCTGGCGATCTCGGTGTGGATCCGGCTTTCGCTCGAGGAATCGCCGATCTTCGCTCAGATGAAGAAGGAAGGCCGTACGTCCAAGGCGCCAATATCGGAAGCTTTCGGCCGCTGGAGCAACTTGCGCTACGTGATCTTCTCGCTTTTCGGGCTGATCGCGGGTTTCGGCACCATCTGGTACACGACGCAGTTCTACACGCTGCTGTTTCTCACGCAGACACTCAAGCTCGATCCCATTACCGCCAACCTCCTGACCATCATCGCGCTCGTGGCGGCGACGCCCTTTTTCGTCGTCTTCGGTGCCCTTTCAGATCGGATAGGTCGCAAGAAGATCGTCTTGACCGGCATTCTGTTGGCGGGCCTCTCGCTCTATCCTGCCTTCAAGGGACTGACGCATTTCGCGAACCCCGTGCTCGAGAAAGCGCTCGCGTCTGCGCCCGTCGTCCTGCGTGCCGATCCGGCGGAGTGCCATTTTCAGTTCAACCTCACGGGCACGTCCAAGTTCACGAGTTCCTGTGACACTGCCAAGGCTCGTCTCGCGGCATTGGCCGTAAACTACCAGTTCGAGGCGGCACCGGCTGGAACGAAAGCTACCGTCAAGGTTGGAGACAAAATCGTCAGCAACATTGCGGAGCTGCCGGCGGCCGTGCAGGCAGCGGGGTACCCCGCCAAGGCCGATCCCGCTCAGGTCAATCACGCCATGATCGTCGCTATCCTGTTCGGGCTCGTTTTGTGCCTTACCATGGCGTACGGGCCGGTCGCCGCGATGCTGGTGGAGCTGTTTCCGACACGTGTGCGTTATACGGCGATGTCTTTGCCGTATCACGTTGGGACCGGCTGGTTTGGCGGTCTCACGCCCACGCTGGGCTTCGCGATCGTCGCCGCAACGGGTGACATCTACTCGGGCCTGATCTTCCCGATCGTGGTTTCGCTGGCCACCGTCGTGATTGGTGCGCTGACGCTGCCTGAGACGAAATCGTTCGATATCCACCGATAGAAACGCTGTTGCGACAAGGACCAAGAAGCATGGCAACGGAACCTGCAACGGGATTGGCGCGCAACACCCGCGCTCCGGACGAAGTGGAGACAATGATCTCGCCTTGGGTGGTGCTGAAGACCATGGCTAGTCCCGAGCTTACCGGCGCGGAGCACATGAGCGCCGTCACGCTTTATTTTCAGCCAGGCCAAGGCCATGCCCGGCACAACCATCCTGCCTCGGAGCAACTTATCATCGTGCTAGGTGGCCGGGGCGAAATGATCATCGAGGACGCGAAGGGCACGCCGGTGAAGACCTCGATCGGTCCAGGTTCAACCGTAACGATCCCCAAGGGCCTCTACCATTCGACCTTCAATACCGGGTGGGAGCCCCTGCGCATTCTGGCCGTCTACTCGCCCCCGGGGCCGGAGATGGCGATGAAGACGTCAGAAGAGTTCCGCAGCATTGCGGTTGGCGCGGTGCCCAAGATCTAGTCCAGAGAGGGACGCCGATGTTCAAACTGATCAGCGCGACCCCAAGTCCTTACGCGCGAAAGGTGAGGATTGCGTTGGCCGAGAAGGGCCTTCCATTCGAACTCATCACGGAGGTACCCTGGGACAGCGGCACACAAACGCCGAAGTACAATCCGCTCGAGAAGCTGCCGATCCTCATCACGGAGCAGGGCGAGGGCATCTATGAGTCGAGCTATATCCTGCAGTGGCTCGAGCTGAAGTACCCGGAGCCGCCGCTCCTGCCGCGTGGCGTCGACGACATTCTGCTTGCACGCAAGCTCGAGGTTCTTTGCGACGGTGTCTGCGATGCGGTCGTGCTGACCTTCTTCGAGCGGATGCGCAAGGAGAGCCAGAGCGCGGAATGGCTTGCACGGCAGAGACGGAAGATCGAGGGCGGCGTGCGCGAGACGGCGCGGCTCGTTGGCGACCGTCGGTTTGCAGTGGGGGACGCATTCACCCTGGGGGACATCGCCGTTGGCACGGCGCTTGGATACCTCAGTGTGCGTTTCGCCGAGTTCGATTGGATGTCGATTTACCCGAAGCTTGGTGCGTACGCCTCGCGCCTGGACCAGCGTGCTTCGTTCGCGAATTCCGTGCCTTATCCGCAAGTGATACGCGACAAGATCGTGTAGATGCCTTGGTCGGTGACAACGGCTTGGCGGGGGATCTCTGGCTGCGGCCTGCAGACGCCAAGGCCGTGTAAACCTTGATGCTGAAAAGCCTTTCCAGCACGCCCGCGTGGCCGCTTAGGGTCGCGTGGATGGCGGCCGGTCGCAATCAGCCGGGCCGCGCGTCTCGCCTGCCCCGGAAATGACGGATTCGCGTCACGCTGACGCCTCAGCGGTGCTGCGCAATCAGCCGGAGCATAAGGGAACTGGCATGAACAGGTTGACCGGGCATGCATGGCTGCTTCTGGGCGCTGCCGCAGGCGCCGCGCTTTGCCTCGAGCTGATCGATTTGCAACGAGCGCCCGTGATGGCGGCCTCGGCGGTCGTTGTCGCGCCCGGGCCTGAGACTGGTAACGAACGCGCGACACGCAGCGGCGCGAAACACATGCGTCCGCCGCTCGCGGAGGCTTCGACGATCGAGGCGGAGCCTGAACAAATCTCCAGTCGCAGCGCGAAGGAGCCGCCTGCCCCGAAGCTCGTGGCGCCGCCGGTCGAGGTGAAGCGGCCTCCGAAAAAGCCTGCACGGACGGTGGCGGATGGGGATGGCGCCTTGCGTACCGCGAAGAAGGAGAGCGGGTCGGCG
>JBDHTJ010000036.1:0-33215 GCA_039808585.1 Hyphomicrobiaceae bacterium | reverse complement strand
CAGGTCCTGAGGCCCCGAAACCGGACATGCCGATGAAGCGGCCACGTGCGCCGAGCCAACGTTCCCAACCCTGCCTGATCCCCGCTTCGATTGCGACGCGCGGCCCGGAGCCGAGTACGCTGTTCTGATATGCCTCGCTTTGAGCCTCGAAAAGTTCCCAGCTCGGCATGGATACCACCGCCGCTGGGATGCCTTGGCGCTCCAGAATTTCCTGGGCGGCGCAAGCAATCGCAACCTCGCTTCCCGTTGCGAGTAATGTGACGACGCGAGGGCTTGCCGCCTCCCTAAGAACGTAGGCGCCTTTGCTGCAGAGGTTTTCACTGTCGCCATTGACGCGGATGCGCGGCAATTCCTGCCTGGCGCAAATGAGCGAGATGGGACCGCTGCGATGCTCGAGCATGATGGCCCAGCACTCCGCCATCTCGACGGCATCGGCGGGGCGCAACACCAGCATGTTCGGCATCGCGCGGAGAGAGGCGATGATCTCTACAGGTTGGTGGGTCGGCCCGTTACGGCCGATGCCAATGGAGTCGTGGCTGAAGATGAACTTCACGGGCAGGCCCATTAGCGCCGCCATCCGCATGGCAGGTCGCTCGTAGTCGGCGAACGCCAGATAGGTGACAGCCAGCGGAATGACACCGCCATGGGCGGCCATGCCGTTTGCGAGGGAACCCATGGCATGCTCGCGCACGCCGCAATGCAGGTAGCGCCCTGCACGCTCGCTGGCCGTGAAAGCCTGCAAATGGCGCTTGTGGTTGGTGGGGGCCTCGAGATCGGCGCAGCCGACGATGATTTCCGGAATGGTGTCGTAGAGCCTGGCGGCGACATCACCACACGTCGATATGGAGAAGCGGGGGGCAGGGTCCAAGGCCGCGGTGGCCTTGTATTCGGAGATGGTCGCTTGCCAGTTTTCCGGGAGGCGTGCCTCCAGCGTGCGCTGCAGTTCGGCGCGTGTGGCAGCGGTAAGTGCGGCGACAGTCTTGTTCCAAGTGTCATAGTCGGGGAGCGAGCGGCGGCCTGCTTCGCGCCATTGGGCAAGAAGGGGAGCGGCGATTTCGAACGCCGGTTCATTCCATTCAAAGTGCTTCGCCATGGCGAGGCGGTCGTCATGATACAGCTTCGCGCTATGGCCGCCGCGCGTGCCTTCAAGCCGCGGGATGCCCCTGGCTATGGTGGTGCGGCAGGCGATCATGGAGGGGCGCGGGTCTGCCTTCGCGAGGGCAATAGCCTCGGATATGGCCTCGATGTCGTGCCCGTCCACGGCTACGACGTGCCAGCCTGCTACACGGAAGCGCTCCGCCACATCCTCGCTGATGGAGAGGTCAGTGCCGCCATCGTCGGTGATGCGGTTGTCGTCCCAGAGGAAGATGAGACGGCCCAGCCGCAGATGGCCCGCAAGCTGTATCACCTCCTGCCCCACGCCTTCCTGAAGGCAGCCGTCGCCCACGAATGCGTAGGTGAAATGATTGAAGATCCGGCTTCCGAAGCGCTGCGCCAGATGCCGCTCGGCGATTGCCATTCCAAGCGCGTTGGCGATGCCCTGGCCGAGCGGCCCGGTCGTCGTCTCGATGCCGGCGGCCGGGTCGTACTCGGGGTGGCCTGCGCAGTGCGACCCGAGTTCGCGAAACGATTTCACCTCGTCGAGGGAGATCTTGGCATATCCACTGAGATAAAGGAGTGCGTAAAGCAGCATCGATCCATGGCCATTCGATACCACGACGCGATCGCGGTCGGGCCAAAGAGGATCCTGGGGATTGAACTTCAAGTGCCGCGCGTAAAGAGCCGTTGCGATCTCGGCCATGCCAAGCGGGACGCCTTGGTGCCCCTCGCCAACCTTGAGAATTGCATCGACTGCAAGAAAGCGGATGGCATGCGCCATCCGCGCGAGATCATTGGCCGGTAATGGATTGATCATCAGAATTTTATGGTGAGCGCCGGGATGTAGCTTATCGCTGCGAGCAGTGCCATGGCGACGAAGAAGAAGGGCCACAAAGCCTTCGTCGTTTCGCCCATACTGCTGCCTGATATCGTGGAGGATATGAAAAGTGTCGTCCCGACCGGCGGCGTGTACAGCCCGATGCCGAGGTTGAGCACCATGATCAGCCCCAGCTGAAGTGCGTCCAGCCCGATTTCCTTGGCCAGCGGAACGAAGATGGGCGCCAGGAGAAGGATCGCAGGTGGAAGGTCGAGCGGGCCGCCGATGATCAACATGACGATGTTCATCGCCAATATGATGAGCCAGGGTTCGCGGAGCGTGACCGACACCCATTGGGCAAACCGCTGCGGCACCTGATCGTAGGTCAGGATGTAGCTCGCCGCCGCACTGCCCATGATGACGAGCATCACGATGCCGGTGGCGATCCCTGCATCGACCATTGCTTTGCGGAAGCGGGGCCAGGTGAGGTCGCGGTAGATGAAGATGCCCGCAGCCATTGCATAAAGTACGGCCATCACGGCGACTTCGGTGGGCGTCGCGAAGCCGAAGCGCAGGGCTAGCAGGATGAGTATCGGCAGGATCAGGGCCGGAGTGGCGAGGAAGCCCAGGCGCGCAATGCGCTTCATGTCGAGGGGCGACGTATCGCGTTCGATGTCGAGTGCACGGCCCTGCCACCAGCACACAGCGATGAAGCCAGCTGCCATGAGAAGACCCGGTACCACCCCTGCCAGAAACAGATCGCCGATGCTGACGCCGCTGACGACAGCGTAGAGGATCATCGGGATCGACGGCGGAATGAGGATGTCAATCACCGCGCTGGTGGCATTGTTTGCGGCGCAAAGAGCGGCCGGATACCCGAGCCGCTTCTGCCAGGGTATCAGCACGGAGCCAAGGGCGCTGGCATTGGCGACGGCGCTGCCCGAGACGCCGCCGAAGACCACAGATCCGACCACGGTCGTCGAAAGCGCCCCGCCTCGAATGCGCTGCATGATCTCACCAGCGAAGCGCAATAGTTCCTCGCCGAGGCGCCCTTCCATGATGAGCGTGCCAGCGAGGATGAAGAAGGGCAGGGCCAGCATCGGGAAAGATTGCGTCTGCTGGAACATCTGCTGCACGATCAGCAACAGCGGCAGATGTCCGTCCCAGAGCAGCGCAACACCAGAGGCAATGACGAGGCCATGTGCTACCGGTACGACCAGCACCATGAGCACGACAAAGGCCAGGAGCAAGGCGATGCTCATGTCGGCATCTCCTCTGGAGATGGGCTAGGCATTGCCTCGGGCCCGATGAGTGCGAGGCGTACCGTCATGGCAAGGGTGGATATTGCCACCAGGAAGCAGGCGACAGCGATGGCCCAATATCCGTATGTCTTGGGCAGACCCAGGACGGGGCTGCGTTCCACAGCCACGATCTGCGCTACGTCCATAGAGAGCGCCGTGAGCAACAGGTAGGCGGCAAAGACCAGCACATGCCCCGCCAACAGCAGAACGCGCGTTGCATTGCGATTGAGCCGCCCCAAGAGCCACTCAACCCCGATGTGGCCTCCCTTCTGCACAGCCAATGCGACGCCTGCTGCGATGAACCAAGGGAAAAGCTGTTCGGGCACTTCCTCAGCCCAATCGAAGCCGCCGGTAGACAATATGTAACGGGCAGTGACGTTGGCCGTGAGCACGCTCATGAGCACCACGCCCGTGAGCAGCAGCATGAACTCGCATGAGAGCGCGATGACGCGGTCAACCGCGTCCGCAATTTTCACCAACGGGTTGGAGGAAGCTTCAGCAGGTGCCGGGGGCACCTGCTGTTGTCCTTGGGGGTCGTTCAGCGACACGTTTGGCACCGTATCAGACTGCAGCGCGGAGGCGTTTGACGAAATCGCCGAAGGGCTTTGCTTCCCAGCGATCACCGACGCCAGCCGTCGCGGCACGGAATGGCGCCTGGTCGACTTCGTTCACCGCGACGCTGCTTTTGCCGCGATACTCTGCGAGGAGCTTTGTATCGATCTCCAGCATCAGCTTGCGTTGGTGTTGGCCAGCGGCCATTGCGGCGTCCCTGACGATTTTCTTATCGTCTGCGCTCAGCCTGCCCCAGGCAATGCGTGAGGCGAGCACAGGCGTCGACTCCCACTTGTGGCCGGTAAGGGAGACGAACTTGTTTACCTCGTGCAGCTTCGATGAGTGGATGTTGGCCAGCGGGTTTTCTTGTCCATCGACTACGCCTTGCTGCAGGGCTACGTACAGTTCGGCGAATGCAATCTGCTGCGTGGCCGCGCCGAGCGCCTGGAAGATGTCGATGGTCATCGGATCGGGCGGGGTGCGCACCTTGAGGCCCTTGAGGTCATCAGGCTTGGCAATCGGCTTCTTGCTGTTGGTGGTGTGACGAATGCCGTTGTCCCAGAAGCCCAGCGAGATCAATCCTGAGCTGTCGAATCGCTTGCCAAGCTCGTCTCCGATGGGGCCATCGACGACCTTGTAGGCTGCCTCGGCATTGGCGAAAAGGAAAGGCAAGCCGAGCGCTGCAAGCTCCGGCAGGACCGCAGAAGATGCGCCCTGGCTGTTGATGGATACATCCAGTGTCCCCGTACGCAGGCCGGTCAGCATCGCCGCGTCGTCACCAAGCTGCGCGGAACCGGCAACGCGCACCTCGATACGCCCGCCGCTACGTTCTTTGATGAGCGAGGCCATCATGTCGGCGGCCACCGACCGTGGATTTCCTGGTGCCGCGCCGTGGCCGATCGTCAGACGAACTGCGCCTTGCGCGCGAAGCACTGCTGGGAACGACACTGCACCCGTCAGCGCTGCTGCCGATATGAAGAAATTCCGGCGCGTTGGCCGGTATGTAAAGGTCATGAAATCCTCCCGGGATCAAATGCTGTTTCTGCTGTCCGAGCCTAAAGGTGGCTTCTTATTGTTTGTGCGATCGCGCTGGCGGAGATGCCGTAGCGATCGTGAAGCGTTGGTAGTGCCCCTGCGTCGAGAAATTCGTCGGGCAGCCCGATCTGGCAGAAGGCGGGATGCACGCCATTGCGCATCAGGAGAGAAGCGACCGCCTCTCCCAAACCGCCGATTACAGTGTGGTTCTCAGCTACGACAACGAGCCGTCCTGGCTTGCGGCACTCCGCCAGAATGGCCGCGGTGTCGAGTGGCTTGATGGTCGGTACGTGCAACACCGCGACGCCGACGCGATCTCCAGCCAGCTCCTTGGCTGCTTCCAGAGCGCGCATGGTCAGCAGGCCGGACGATATGACGAGAACGTCTGCGCCATCGCGGATCATCTTCGCCTTGCCGAGCTCGAAGGTGTAGCCGTACTCATCAAGTACGAGAGGCACCTGGCCCCGCAGAAGGCGCATGTAGACGGGGCCATTGTGCGCGGCGATAGCGGGCACGACCTGCTCGATCTCATGTGCATCACACGGATCAATCACCGTCATGTTTGGCATGGCCCGGAACAGGGCAAGATCTTCCGTCGCTTGATGACTTGGTCCATAGCCAGAAGTGAGACCGGGGAGAGCGCAGGCGATCTTAACGTTGCGATCTTCCTCCGCAATGGTCTGGTGGATGAAGTCGTAGGCGCGACGCGCGGCGAAAACAGCGTAGGTGGTGGCGAACGGCACGAAGCCCTCGGCCGCAATGCCCGAGGCGGCGCCAAACAGAAGCTGCTCGGCCATGCCCATCTGATAATAGCGCTCGGGGAAGGCTTGGGCGAAGATGTGGAGGTCGGTGTACTTGCCGAGGTCGGCCGTCATGCCGACAATCTCGGGGCGGGAGCGCGCCAGTTCCACGAGCGCGTGACCGAAGGGTGCTGGCTTCGTGCGCTGGCCTTCTGACGCGATGGAGGCAATCATCGCGGAGGTGGTGAGGCGCGGTTTTCCAGCGCTGCCTGCCTCGGATTTTCCCTGGGATTTGGGGCCGGATTTGCTCATTTCGGCCTCCCGGCATCGAGCGCTTCGAGCGCAAGCCGCCATTCGTGCGGTTCTACCCTGATGAAGTGGTTCTTTTCCCGCGCTTCGAGGAAGGGAACGCCTTTACCCATCAGCGTGTCTGCAATGATAATGCGCGGTTTCGGCTGAGGATGCATCTTGGCCGCGTCGAATGCAGCGATAACGGCGGGAAGGTCATTGCCGTCGATCCGCTGCACGAACCAGCCGAACGCCGCAAACTTGTCAGTGAGCGGCTCGAACGCCATCACCTGACCGGATGGCCCGTCGGCCTGCTGATTGTTTATGTCGACGATGGCAATGAGGTTATCGAGCTTGTAGTGGGCGGCCGACATGATCGCTTCCCATACGGAGCCCTCGTCCAACTCGCCGTCGGAGAACAAGGTGTAGACGCGCGACTGCGACTTCTTGCGCTTGAGGCCCAGCGACATGCCGACCGCGATGCTGAGACCGAGGCCCAGCGACCCGCCCGACATTTCCATTCCTGGCGTATAGGAGGCCATTCCAGACATGGGCAGACGGCTGTCGTCACTGCCATACGTCTCGAGTTCGGCCTCCGGAATGATGCCTGCCTCGATCAGCGCGGCGTAGAGCGCAATGGCATAATGGCCGTTGGAAAGGAGGAAGCGATCCCGACCCTCCCACTGCGGATCATCCGCGCGATACTGCATGGCATGGAAGTAGGCCACGGCCAACACATCGGCGATGTCGAGGGCCTGGGCGATGTAGCCCTGGCCCTGCACCTCGCCCATGCGCACTGCATTGCGGCGGATGCGATAGGCGCGCTCTGCAAGCGAAGGGATGTTGGCGCGCGGTGTGGCGTCGTTGGTCATGATACTCTTCGCGCCTGCCTCAGTGGATCAGCATGCCGCCGTTGACGTCGATCGTGTTGCCGGTGAGGTAGGCGGACAGGTCCGAGGCGAGGAAGAGGAAGATATTGGCGACGTCTTGCGGCACACCCAGGCGGTTGAGGGGAATGCCAGCCAGGATCTCGACGCGCTTTTCGTCGGAGATCTTGCCGGCGTTGATGTCGGTCTGTATGAGGCCGGGCGTAACGCAGTTGACGCGAATTCCATCCGGGCCGAGTTCACGGGCCATGGCCTTCGCCAGCCCCAGGACACCGGCCTTGGCGGCCGAGTAATGCGCGCCTCCAAGAATGCCGCCGCCGCGTTGGGCCGAAACCGAAGACATGCAGGCGATCGAGCCAGACTTCCGCGCGCGCATGTGGGGCATGCATGCCTGGCTCAGGAATAGTACACCCTTGAGGTTGACGTCCTGGATGCGGTTCCAGTCGGCCTCACCGATGTCCCATACCTTGATGGGCTGGGTGATGCCGGCGTTGTTGATGAGGATGTCGATCTGGCCGAGTGCTTTGAGAACATCAGAGACGGCACGGTCGCAATCGGCTTTCTTGGTCACGTCACAGGCGATGCCGACGTGGCCTGCACCGAGTTCTGCAGCGGCGGCTTGTGCTGCGGCGCCATCGATGTCCAGGATGGCAACACGTGCTCCGTGTGCTGCAAATGTCTTGGCTGTGGCGAAACCAATTCCGCGCGGTCCGGCGGCACCAGAAATGATGGCGGTCTTGCCTTTGAGCAGCATGCTTGAGCGTCTCCCGTCGTACATCGTTGCCTGTTGATTGATTCCAGGTTCCGATAAGAGCGAGGTGACTGACAAACGCGCAGTTTACATCCGAGGCTGAATTTGCTTCACTCTCAGCCATGTTGCAGAATGTCCCACTCGCATCCCTGAAGGCATTCGAGGCTGCCGGCCGTACGGGATCTTTTCGTGCCGCTGCCAGCGAGCTGAAATTGTCGCCCAGCGCGGTCAGCCACGCAGTGCGGAAGCTGGAGACAGCGCTTGGCGCTCCCTTGTTCGAGCGGAGCACACGTTCGGTGCGGCTCACGGGAGATGGCGAGGCGCTGATGCGCTACGTCGGCAATGCCTTCGAGGAGCTGCGTCGCGGACTCGAGATGGTCTCTACGCAGAGCACGCAGATCCTGCGGCTTCACTCAGCGCCGAGCTTTGCCACGCAATGGCTTTCACCGAGGCTTGCGCGCTTCCTGGCTTCGCATCCAGGTATCGAGGTGCGCCTCTCGGCTGGCACCGAATATGCGCGCTTCAGTAACGACGACTTCGATGCCGATATCGTCTATGGCCATGCACGAGCGGAAGGCCTCGTCGTCATCCCGCTGGGCCTGGAGATCGTTACGCCTCTCTGCACGCCTGCATTGGCGCGAAAGTTGAAGAAGCCGCAGGATCTCCTCAAGCACGTTTTGATCCGCAGCGATTCCAAGCAGATCGGCTGGGATGCCTGGTGTGCGCACAACGGCATCGAGACCCCCGTACACTACGCCATGCGCTTCGACAGAAGCTTCCTGGCAATCGCGGCTGCTGCAGACGGACTTGGCATTGCGCTCGAATCGACCCGGCTTGCGGAGCGCGAGTTGCAGAGCAACCGGCTCGTGGCGCCGTTTCTCGGCGGTGCGCGCGACGTCAGCTATGTGGGCCATCGCCTCGTGTATCCGAAATCCAAGCGCCGCAAAGTGCTGGAGACCTTCGCACGATGGCTGGCCGCAGAGCTTGCCCTGCCCTCCTCAGCGGGGAAGGCATGAGGATCAATTCTTCTGAAACTTCCTGCGCTGCTCAGGGAGCGGGTTTGCCGGCGGTGTTCTGCGGTGTGGTTGCGTCGGCGCTCAACGCCACGCGCATGCAGGACCGCTTGCGCACGCTGTTATCGAGGCAGCCCTGCAGGCGGTCGAGCGTTCGGCCCTGCGCGCGGTAGGTTGCGACGATGCAGGGGCGGTCGCGTCCGCACGCGTCACGCAAATCACGGTTGCGGTAGTGCCAATAGCGCATGCTGAGATAAAGCCCCAGCCCGTAACGCTTCTGCATGCCCTGGATGCGCCGGGCGACGCGGTCGTCGAGGCGAGAAAGCTCCTGGTCGGCGCAAATAAGCTGCTGGGCCTCGGAAAGGTCCTGTCCCGAACAGTCGAAACTGGCGGCCTGTGCCAGCGTCGATGCCGCTACGAGGCCGCCGGCAAGGGCGATCGCAGCAGCAAACCGGCAAAGCTTCAGCATATGTCAGACCCTTTGACGCTCGGTGCAGCAGCATACCTGTGCGGCATAGCCATGTTCAACCAGGGCAGCTGTCGCGAGTGCCCGGCCCCGCTCAGGTGCGCCTTTCCAGTTCTTCGGATGGTTTTCTTGCCGAACGCGAGAGAAGGCGCGCCAGCGCTGGTCCCGCCACCATCACCACGAGAAACCGGGCCAACTGCATGGCCATGACGAAGGGCACATCGACTGCCAGTCCGGAAGCGATCAGCGCCACCGAATCCGCGCCTCCGGGATTGGTTGCGAGGTAGCCGGTGAGGAAACTAACCCCGGCGAGCATCGCCAGTATCCAGCCCAGCAGGGCACAAATGACGATGAGGGCCAGAACCGAGAGCAAGAGGCGCGGCAGCAGCGACACCGAATGCGCGACTACATCCACGGTGAATCGCATGCCGATGGCCCAGCCCAGCAGTGCATAGGCCGCGGCGAGGAGCACCGGTGGCAACGTTACGTGCATCAGACCGGAAAAGTTGAGGGCAATACCCATCAGCATCGGCAGCAGCATCGCCCCTCCGGGAATGCGCAGGCGAACTGCGATCCACACGCCCGCGCAGACGAATGCGAGCGTGGAAGCGGCTTCAGTCCACGACACCGAGGAGAAGAGTGTCGAGCCAGCAGATGAGGTCGGTGCACCCAAGGCCCGTGCCACGAGCGTGGCGGAGACGGTGCACAACACCACGCGCGTGTATTGCATGAGAGTGACAAGCCGCATGTCTGCGCCATAGTGGGCGGACATGAATGTCATCACCGATGCTGCCCCAGGTGCCGAGCCCCAGATCGCCGTCGTGCCGGGGAGTAGACCTCCACGCATCATGAACCAGCCGAGTGCACTGGAAGCGACCACAGTGGAGAGCGTGCCGAACATGAAGAGCGGCCAATCGCGGGCGATTTCGGCAAATGTTTCGGGTGGGAAAGTGCCTGCGATCATGGCGCCCACGATACCTTGCGCGATAAGCACGGGGGTGCGAGCGAGGTGCACCGGTGCGCCCGCGATCGACAGGCAGATGCCGGCGAGTGTCGGGCCCACGAGAAAAGCCGCTGGCAGCCCCGCGAGCGTCAGGAGGGCGCCGAGACAAAGCGATGAGAGGACGAGCGCGATAAGCCTTTTCGCCGGAGACCAATGCTGCAATCGAAGAGGCACGTGCTGGAACTGCCCGAAGTTGAGGTGCGACCGGTCAGGGCAAGGCGCATGTTGGCAAAAGGATTGTTGCTCGCTATCCCACAATTGGCCACAGCGCAACCCAGGCGGCTGCGAATGGCATCGCCATGAGGCAAATTCCAGGGCGCATGCGGGACCGGCCCAATTCACGCCGCCGTTCGTGTGGTGCGTGCCGGGCGGAAAAACCCTTTCACGATCGCAGCTTCAGCAGGCCGTGGATCTGGCGATGCAAGGACGGCCAGATGAATTTGCGTGTAACCGGCGCGCGTTACTTCTTTATGGGGAAGCTCAGGCCATCTTTCTTGTCCGCAATGGCGAAGGTTTCAAAGTAGGTGATCTTGGGCTCGTTGCCGTAGCGCTCGCGGATTCCTGCAATCCAGGGGCCCGAATAGAATGCCTTGGCCTGCTCGAGCGTTTCCCACATGTAGGCACCGCCTGCGATCTTGCCCTCCACGTCGTAGATGAACTGCTTGCGCACGAAGCCCGGTGCCTCCAGGAAGCCGGGGGCGATTTTGTGGTAGTGCGCAAGGCACTGCTCCCGCGTGATGCTCGCGGGCATGTCGTAGATGACGAGCGCGGTGATCATGTTGTCTCCCTGTCAGGCTATCGTCGTTCTCATCCGGCGACTTCGAGCTCGGCGCCGAGATAGGCCCGCTGGATCTCGGGGCTCTCGGCCAAGGCTTTCGTGGTGTCGCTGGCCACGATCCTTCCGGTATCCAGCACGAAGCCGCGCTGCGCAAGGGCCAGCGCAGTTGCCACGTCCTGCTCGACGACGAGGATTGCCGTGCCGGCGCTGTTGATGTTGCGCAAAGTGTCGACCAGTTCGTCGACCACCTTTGGTGCAAGTCCGAGCGAAAGTTCGTCGATCATCAGCAAGCGCGGAGCAGCCATCAACCCACGGCCGATGGCGCACATCTGCTGTTCGCCACCCGACAGCGTGGAGGCATCCTGGCCGATCCGTTCGGCAAGCCGTGGAAAGGTTGCCAGCACGCGATCGAGATCGCGACGCACCTGCTGCGTGCCGGCCCCCCGAAGATAGGCGCCCATCAGGAGGTTTTCACGAACGCTCAGGCCGGTGAAAAGCCGCCGCCCCTCGGGGACGTGCACGATGCCTGCGGTGACGATGGCCTTGGTGCCGGCCCCCGTCAGATCCTGACCATCGAGGCGAACTGAGCCCCGCTCGGGTTTCAGAACGCCCGAGATGGTGCGCAGCAGTGTGGTCTTTCCGGCGCCGTTGGAGCCAATGAGACAGACAATTTCGCCTGCTCCGACGGTGATGGATACATCGTGCAGAACCGACACGAGGCCGTAGCCTGCAGTGATGCCAGCGACTGTCATCAGCGGGGTGCTCATGCCGCCGCTCCCGGGGTCTTGCCGGAGAGAGCCTTGGCGAAACGGCTTCCGAGATAGGCTTCCGCTACAGCCTTGTCCTGCACCACCTCACGGGGTGTGCCGTCAGCGATGAGGGCGCCCTGATGCAATACGAGAACCCGGGCGCAAGCTTTGAGCACAACTTTCATCAAGTGCTCGATCAACAGGATCGTGATGCCACGCTTGGCGATGGCCTCGATGAGTTCGAGCGCGCGATCAACCTCTGCCGCGGTGAGGCCGGCGTTGACCTCGTCGAGCAGTAGAAGCTTCGGATTCGTCGCCAGCGCTTTCGCGACCTCGAGACGCTTGCGGTTCGGCAATGTGAGGCTTGCCGCCTCGCTGCGGGCCAGGGAGGCCAGGCCACAAAACTCGAGACAGGCCATCGCCTTCTCCTTGGCCTCGCCGACGGAGGCGCTGCCACCGGCAAACAGGGCGCCAGCCTGGACGTTTTCCAGCACGGTCATCTTCGGGAACGGCTGTACGATTTGGAAGGTGCGGGCAAGGCCGAGGCCCGCCACCTTGTGAGCTGGAAGGCCCACGAGAGGGCGCCCGAGGAACGAAATTTCGCCGACGTCGGGGGTGAGTGTTTGCGCCATCAGGCTCACGAGCGTGGTCTTGCCGGCGCCGTTGGGTCCGATGAGGCCCACGATCTCACCGGCCTTCAGGGTGAAGGAGACGTCCCGCACCGCGATGAGGCCACCGAAGCGCTTGGAGACGTTTGAGAGTACGGCAATGGGCTGAGGATCGATCGTCATGGCCGGCCCGCCTTTTCAGCCGACGCTGCAGGCAGTGGCCCAGTACTTTCCCGTCGGGCCCACGGAAGGCGCGCTGCCAAGTCCTTGAGGCCTCCTGGCAGGAACACCAGCAAAGCTACGATCAGGAGGCCGAGAACCCCTGCGTGGAAGCTCAGGATGTTACGCCAGACCAGCTCTTCGAGTGCAAGGAAGAGGATTGCGCCTGCGATAGGGGAGTAAAGGGTACCGATGCCGCCGAGAAGCACCATGACGATCGGCTTCACCGACAGCAGTTCCTCGAAGACGTCGGTTGGATCGATGTAGCCGATCCAGGTGGCGTAGACGGCGCCCGCGAAGCCCGCGATCAATCCGGACAGTACGAATGCCGCTGTCTTGTAGAAAAGAGTGTCGATGCCCAGAACCACGGCGGCATCCTCATTCTGCTCGATGCAGCGCAATGCCCAGCCGAGCCTCGCACGGGAAACATAGAAGCCCACGGCCACTGCTCCGGCTGCAAGCGCCATCATGACCGCGTAGTAGACGCGGGCAAGCGTATCGACGTCGAAGCGTTGCGGCAGGTTGAGGCCCATGCCGCCGCCTGTGAGAGGTGTCGCGCTATTGATGAGTTCGCGCAGCACGACAGCCGTCACGAGGCTTGCCACCGCAAAGTAGTGGCCCCGCAGCCGCAAGATCGCGGGGCCGACGAGGGCCGCGAACAGTGCTGCGAGCAATCCTCCCACGAGCCATCCGAGCGGCAGTGCAAGGCCCGTACGCGACAGCAGAACGCCCGATCCGTAGGCCCCGAGGCCGAAGAAGGCCGCGGTGGCAAAAGAGGGATAGCCCGCCATGCCCCCGACCAGGTTCCAGGAGCCCGCGAGTGCGACGTACATGGCTGCCGTCGTGGCTAGGCGCAGGACATAGTTGCTGCCGACGAATGGCAAGGCCACCACCGCCGCCACGGCGAGGAACAGTAGCGCGAGGCCGGACCGCGTCATACGAAGCCTCTTTTTCCGAGGAGACCAGTCGGGCGGAAGATGAGCAGCAGGATCAGCAGCGTGAACGAGATCGTGAGAGAGTGCTCAGGGCCGAAGAGGTAGGCGCCGAAGCTTTCGATGATGCCGAGCGCGATGCCCCCAACGAGAACGCCGGTAACGCTGCCGAGACCTCCGAGGATGCAGATCACGAACGCCTTGCCGAGGTAGGCCGTGCTGGCGAGTGGCGAGATCGGGAAGATGGGGCTGAGCAATGCGCCTGCCGCTGCTGCCATTCCCGCTCCGAGGCCGAAGGTGATCGCGAAGATCAGTCTGGCATCGACACCCATGAGAGAGGCGGCGTAGCGATCCATCCGGACCGCGACGATGGCGCGGCCTATGGATGTCCTGCGCAGGAGCCAATAGAGCAGCAGAACCAAGAGGAGGGCGTATCCCATGCTGGCCAGTCGGTCGATCGGCACGATGATGTCGATGGCAGGGAAGGTGTCTGAGACATCGATGATCCCGAGTGGCGGTTTCAGATTCACCTTGCGGAAGTCCGCCTTGAATGCGGAGAGCATGAGGTTGTCGAGAAACAGCGTCAGGCCGAACGTGAGCGTCAGAGAGACGAGCACCGGGGCATCGATCACCCTGTTCACCACCACGTACTGCACCGCAAATCCCAATGCGAACAGGAGGAGCGCGGCGATGGGAACGAACAGGTAGGGATGGATGCCGAGCAGAGTGTAGGCAAAGAAGGCGAGATACGCACCAAGCACGACGAACGAGCCGTGCATGATGTTGATGACGTTGAGCACCCCCCAGACGAGCGAAAAGCCACCAGCAATCGAGGCGTAGATGCCGCCCAGGAGGATGCCATTAACGAGTATCTGCAGCGTCAGCATCGCGAGCTAGCGCACGCCGAGCTTCAGGTCTGCGTTCTTGGTCTCGGGCGGATGCACGACGACACCCTTGCCACCCTGAACCTGGATGACCGGCGGCACATACGAGACAGCCTGCCCCGTGCCATTGAAGCTGAGCGGGCCGAAGAAGGTCTCGAAGTTGCCTGCAGCCAAGGTATCGCGCACCTTGGCGCGGTCGATGGTTCCGGCGCGCTCGATCGCCATCTGGAGGAGCACGCCGACGGCGCTGCCCGTGGCATTCGTGAAGTCCGGCAGGCTCTTGTACTTCTTCTGGAAGAGCTCGGTGTATTTCTCCGACGATCCGAAAACATCCTTTGATGTGTATCGCACGGCCGGATGCCACCACGTCGCGCTTGTGACGTTCTCGGCGAGCGGCCCGGTTGCGTCGATGAATTCCTGATAGGCCGGCGCATTGATCATAGTTGCGGCCTGCGCCTTGATGCCCAGGTCAGCCATCTGCTTGCGGATCAGAATGAGATCGTTGATGTAGCCGGTCACGACGATCCAATCGGGCTTGGCGTTGCGGATCTCAGTCAGCGCGGAGGCATGGTCGAGCGTGTTGATCGCATATTTTTCGAAGTAGACGACATCGAACCCGCGCTTCTTCGACGACTTGTCGAATTCCTGGGCAAGGGCGAGCGGATAGAGGTCGTTGCGCGCGAGGATTGCCACGCGCTTGGCCGTGGGCATCTTGGCGCGCATGATGTCGGAGAGCGGTTCACTCAGGGTGTCGTTGGGTGTGAACGTGCCGAAGAGATACTTGTAGCCCTGGTCGTAGACCTCGACGGAGGATGCGGTCGGTGCCAGCGTCGGTACCGAGTATTTCTCTGCGACCGTGCTTGCGGCCTTTGTTGCACCGGATCCGAAAGGCGAGAACATAAAGTCCACCTTGTCGTCGGTAACGAGCTTTTCGGCGAGTTGAACGGCCTTCGGGGTAGCCGACTGATAGTCGTAGTAGACGATCTCCACCGGCCGTTTCGTGCCGCTGACATTGATGCCGCCTGCGGCGTTTACCTGCTCCTTCCAGATCTCGTAGCCTTGTTGGAGTTTGAGACCCTCTGGCGATAGCGGACCCGTGAGGGGCAGCGGCGCCCCCACGCGGATGGGCGCGGTTTGTGCAATTGCCGTGGAGGCCAATGCGGGTGCAATGGCAAGGAGAAAGAGGGCACCGCCCAGGTTCTTTGCCTTTTGCATGAATGAACGTGCGCCGCTCGCCCTCATTTCGCCTCCTGATAAGATTGCTTGGTCCAGGAGTGGGGACTGCAGCTTTCGTGCCAGTGGCAGCCAGGCGCGCAACGGGGTGATGCAATCGGGACCGACCGCAGGCAGGTTGTTCGAAGCCACGCGGCTTGTGCAAAATCTTATCGGGCAATTGCATGCGGCCCTGATGAAACTTCCGGCAGAAGCGAATGTCGTGCGCGCATCGCGTGCACGGCAGGTGACGGCGCTCGCGGCAGACTTTCTTGGCGATCGAGTTGAAGTCGGTGATCGCCTAGGAGGGCGCTGGCGCATGGCCGCTTCCACCTGCGGATGCCTGTCATGTCAGTGGCGTGGCCGTCAGCATGGGCGCTCGGCGGTCGGTGGTGTTGATCCGGCGTGCACAATGTCGCTTTGTTCCCTGCAGTCCAACGCTTGCGAGGGCTGAAAAACCCCTCTAAACAACCGCGTCCGGCGGAGGCCGGTGGTGGGGCGTAGCCAAGTGGTAAGGCAGCGGATTTTGATTCCGCCATGCGGAGGTTCGAACCCTCCCGCCCCAGCCAAATCGGCGGCCTGCACGGGTGGGCAAGAATCTGCGCTTTCCTTCTAACCCATTGAAATCGTGAGACGTATGCGTTTTGCGCCGCAACTCAGGCCGCGGCCGCAGAGACGCGGCGGAGGACCCTGTCGCAGAAGCCTTCGAGCTTGGCGGCTGGCACTTCGGCCTCGATGATTTGCAGGTAGGCAACAAGATTGGCCACCAGCGTTGCCACAGTCGCCTTCTCGCGGGCACTGCAAATGCCGCCAAGTGGATAGATACTCTCAAGCATCAATTGCTGAATTCGCTCGGCCTCCAGTTCATCTGCCTTGATGCGGTTGCGCAGCTTTTCGGTATCCGCTCCCGTGCCGGGGTAAGTCTGGGTCTTCAGTTCCTTTCGGATGCTTCGAAGAGGCCGCACGACCCGTTCCCGCCATATTCGGACGGCCTCGTCGACCGAGTGGACACAGTCACGGTCGAGGCGGTGGCCAGCGCAGCCATGCCAGAGAACGAAAAGCACGACATTGACGTCCGCGCCCCAAGCGTCCTGTAAGTCGAGGCAGGTCCGCGCGACGTCCGCATCCGCGTAGACAAGTAGAGAGAAGTTCCAGAACAGAGCTGGATGTTTTTCCGTTTCTTCCACTTGGAGCGCCCGGTGTTCTGAAGCAGCTTATGATGCCAGCATAGCGAGCCGATGCGGGCGGGACAAACGGAGGCCGATCATGGCAGCCGCGAACGCAATTGCAGCACTGAGTGAACGGTCTGCATGCTAGCCTCGCACAAGACCAGGGACGCGGAGGAGCGAGGACGTGGGAAAGCCGCGACTGATAGTGGGGATCTCCGGTGCTTCCGGTGCGATCTATGGGCTCACCGCCCTGCGCTTCTTGCGGGATGTGGGGGCCGAGACGCATCTCATCGTGACGCGCTCGGCGCAGATCACCATCGCTCACGAACTCAACATGAAGACGCAGGAACTGGCGGCGCTTGCCGATGTGGTTTATCGCAACGACGACATCGGGGCGGCAATTTCCAGTGGTTCGTTCCTCACCACGGGCATGCTCATCGCGCCATGCTCGATACGGACGCTGTCGGAGATCTCGAGCGGCATTACGGGATCGCTCATCAGCCGCGCTGCTGACGTGGTTCTAAAGGAGCGCCGCAAGCTCGTGCTGCTGGTGCGCGAAACGCCGCTTCATCTTGGGCATCTGCGCCAGATGGTTCAGGTCACCGAGATCGGCGCCGTGGTGATGCCACCCGTCCCTGCATTCTACGCCAAGCCGCAGAGCATCCAGGACATCGTCGATCACACAATCGGGCGGGCATTGGATGCTTTTGGCCTGCATCAGGCTCTCGGCTTGCGCTGGGGTGAGAACGTTTCCGTTGGTTCTGCAAAAGACATTTGAGCCTACTCCATCCAAGGCTCGCAGGCTTTGGGCGCGGGTGCAGTTTTTGAGCCGTCTTCCACAATTCTGCATCATCACTTAAGCGGCACGGCAGCAAGAACTGGCAAGAAAACGGGCAGCAAGTGCCAGCCTGTTAGGCTTGCTTATCGCGTAACGCCGTGTACGATCCTCAGTTACGGACAATAGTACCTTTGAGGATCACCCGTAGCGCCAGGCAGCACCTCCCGATGTCAGATCCGCATGAAGCCGCGCCCGTGATCGAGCTGGCAGGCGTCTCGAAGACGTTCTCTACCGCATCGGGTGAGCGCGTTCTTGCGCTGCACGATGCCGATCTCTCGATCAAGAATGGGGAATTCATCTGCGTGGTGGGCGCCTCCGGCTGCGGAAAGACCACGCTTCTGCGCCTCATCGGTGGTCTCGAACGTGCAACGATGGGCACGATCAAGGTCAACAATGCCATCCAGACCGGACCTTCGGAAAAGATCGGCATCGTTTTCCAAGACGCAACGCTTCTTCCATGGCGCACTGTCATCGACAACATCATGCTTCCGGTGCAGGTGCTGAAGCTCGATTGGAAGCGTCATCGCGCGCGGGCGGATGAGCTTTTGAAAATTGTCGGCCTTGAAGGGTTCGCAAACAAGTATCCGCACGAGCTGTCAGGTGGCATGCGCCAGCGCGTTGCGATCGCACGCGCTCTCGTGCACGACCCGGCGATGCTGCTGATGGACGAGCCGTTCGGGGCGCTGGACGCCATGACGCGTGACCAGCTCAACCTCGAACTACTCGACATCTGGTCACGCACGCGCAAGACCGTGCTTCTGATCACGCATTCCATTACGGAATCGGTGTTTCTTGCCGACCGAGTGGTGGTGATGTCGCCGAGGCCTGGACGCGTGGTCGAGGAGGTTGCCATCGATCTGCCGCGCCCGCGGTCGCTCGAGATGATCAACAGCGATGCCTTCGGCGCCTACGTGGGCCGAATTCGCGGCCGCCTGAGCAATGTCCCAACAAGCAATCTCAAGGTGGCCGTATGACCGCGCAGGCCCAGGAGGTCACGGGAAATATCGACCGCGCCCTCGCGCCCAGCCGGCGGCCCTCGGCATGGCTGCAGCTGGCAGACAGGAGCGTGTCACTGCTGTTCGCGGTGATCCTGCTGCTCTATTGGGAGTTCCACGTCTGGTATTTCGAGGTGGAGGGCCTGCTGCTGCCGCCGCCCAGCAAGATCGCGGTCGCGTTCTGGAATGGCATGGCCAGTGGCCTTTTTCTTCATCATTTCGGCATTACCGTATATCGGGCGCTGACTGGCTTCTTCATCGCCACGGGCGTCGGCATCGCGTTGGGAGCGCTGATCGCACAGTTCCGCTTCATCGAGCGGACCATCTATCCATGGATCGTGGCGCTGCAGACCGTGCCGAAGATCGCCATCGCGCCCCTTATCCTCGTGTGGTGCGGCTATGGCTCGCTTTCCAAGATCGTGACGGCGGCGCTGATCGCGTTCTTCCCCATTCTCGTCAACACTATCACGGGCCTGCGCAGCTGCGAGCAAAGCAAGCGCGATCTGATGCGCTCGCTCAGGGCCAGCCGCTGGCTCACCTTCCGCATCGTGGAGCTGCCGAACGCACTGCCTTTCATCTTCGCCGGGCTTAACGTGGCGATGGTATTCTCGATCCTGGGTGCGCTGGTCGGTGAGTTTGTCGGCTCGAAGGATGGCATCGGCTTCCTGATCCTCGACGCCAACTACCAACTCGACATCCCCCGTGTGTTCGCGCTGCTCATCCTCCTGGGCCTCTACGGCATCACGTGTCACCTGGTGCTTCAATTCGCGCACAAGAAGCTGGTGTTCTGGAACCGGCAGGACAACATCACGACTGTCTGAAAAATCAACACGAACGTTGGAGATCTCGGATGTATCGACGGCTGCGGCGTTTCATTCTCGCGTCGGCGCTCATAGCGTTGCCCGCGCACCTGCAATCGGCTTATGCGCAGAAGCTCGTGTTTTCGCCCACGACGACCGATATCTCGGTCGGGCATGCGGCGCATTCCTCGCTGCCGGTGCACTCCAAGTGCTGGGCGCAGGAAGGGCTCGATGTCGACGTCGTCGGCATCCAGGGCGCAACGGCGGGGATGCAGCAGCTCGCTGCCAAGAACGTCTCCTTCGCGAACGTTGGCCCGGAAGTGATCATGATGGCACGCGCCAAAGGCGCGAAGATCAAGTCCGTCTATACCTACTCGCGCAAGACCATCTACCGTGCCGTCGCCCTCAAGAGTTCCGGCATCACAAAGACCGAGGACCTCAAGGGCAAGACGGTCGGCGCCATCGCGATGTCCACGGGCGCCGTGCCTTACGGCCGGCAGATGTTCAAAGCTGTCAAGATGGACCCGGACAAGGATGTGCAATGGCTTCCGATCGGTGAGGGCGGACAGGCTGCGCTGGCGCTGCGCCGTGGAGACGCGGCTGCATGGTTTGCATGGGATACCGCCGTGGCGGCACTCGAGGCCCAGGGGCTCGAGTTCGTGCACATCAAGCCCTCCTATTACGATGACTTGATCGGCAACGTCATCGCCGTGCACGAGGATTTCCTCGCCGCCAACAAGGAGGCGATCACCAAAGTGCTTCGCTGCATCGCGAAGTCTACGATCTTCGGACTTACCAATCCGCAGAAGACGATTTCCATCCACTGGCAGGTCTATCCCAATACCAGGCCTGCGGGTGACGAGGCAGAAGCGATGAAGAAATCGCGCCTTGTGTTCGAGTCGCGCTTTAGCGGCTACCAGGTGCCTGCGGGCGTGAAATGGGGCGAGAACGTCGCCTCGCAATGGAAGACCGTGGCCGAGCTTCTGAAGCAGGACGGAATGCTGCCAGGCGAATTCGATCCTACCTCAGCCTACACGAACGAGCTGATCGACAAGGTCAACGACTTCGACGCCAAGGCCGTCGAAGAAGATGCGCGCAAGCAGAAATAACAGGGCATCGTTTCCAAGCCCGGCACTGCGAAAGGGAGATCGGCCGTGACGCAACAGGGCAGCATGTTTGCGAAAGAGAACTTCGCAAAAGTCCGCTTGCCGCCACATCAGGCCGAGCCCCTTCCGCATTGGGCCTATACCTCCCAGGCGTGGTACGAGCGCGAGCAGGAACGCATCTTCCGTGCGCAGTGGAACTATCTTGGTCACGAGAGCCGTGTTGCAAAGCCCGGTGATTTCTTCACGTGTGACATCGGCGGCGTTCCGTTGATCGTCACGCGGTCGCAAGAGGGCGTGGTCGGCGCCTTCTTCAATTCGTGCCGGCACCGCGGCTCGAAGCTTTTGTGGGGCGAAGGCAACTGCAAGCTCATCCGTTGCCCCTATCACGCCTGGGCCTACGACCTCACCGGCAAGCTCGTCGCGACGCCACTGGTCGAGGACGAGATGGCGGAGCACAAGCACGCGCTATCGCTGCATTCAGTGCGGCTCGAGGTGGTCGATGGCTTCATGTTTGCCACCCTCAATGCGTCCCTGCCGTCGGCAGCGGCGAGCCTCGGCAGCCTGCCAAAGGAGTGGAGCGTCTACGAGCCCGAAAAGCTCGTGTGCACGCGCCTCAAGGCGTGGGACGTGAAGGCCAACTGGAAGCTATGGTACGAGAATTACAACGACTCGCTGCACGTCCCCTTCATTCATCCCGGCAGTCTCGCCAAGCAGAAGGTGGCAGGGCGCCAGCGCGCCTCTCATGTCGAAACCGACGGGGCCTATATCGCGCATTTCACGGTGCACAAGGGCAGCCGTGGCATTCTCGAGGAACATCAACAGCACGCGCTGGCGCGCTTCCCCAAGCTGGAAGGCCGCTATACGGAGGGCACCTACTATCCCTGCCTTCTGCCTGCGACCTTGTTCGGCTTCACGGTGGACTGCGTGTGGGTGTTCGAGCTGCACCCCAAAGGACCCGATCTGACGACGCTGGTGGCGGCCTCGCTGTTTCCGAAAGAGCAGACCGAGCGTCCGGACTTCGCAGAGAAGGCGGCCTATTACTACAAACGGGTCGACACGATCGTGCCCGAGGATAATGAGGCCGTCGAAAAGCAGCAGGAGGGTCTGTGCCTTCCTGTGGGGCTGTCCGGCAAGTTCACCCAGCTCGAGACGCTGTGCCACGCATTCGACAACTGGGTTCTCGATCAGGTCATTGACGCATAAGAAGAGCTGGCGGCGAGGGGCGATATGAGCAAGGGCGGTCACAAGGCAGCGAAAGGCAGCGACGGCGGGCTTCGCAGTTTCCTCGAAGCGCTGGAGGCTTCGGATCCCTCGAGCGTGCTGCGCATCAAGGACAAGGTTGCGCTCGATTACGAGATGACGGCCATTGCCATGGAGCTTGAACGCCGGGGACAGGCTCCGGTGCTGTGGTTCGAGAACGTCGGAACGACAGGGATGCCTGTCGTTGCGAACCTGTTCGGCAATCGCAAGCGCTTTGCTGCGGCAGCCGGCGTGCCCGAAGGCGAACTGCTCGACGCGTGGGGGCGGCTCGGCGACAAGCTCTATCCGCCGGAGGTGGTAAAGCAGGGCCCCGTGCTCGAGACGGTGATGAGTGGCAAGGATGTGGATCTCGGCAAGTTGCCCATTCCGCGGCACTTTGCGGAGGACGGCGGTGCCTACATCACGAGCGGCATCATCGTCGCCAAGGACCCCGATACGGGCGTGCGTAACGCCAGCTTCCATCGCATGCAGGTGAAGGGGAAGCAGTTGCTGGGCACCAGCCTGCACAGCCGCCGCCACCTCTGGAGCTACGCGCGCCGCGCAGAAGCATTGGGCCAGGATTTGCCAGTCGTGGTCGTCATAGGCTGCCACCCGCTCTTCATGTTCGGATCGGGCTTATGGAAGGGGCCCATCAGCACCGACGAGTACGAGGTTGCCGGCGGCTTCCTCGGCGAGCCGTTGCGCGTGGCGCTTGGGCCGATGGGCAAGGTCGAGATACCCGTGGACTGCGAGATTGCGCTCGAAGGAACGCTGCTCACGCGTGAGCATGCGCCCGAAGGGCCCTTCGCCGAATTCACGGGCTATGCTTCGGAACGTTCCACGCAACACATCCTGAAGGTGGAATCGATCCTGCATCGCAAGAACGCGCTGTTCCAGGACATCGTGCCCGGGATCTCGGACGAGCATACGCTTCTCCTCGCCATACCGCAGGAAGCGCGCCTGCTGCGCACGCTGCGCCAGCATAATCCGAATGTGACGGCGGTCGCCTATCCGAAGTCTGGCACCTGCCGCTTCCATGCGTATGTTTCCGTGAAGGATGCCGCGCCGGGTCAGGCCCGCAATATCGGCGTGACGACGCTGGGCGACGATCTGAGCCTCAAGCTTGTTGTGATCGTGGATGACGACGTCGATGTGATGCAGGACTTCGACGTGCTGTGGGCCATGGCCACGCGGATGCAGGCCGATACCGACATCGACACCATCCGTGATGCGATGGGCGCGATCCTCGATCCGTCCAACCGGCAGGGCACGACGGCGAAGATGATCATTGATGCCACGCGCAAGTCGAGCCCGTTCCCGAGGCGGCACACACTCCCGGCTGAGGCCACAGGCCGTGCGCTGGAGTTGCTGGCAAAGTACAAAGGCAAGATCTGACGGATAAATCCGCTGAAGCGCGGGAAGGCCAGGGAGCACGGCGATGAGGATACTCACACGGGCTGACGTTGCAGGGCTGATGCCGGATGCGCGAGCGCTTGTCGAGATCGTGGAGAAGGGACTTGCCGCGCATGGGCGGGGCAATGTCGTGCTGCCGCCGAAATCGCACATCGAACTCGATGATCGCGTCAACGGCCATTTCAATGTTCTGCCCGGGTGGGCGGGTGACGGTATCGATCTTGCCGGCGTGAAGGTGATCAGCGACTACGTGGACAACTGGCGCCACCAGCTGCCCTCGGAAATCGGAGTTCTGGCGCTCATGGAGCCCACTACGGGCATGCCGCTTGCGCTGATGGATGCGACCCTCATCACCGCCGCGCGCACGGGTGCCGTCACGGGCGCCGGGGCTCGGGTACTTGCTCCGCGCAAGGCGCGTGTCGTGGCCCACATCGGTGCGCGTGGCTCGGCGATCCACAACATCGCCGCGCTCGCGGCGCTGCATCAGGCGGAGGAAGTGCGCATCTGCAGCAAACGGGTGGAGACGCGCACGAAGCTTGCCTCGCTCGTCGAGGAACGGATCGGCGTGAAGGCGCGGGCACTCGAGAGCATCAAGGAGGCCGTCGAGGGCGCAGATATCGTTGTCGAGGCGACGCGGTTGGAGAAACCGGAGATCCTGATTGAGGACAGCTGGCTGAAGCCAGGATGCCTTCTCGTCACCTACGGATGGAAGATGGCGGTGGACCCGAAGACGATCCTGCGGGCGGACAAGATCGTGGTCGACGACTGGGCTCAATGCTGCAAGGGCGGCGCGCTGCATCCGCTTATCCAGGACGGGCGCCTGACGCGTGCGGGCGTGCATGCGGAAATCGGCGAGATCGTCGCCGGCAAGAAGCCGGGGCGCGAACGTGACGAGGAGACCATTGTCTTCTGGCATCGCGGTTTTGCGATCAGCGATATCGTGGTCGGGAAATACCTCCTGGAGGCAGCGCAGGCGAAGGGCGTCGGCGTGACGCTGCAGATGTTCGGCCGCAAGGGTGGCGAAGACGGCGAGGTTGTTTAGAGCATGTCCGACCTAGCTGGAATCGGAATTGGCAGTTCGGACATGCTCTAAGTTCTTGATTGAGAGTCTGATTCACGCTTTCGATGGACGCGAGGACGCGTCCATCTCAACCGATCAGATCTAAGCGCTCGCGTTCCTCCCTCATAAAGAAGTATGCCGGCTGAATTCAACCTGCGTGCCGTGATGGTCCCATGTTGTGCCGCCGACGCAGCCTCTATTACTTGAAGCGGGCGTCGCGCCAGCGGATGGCAGCCTTCAGACCCTGCTCACGGGCAATCTTGCGGAACTCGGCGCCTTCCGGCGACTGCGCCATCGACGTCAGGCAGAACATTTCCTGTCCGTATTCGATGTTGGCGAGGAAGCCGCGCATGTCATAGGCGCGGTTGATGGCTTCCTTGTTCTGCTTCATGGCGATGGCGGGCAGTCGCGCCATCCGCAGGGCTACTTTGCGCGCTTCCTCCATCAGCTTGTCGGCCGGGACCACGCGGTTGACGAGGCCGATACGCTGGGCCTCTTCAGCGGAGATGCGCTCGCCCAGCAGCAACAGCTCCTTGGTGTGCTTCATGCCTAGCACCCAGGGCATGACCAGGAACGGAGGCGCCGAGCAGAACTCGATCTCCGGCTCGCCGAACTGGGCCGTGTCTGCGGCCACCGTGAAGTCGCATGTCATGGCGAGGTCGCAGCCGCCGCCGAGGCAGAAGCCGTTCACGGCTGCAACCACGGGCAGCCTGGAGCGCCATACGCGCAGCCATGTTTCGTTGCCATCCTTGGCGTGATCGCGCCAGTCCTGCACGGTCGTCCGCGGCTTTTCGCGCGGGGTAATATCAAAGCCTGCGCTGAAGGCCCGCCCGCTGCCGGTGACGATGAGCGCCCGCACCTCTTCGTCGCGCTCGCAGGTGTCGAGTGCCGTGCGGAAATCCGCGAGCAGCTGATCAGACAATGCGTTCATCTTGTCGGCGCGGTTGAGCGTGAGGATGGCCAATGCGCCATCGCGCTCGAGTTCGATCGTTTCGAGTTTCATTGAGGTTCCTGTGGTTTGGTTGTTGAAGGGATGACGAGGGCATCAAGCACGACCGCGCCCTGGCCTGCAGCCAGAACGGCGACGGGATTGAGGTCGATCGACTGAAGGTGATCGGCATAGGCGGCGCCAATCTGCGACAGGCGCGAGACGAGCGCCGTAAAGGCATCGGCGTCTGCAGGCGCGCGGCCGCGGAAGCCGGACAGAAGTTTGCCGGCGCGCGTACTGTCCAGGAGCTTGCGCGCATCGGCCATGTCGATGGGGCAAAGATCGGAGGCGGCATCCTGCAGCAATTCCACCAATACGCCGCCCATGCCGGCGACGATGCCCATGCCGAAGGGCTCCTGCCTGTTGAGGCCGGCGATGAGTTCGATGCCGCCGGAGACCATCTCCTGCACCACCACGCCATCGATGCGGGCTTGCGGTGCATAGCGCCGGGCGGACGCCACAACCTCGGTAAACGCGGTGGCGACAGCGCCCGCATCGACGAGACCGATGCGGACCCCGCCGACCTCCGTCTTATGCGGCAGGTCGACGGAATCGATCTTGAGGACGACCGGATAGCCGATCTCATCGGCAGCTGCGACGGCGGCCTCCGCAGTCGCGGCATTCTTCTCGCGGGTGACCCGGATGCCGTGGGCGGCCAGGAAGGCCTTCGACTCGCGCTCCGAGAATGCGGCCCCGGCCCTGAGCCTTTCCTGCCACTTGGGCAATGGGGCAAGCGGCTCTGGGATCTGCGGCGGTACGAACCTGGCGTTCTCCATAAGGCGGCCGATGGCGAGAAGGCTTGCGCGCGCTCCCTGCAGCAAGGCGACGTTCGTGCCCGTGAAAGGCTCGGCGACGTGAGGGTGGATGCCGCCTGCCGTGGGATTGAAGAAGGCCACTGGCTTGTCGATCTCGTGCGATACGGCTGCGACCGTCTCGGCGATGCGGCGATAGTTGTTGGCGCCGCGCGTGGAAAGCGCGGGGGAGCAGTCCTGCACCACCGCGATCATGGAGATGGCGGGGTCGCTTGCCAGTGCCCTGATGGAGCCGCTGTAGACGTTGGCTGAATCGTAGACACCGCGGTCGGTGGTATCGAGGGGGTTGCCGAGGTTGGCGAAAGACGGCAGCACTTGGCGCAGTTTCTGGAGTGTCTCGGACGCAAAGTCCGGCAGCCTTACTTTTGCGCCATGGGCGAGGTCTGCCACGAGGGAGGTCTCGCCACCGCTGACGGCGATCATACCAACCCCATCGCCCTTAGGCGGCCGACGTACCTTCAGCATCAAGGCGCATTGCTCGGCCAATTCGTCGAAGTCGTCGACCGCGATCACACCGTTGCGCCGGAAGAAGGCGCGATAGGCTTCCCAGTTGCCGGCGAGGGAGCCGGTGTGGGCGGCCGTTGCCGCCGCTCCCTTCTCGGTGCGGCCGACCTTCAGGGCCACGAGCGTCTTGCCGGCGGCGCGCATGGCTTGGGCCGCGCGTGCGAAGTGCTGCGGATCGCGCAGCGTCTCGACGAACAGCGCAACGACGTGGGTCTCCGGGTCGGTGGCCAGGTGCTCGATGTAGTCTGCCATGTCGAGCACGGCCGCGTTGCCGACGGAAATGATGTTGGAGAGGCCGAAGCGGCCGAGCGTGGATAGTGCGATGCAGGCCGAGCCGCTGTGCGAGACGACGGAGAGGCCGCCAGCGCGCAGACCTTCGGGAATGCCCGAAGAATAGAGCGAGACGCGGTTGTGCACATTGACGAGGCCAAGGCAATTGGGGCCGCACAGCGTGATGCCGAGCCTGCGGCAAAGATCGCCCAGATCACGCTGTCGCGTGCGGCCCTCCTCGCCGAGTTCGGCAAATCCGCTTGCAAAGACGACGGCAGCCTTCAGGCCACGCGCTGCACCTTCCTCGAGAGATGCTGCAATCTTGTCGGCGGGCACGGCCAGAACCGCGCATTCGGCCGGGGATGGCAGCGACGCGAAGTCGGCAAAGGCCGGAAATCCTGCGACCTCGGGTGCCGAGGGATGCATCGGAAAAATGCGGCCCTTGTAGCCGAAGCGGGCCAGGTTGAGCACAACGTTGTTGCCGAGCGTGTTCTCGCGGGGCGACGCACCCACGATCGCGATCGAGGCGGGCGCAAAGAGAGAGGAGAGACGTGACATCGTTTGCAAAGGCCTCAGGGATCACCGGGAACGTTGTAGGAAGGTGCCTCCGACGGATCGATCGCCCGCGTGCGATAAGCAAGCATCTGCGGCTCGTAGTCTGTCCATAGTCGGCGCAGCACGGCGATTGGGTTGTCATCGGCCCAGTCGCATCTCAGATCCACCAAGGGGAAGGGCTGGTCGTGGGCGACAAGCAGGCCGGCAGAATGTGTGGGCCCTTCCTCTCCGCCCGCATCGCGGCCGGCTTCCAATGCGCGCAGCAGGCGCTCGGCCAGGTGCAGTGTTGGAAGCGCGTTGAAGGCCTGCGTCATGCGATGCGTGACGTTCACGCTCTTGAGCATGTTGCCGGCGGCAATGCAATCGTCGCCCTCGGAGACGCTGTGGGTGCCCAGGATCTTCTGGCCGCTATGGCAGGCCGTCCGCCCGGCGTTATCGACGACCAGGATCTGCCGGTACTCTGTGAAGCGCCGGCCTTCCAGTGCACGCGCGAGCGCCGTGGAGGCGTCGAGCCCCGTCGCCAGGAGATCGAGAACGCGGGGACCATAGGTGGGGTCCGTCACGTTCTGCGTCGAGACGGCTCCGACGCCCGCGCGCGCATGCGGGCAGCGCGCGGCGACGCAGATCGAGGAACTGGAGATGGCGACGCCGAACATGCCTGTGAGCGCGCACCGGCCGGCTATCGAGAATGTCATTGGCCTTCCCCTCTCTAGGACTTGTCCGGGATGACGGCCGTCACCTCGATCTCGACGAGCCATTCGGGCCTTGCGAGCGCCGTGACGACCAATCCCGTGGAGCAGGGAAAGACGCCCTTCAGCCAGACGCCCATCTCCCGATAGACGGCCTCGCGATGGCGGATATCGGTGAGATAAACGACGATGCGGCAGACGTGGTCGAGTTGCGAGCCGCACTCCTCGAGCAGCATCTTGATGTTCTCCATTGCCTTGCGCGCCTGTAGTTTGGGGTCGCCGATGTGCACCGAGTTGCGATCATCGAGGTTCTGCGCGACCTGCCCGCGCACGAAGACCATGGTGCCTCGCGCCACGACGGCCTGGCACAAATCGTTGTCGAGCTTCTGCTCGGGGTAGGTATCCTTGGTATTAAAAGGTCGAATGCGCTTGTGAGCCATGTGATATCACTCTGCCTTGCTGTTTGAACTCTATGTGTGTGCGGACGCCGTGGCGGGCGCAGAATACTATTCCTCGCTTTGCCGGCGCTTGGCCGGCATCGTCAGCACGATGTACTGCTCCTCGATCGAGACGGGAAACATCTCGAGTGCGAGCGATGTATCTTCCTGCAGTTTCTGGCCGGCTGCGACCTCGACCGGGAAGGTCCTGGTGCGCCATTGCGCCGGGGCTGCACGCGAGCGGCCGGTGCGCAGATCGAACTCCCAGCCGTGCCAGGGGCAGCGAATGATCTCGCCCTTGCGGGCGTAGGTGTAGACGCCGGGTTCAGTCGATTCCACGAGCCCGGTCTGTCGGCCTTCGCAAAAGCTGCCGCCGCGATGTGGGCATTTGTCGAGGGTCGCAAAGAACTCTCCACCGACGTTGAACAGCGCAATGGCGCGGCCGTCGACGATCACGCGCTTGCGCGTGCCGGGGCCGACGTCGTCCACGCGCGCCACGACGTGCCGGATGCTCATGCACCGACCCCGTAAAGCTCCTGCGCATTCGTGAGGAACATGCGCTTGCGGTCTGGCTCGCTCACTGGAAACGGGAGGCAGTTGTCGGGATCGTCGTAGTCCCAGTGCGGGTAGTCGGATGCGAAGAGGATGCGATCCCAGCCGATCTGATCGATGGTGTCGGCGAGAAAACGCATGTTCTCCGGCTCCTCCATCGGTTGGCTCGTAACCCAGACGTGGTCACGGATGTATTCGGAGGGGAGCCGCTTGAGATGTGGCGTCTCCGATTTGAGGGTCTTCCAGTGCTTGTCGAGGCGCCATGTGAGCGGTGGCAGCCAGGCGAAGCCGCCCTCGATCATGACCACTTTCAATTTGGGAAAGCGCTCGAACACCCCCTCGATGACGAGGCTGATGACTTGCGACTGGCACGATTGCGCGTGTGCGCTCATCTCCTCGATGTAGAACGAGGGCCAGCCTCCGCTCGTGATGGGGTAGCCGCTGTTGCCGAAGGCGTGGAAAGCGACAGGCAGACCAGCGCGCTCCGCGGCTTCGTAGATCGGCCAATATTCGCGCCGCCCTGCGGGCCGCATGGTGCGGCTGAGGCAGAAGACTTGCACAAAATCAGGATGGCCGGCGAGCCGCTCGATCTCGGCGACGGCTGCCGGTCCGTGCTCATAGGCGACGAGGATCGAGGCTTTGAGACGCTTGTCCTTGCCCGTCCACTCGGCAACCTGCCAGTCGTTGACGGCTCGGCACATGGCGACGGACAGATCCGGATTTTGATAGTTGCCTGGATGCGGGCTGATGACGGTCAGAACGCCGAGGCCGACATTGAAGGGGTCGAGGTATTGCTTCTGCATGAATTCGAGGCTGCTGCCGGGACGTCCGCCAGGAGGCCAAGCGTCGAGGCGTGCCGCTTCAGGCTGGCCCTTGGGATAAAGTGGTCCGTAAACCGGTCCCTGCAGGCGGCGTCCGCCATACTCGGTCAGGTGCTGCTGCCAATGGCGGGAAAGGTAGGGAAAGAGATCCTTCGGTGAGTTCGGCAATGGGTGGATGTCGCAATCCGCGATCATCGCCCGCTGGCGTTGCGGCGTGTGCTGCGCGGGCCGGTCCAGAACTTTCGCTGTCATGATCTGACCTCCTGGAGCCTGGGGTAGGTTTCTCGCGGGTTGTCGAATTGCATCTTGCGGGCAAGGTCCGCAGATATGACGTCCGGCACGGTCTCATCGCCCTCGAACTGTCCGTGCGGATAGTCGCTGGCGAACAAGAGAAGGCGATCAGACCCCATCTGCTCCATGAAACGCTCGAACGCAGCGGGCGTGCTGGGTCCATCGAGAGGTTGTGCGGTCAAGCGCACCTGGTCGCGCACGATCTCGAAGGGTGGGCGGTCTACCCACGGTACCTCCATCCTGAGGCCCTTCCAGAATTTGTCGAGATGCCAGATGTGCGCGGGAAGCCAGGACACGCCCGACTCGATGAGAACCACGCGCAGCTCTGGAAACTTGGAGAAAGCGCCCTCACAAATCAGGCTTGCGAGCTGAGTTTGAAACGCGAGCGACTGGTTGACGTAGTCTTCCGTGTAGTACGAGGGCCAGCCTACGGCGGTGGTTGGATGACGGAAGCTCGTGCCACTGTGGATGCCGATCGGCAGTCCATGGCGGGCGGCAGCTGCAAAGATGGGCCAGTGGTGGCGGCGGCCAAGCGGCGCCTCACTGCTTACCAGCACCAGCGCCTGCACGAAGCGGCGATCATGCGCCCAGTGCTCGATCTCGTCGACCGAGCGTTCCACGCTCTGCAATGGCAGCACGATGGAGGCTCTCAGCCGCTGATCGCGATCCAGCCATTCGCGGGCGATCCAGGTGTTGATGCCGCGACAGAGACCTGCAGCAAGATCCTCGTTGAAGATGGTCTGCACACCATAGAGGCAATTGCATATGGCTGCGCCAAGTTGCCAGCGGTCCAGGGCCTGTGTGCGCATCAACTCGATATTTGCAGCAGGTTTGCCGCTCGGCGGACGCCAGTCGCTTCGTGCCGTCAGCGGGGAACCCGGCGGATAGTTCATCGTCTCGAGATCGGGAAGACCTGATTGTTCCACGACCTCGCGCCAATGCTCGGAAAGGTGCGGAAAAAGGCTGGTCATTGCCGGAACGGACGGGTGCACGTCGCAGTCGATGGCTCCTGGAAGCGACCTCGTCACGTTGGCGCACTCCTTGTCAAACGTCCAAGCGTTTCGCACATCGGAACGCCGGCATCCGGCACACGTGCAACTTCTACAAGTGCGGTTTGCGGCAACCTGCAGCGATACCGTGCAGCAAGCGGACATAACTTTATTTCGGGCCAGGGCTCGCCGACCGCTTGCCAGCGCGGGTCGAGTAACGCAAGATTGCACTAGTATGCTTGTCCTGAAAAGCGCACCAGCTGAAATTCAGGATGGCGTATCACAGATAGTATCGAGCACGCTGTCGCATGCGCGCTTGTTCATTGTCGCTTGCCAACGCCGGGTCCATGGAGACTTGATCGATGCTTGCACGTTCGCTTGTTGCTGCTCTTGCAATCATGGCGGGCGCAACGCTCGCAGCTGCCCAGGACGTCAAACTGGTGGAGGCGGGAAAGCTGACCTGGGGTAGTTCGCCCACCTTCGCGCCCTTCGAGTTTGTGCGAGATGGCAAGCCTACTGGCTTTGATGTGGATCTCGTCGCCGAGCTTGCCAAGCGCACCGGGCTCACCTCCAATATGATGGGTATGGAATTCAAGGGCGTCGTGCCGGCTCTGCTCGGCGGGCGCGTCGATATCGGCGTAAGCGGGCTTTACATCACGCCAGAACGTCTGGCAGCCGTGGACTTCATTCCCTACGTGCTGGTTGGCAACCAGATCGTGGTGAAGAAGGGCAATCCGAAGAAGGTGTCAGGTCCGAACTCGCTTTGCGGTCTCAAGGCGGGAGCGGCCACAAACACTGCATTTGAAGCGTCCACGAAGAAGCTGAGCGAAGCATGCAAGGCTGCAGGCAAGCCCGAAATCGATATCCTGTCGCTGCCCGGCACGAGCAACGTCGCAGCCGCGCTCTCGCAAGGTCGCGTCGATGCTGCGCTCACGTCCACTGCGACCATCGCGGCCATGATCAACGAGAACCCCGATACCTACGAAATCGCCAGTGAGCCCTTCGACGTGACGACCAAGGTCGGCATCGCTGTCGGAAAGAACAACGGTGCGCTGAAGGCGAAGCTCGAGGGGGCCTTGCAGTCCATGGTGAAGGACGGCACTTACGCCTCGCTGATGAAGAAGTGGAACCTGCCGACGCAGGCGTCCGTGTTCTGAGCTAGGCGGAGATGCCGGTTTTTCACACCGATACGTTTCTGCACAATCTGTTCAGCTACGACTACGCCGCAGCAACGGGCACGACGGTGTGGATCAGTCTCGCCGCGATGGCGCTGGGATTGGTGATCGGCACACTCATCGCGATCGGGCGTGAGACATCGTTTCTGCCGTTGACAGTGCTGGCCACGGTTTATCTCTGGATTTTCCGTGGCACGCCGGTGCTGCTGCAGATCGTCTTCGCGTTCAATGTGCTGCCGGCGTTCGGGTTGGTGCTGTCTGCCTACGCATGCGCCGTGCTGGCCCTCGGACTTGCCGAAGGTGCCTACATCAGCGAAATCATGCGCGCCGGTATCCGGGCCATCAGCAAGGATCAGCGCGAGGCTGGAAGCGCACTTGGGCTGAGGCCCTGGCAGACAATGTGGCTGATCGTGCTGCCGCAGGCGATCCGCATCGTTATTCCGCCTATCGGCAACCAGTTCATCGGCATGTTGAAGCTGTCTGCGCTCGTTTCCGTCATCGGTGTGCGGGAACTTCTGCTCACGGCGGAGCAGGCAGCCTCGTTCGATTTCCGATATCTCGAGGCGCTGTCGGCGGCAGGCCTCATCTATCTTGCCTTGACCAGCGTATTCACGCTTGGACAGGCCATGCTCGAGAAGGCGCTGCGGCCCGAGGCGCAATGGAAGCAGCAGGACCGCGCACTGCCTCCGGGAACGGTCGAGAACGCCGACATGCGCTCGTGAGCCGATGGCCGCTTCAGCGCGGCCGCTCCTTGCTCCGCATCGCCTGGTGATAGGCGAGGTAGTTGTGCTGGATCAGGATCTGGTCGGCGAGATACTTCGCGTCGTGCCATACGCCCCAGATGAAGCTGGAGCCTCGCCGCGATTGCCAAGGCAGTCCGAGAAAATAGATGCCCGGCTCAGCGGAGACGCCGCGCTGATGCCTGGGCTTTCCCTTCTCGTCGAAGGTGTCGACCTTCAGCCAGCCATAGTCGAAGGCGAAGCCGGTGGCCCAAATGATGGTCGAAACTCCGGCCTTGGCGAGGTCCAGAGATTGAATGGGGCGACGGATGCACTCCGCGTCCTCCACGGTCTGGCGTGCCTCCGGGTCCTGGGGCAGTTCGATGCCGTTGCGGGCAACGAAGGCGTCGGCCTCGTCGAGCAGCGAACGTAGGTTCTCGTCGCCCATGCGGATGTTCTC
>JBDHTJ010000035.1:0-33480 GCA_039808585.1 Hyphomicrobiaceae bacterium | reverse complement strand
TATCCCGAGCAGCACCCCGAAAGCGGCTCGCTCGGCGCGGATCTCGACAATCTGAAAGCCAAGGTCGATGCCGGCGCCGATCGCGTCATCACCCAGTTCTTCTTCGACAACGCGCACTACCTGCGCTTCCTGGAGGCTGCGCGCGCCCATGGCATCTGGGCACCGATCATCCCGGGCATCGTGCCGATCCATAACTTCAAGCAGGTCGCGGGCTTCGCCGGGCGCTGCGGGGCCACCATGCCGGCCTGGATGGCGCGCCGCTTCGAGGGCATCGAAGCCGATGTGCAGACGACCAATCTCGTCGCCGCCGCCGTCGCCGCAGAGCAGGTGATGGACCTCGTCGACCACGGCATCCGCCAGTTCCACTTCTACACGCTCAATCGCGCCGATCTCGTCTACGCCATTTGCCACCTGCTGGGGCTCAGGCCGGAGGTCCGCAAGAGCGCAGCACCCATGAAAGAGGCTTCCAGCCGATGAACCACGAGCACCGCATCAAGGCCCTCAAGGCCGAGGCCCGTAAGCGCATCCTTCTCGTCGACGGCGCCATGGGCACGATGATCCAGCGCCACAGGCTCGACGAGGCTGCCTATCGCGGCGCGCGCTTTGCCGACTACGACCGACCGGTCAAGGGCAACAACGATCTCCTCGTGCTGACGCAGCCCGAGATCATCCGCGACATCCACAAGGCCTATTTCGAGGCCGGCTCCGACATCGTCTCGACGAACACATTCAACGCTCAGCGCATTTCCATGGCCGACTACGGCATGGAAGAGATCTCCTACGAGATAAACTTGGCTGCGGCGAAGCTCGCACGCGAGGCGGCGGACGATGCGATGGTTCGCCATCCCGGCCAGCCGAAGCTGGTGGCCGGTGCCATCGGGCCAACGAACCGCACGGCCTCCATCTCGCCCGACGTCAACAACCCGGGCTTCCGCAACACCAGCTTCGACGAGCTCGTTGCCGCCTATTCGGAGCAGACGCGCGGCCTGATCGACGGCGGCGTCGACATGATCCTGATCGAAACCGTGTTCGACACGCTCAACGCCAAGGCCGCAGGCTTTGCTGTGCTCAGCGTTTTCGACGAGAAGGGCATCGAACTGCCGCTCATGATCTCGGGCACCATCACGGATCGTTCGGGCCGCACGCTGTCGGGCCAGACGCCCGAGGCCTTCTATTTCTCGATCAAGCACCTCAAGCCCTTCGCGGTTGGCCTCAACTGCGCGCTCGGCGCGGAGCTGATGCGTCCCTATCTCGCTGAGATCGCGGCCGTTGCCGACACGCTCATCCTCTCCTACCCCAACGCCGGCCTGCCAAACGCCATGGGTGAGTACGACGAGGGTCCGCACGAGATGGCCTGCCACCTGCACGATTGGGCCAAGGACGGCCTCGTCAATATCGTCGGCGGCTGCTGCGGCTCGACGCCCGAGCACATCGCGGCCATCAAGCAGGAGGTATTCCGCTTCAAGCCCCGTCCGCTGCCCGAGATCGAGCGGCGCATGCGTCTTTCCGGCCTGGAGCCGTTCGTGCACGGGTGAGCGTGCGGACCGTGCGAAAGATCAAAGCCCGTTTGCCCGTCATTTCACGACAGACCTTCAACGAATTCGAGCCCGCATAATGACCTCCACCACAGCAGCACAATCCTTCATCAACATCGGCGAGCGCACGAACGTCACCGGCTCGGCGAAGTTCAGGAAGCTGATCGAGGCCGGTGACTACACGGCCGCGCTCGCCGTCGCCCGCTCGCAGGTGGAAGCGGGCGCACAGATCATCGACGTCAACATGGACGAGGGTCTGCTCGACAGCGAGAAGGCGATGGTCACCTTCCTCAACCTGATCGCGTCCGAGCCGGATATCGCGCGCGTGCCCGTGATGATCGACAGCTCGAAGTGGAGCGTCATCGAGGCGGGCCTCAAGTGCGTACAGGGCAAGGCCATCGTCAATTCCATCTCGATGAAGGAGGGTGAGGAACAGTTCCTTGCCCAGGCCCGCAAGGTGCTGCGCTATGGCGCTGCCGTCGTGGTCATGGCCTTCGACGAGGTCGGCCAGGCCGACACCGTGGAGCGCAAGGTGTCGATCTGCGAGCGGGCCTACAAGCTTCTCACGGAGAAAGTGGGCTTCCCGCCCGAAGACATCATCTTCGATCCGAACATTTTCGCGGTGGCGACGGGCATCGAGGAGCACAACGGCTATGGCATCGCCTTCATCGAGGCGACGCGCCAGATCAAGGAGAAGCTGCCGTACGCGCACGTCTCAGGCGGCGTCTCGAACCTGTCATTCTCCTTCCGCGGCAACGAGCACGTGCGCCAGGCGATGCACTCGGTGTTCCTCTATCACGCCATCGCCGCCGGTCTGGACATGGCCATCGTCAACGCGGGGCAGATCACGCTCTATGACGACATCGACCCTGAGCTGCGCACCCTGTGCGAGGACGTGATCCTGAACCGCAACGCCGATGCCACCGACCGCCTGCTGGAGGCCGCCGCCCGCTACAAGGGCGAGGCCGGCACCAAGGCGAAGGAGAAGGATCTGGCGTGGCGCAATGCCCCGGTGGAGGAACGGCTCAAGCATGCGCTCGTGCACGGCATCACGGATTTCATCGAGGTCGATACGGAGGACGCGCGCAAGGGCGCGGGCAAGCCCATCGAGGTGATCGAGGGGCCGCTGATGGCGGGCATGAACGTGGTCGGCGACCTGTTCGGGGCCGGCAAGATGTTCCTGCCGCAGGTGGTGAAGTCTGCGCGCGTGATGAAGCAGGCGGTCGCCTACCTGCAGCCCTATCTCGAAGCGGAGAAGAAGGCCTCGGGCCTCGACCAGCAGCCCGCCGCCGGCAAGGTGGTGATGGCCACCGTCAAGGGCGACGTGCACGACATCGGCAAGAACATCGTGGGCGTCGTGCTCCAGTGCAACAACTACCAGGTGATCGACCTCGGCGTGATGGTGCCGGCGCAGAAGATCCTCGAGACAGCCAAGCGCGAGAAGGCCGATATCATCGGCCTCTCGGGCCTGATCACGCCGTCGCTCGACGAGATGTGCCACGTCGCGGCCGAGATGGAGCGCGAAGGCTTCGTGGTACCCCTTCTCATCGGCGGGGCCACCACCAGCCGCGTGCACACGGCGGTGAAGATCGACCCGAACTACAGAAAGGGGCAGGCCGTCTACGTGACCGATGCGAGCCGTGCCGTGGGCGTGGTTTCCACGCTCATCTCGGCCGAAGCCCGCGGCGGCTATGTCGACGAGGTGCGCAGCGAATACCGCAAGATCCGTGACGCCTACACCAAGGGCGAGCAGAAGAAGGTGCGCCTTTCCCTGCAGGCTGCCCGTGGCAATGCGCTCAAGGTCGACTGGAAGGCCGCACGCCCCGTCAAGCCCAGCTTCTTCGGCCCGAAGACGTTCGACACCTACGATCTTGCCGAACTCGTTCCCTACATCGACTGGACGCCCTTCTTCCAGACGTGGGAGCTTACCGGGCGCTTCCCGCGCATCCTGGAGGACAACGTCGTGGGCGCGGAGGCCAAGCGCCTTTATGCCGATGCGCAGAAGCTGCTGGCGCGGATCGTCGAAGAGCGCTGGTTCGCGGCCAAGGCCGTCATAGGCTTCTGGCCGGCCAATGCGCAGGGCGACGACATCCTCCTGTTCGCAGACGAGGCGCGCGCCAAGCCGCTCACCGTGCTGCACACCTTGCGCCAGCAGATGGCGCGCGAGAACGCGCGGGAGACACGGGCCAACGTGGCTCTCTCCGATTTCATCGCGCCGCTCGATACGGGCGTGCCGGACTACATCGGCGGGTTCGCCGTCACCACAGGCCTTGGCGAGGACGAGGCGATCGAGAAGCATCTCGCCAAGACCGACGACTACAGCCGCATCATGGCCAAGGCGCTGGCCGATCGCCTTGCCGAAGCCTTTGCGGAGCGCATGCACGAGCGCGTGCGCCGCGACTTCTGGGGCTATGCCCGCGGCGAGCGCCTCACGAAGGAAGAGCTGATCTTGGAGAAGTACCAGGGCATCCGCCCGGCTCCGGGCTATCCGGCCCAGCCCGACCACACCGAGAAGGGCACGCTGTTCAAGCTTCTCGATGCCGAGGCTGCGACGGGCATCAGGCTTACGGAGAGCTATGCGATGTGGCCCGGATCAGCGGTGTCGGGGCTCTATATCTCGCATCCCGACAGCCACTACTTCGGCGTCGGCAAGATCGAACGCGACCAGGTGGAGGACTACGCGCGGCGCAAAGGCTGGAGCATCGAGGAAACGGAGCGCTGGCTGGCCCCTGTCCTCAACTACGATCCCAAGGCCATGAAGTCTGCCGCGTGAGATGGCCTCAGTCGTCGAAGAGCGGCGGCCGGACCACTTTGGATTGATGCACCAGCGCACGGATCAAAATGTGCCCCGGCTCGATCGTGTAGAAGATGTGGTGCGCCTGAAACCGGTGCCTTTTGAGGCCCGGCAATAGTTCATCAGCGAAACGGCCGATACCAGGAAAGACCGCGAGCAGTTCGAAGGATTTCTGAAGCCCCGTCATGTAGGCATCTGCCTGAAGGGGCCCGAACGCTCTGCCGAGAACTTCTCGATTTCCAGAAGTGCGCGCAATGCGCCCGGCGTTAGCCGGTAGTCAGCCATGCTCTGCTGGTGCGCGACGGCGGTCTCGGATGGCGGCCCACACCTCCTCGATAGAGTGCGTAACGGTGCCATCGCCGGACTGATGCGCCAGGTGCTCTCGCAGCGCTTCGAGTTGCTCTTCGCGCGAGAGAGTTTGCCAAGCGGCAACATCCTTTTCGGATGGCATCACCCAAGTCCGGCGTTCTTGATCTTCGTGATTGCTCATAAACCCCACCAAAGCAGCGATCCGCGCGGTAAAACACCTGGCCTCGAAGGGGCTGAAAACGCGAAGGCGCGGGAACCCCATCCCGCGCCTTCAAACTTTTCGGCAGATCTGGCCGCTCACTCCGAGGGGTGGCCAGTTAGCTCGCGATCCGGGCGACGATGCGGCCCGGACGGCCAACGCGTGCGACCCTCCTAGAACATCCCGAACACGACAGCGGTCAGGAATGCAAAGGAGATGATGGCTGCTAGCACGTTGAGCCTCGTTCTGAGTTCCATCAGTCCTCCTCGCCGGCGGATGCCGGGCGCTCGATCAACAGGTCTCCCCGCAAACGAGTGCTGTGAATTTAGAAGCGAGCTTGTTGCCCGCCAAGAAAAAATTGATGCTGCGCTGCAATATTTGAACATTAATATTTGATGTTTACCCGGCGCATCACCCTCTGGTGCTTGCCGGACACAGAATTACCTTTGCTTGTACTTAGGACCACCAAGAACATCTGGCCAGTTAAGCTAAGTATTAATCGGATATTAATGAAATCGACACGAAGTATGTCGCAATATTGCCTGTCCGTGAGCATCGTCATGACCGAGCAAGCTTTGATCTCCTCAAGAACGACATTTATCCAGCTTCTGGATGGCCCGTGGCCTGGGCGCCACATGTCAGCTGAATCGACTGATTTTTGCATTAGGCCTCTGGACAACGCTGTGTCAGGTGATCTTGCCGCAGTGTGGCCGCAATTCAGCATGCTTGGCGGTTCCTCCTCGCACGTTACGGGCTTCCCTCCGTCCATCGGGTGATCTAGGGGTGGGGAAAAGCCGGCTGCATTTTGCGGAGGACCCTATGAGCACATTCAGAGCCCTCGTTGCGTCCAAGGGGGAGGCGGGGACCGACCTCTCGTTCAAGGATGTAACCGAGGCGGACCTGATGGAGGGCGATGTCACCGTCCGTGTCAGCCACTCGACCCTCAACTACAAGGACGGCCTGGCGCTGACCGGCAAGGCCCCTGTGATCCGCCGCTGGCCCATGATCCCCGGCATCGATTTCGCAGGGACCGTCCAGGCCTCGAGCAATCCGGCCTACAAGGCAGGCGACGAGGTGATCCTCAACGGCTGGGGGGTCGGCGAGACGCATCTGGGGGGCTATTCGCAAGTGGCCCGCGTGAAGGGCGATTGGCTCGTAAAGAAGCCGGCGCAGTTCACCCCCGCTGAGACCATGGCCATCGGCACCGCCGGCTACACGGCGATGCTGTGCGTGCTGGCCCTCGAGCACGGCGGCGTCGCGCCTTCAGCAGGCCCCGTACTCGTTACGGGCGCGGCAGGTGGCGTCGGCAGTGTGGCCGTCGCCCTGCTGGCCAAGCTCGGCTTCCACGTCATCGCCTCCACCGGCCGCAAGTCGGAAGAGGGCTTCCTGAAGGACCTAGGGGCGGCCGAGGTGATCGACCGCGCTGAGATGCAAGGGCCCGCGCGCCCCCTCGGCAAGGAGCGCTGGGCAGGCGCCGTCGATGTCGCCGGCAGCCATACGCTCGCAAACGTCATCTCCATGACGCGCTATGGCGGTACGGTTGCAGCCTGCGGTCTTGCCCAGGGCATGGATCTACCCACCTCCGTCGCCCCGTTCATCCTGCGCGGCGTGACGCTTGCCGGCATAGACTCCGTGATGGCGCCCAAGGCCAAGCGCGAAGCGGCCTGGCAGCGGCTGGCGCGAGACCTCGATCGCGGCAAACTCGCCGCGTTGACGGTTACGCATCCTCTGACGGATGTGGTGGATATGGGCCCGAAAATCATCGCCGGCCAGGTCAAGGGCCGGGTCGTCTTCACGGTCGGTTGATCCGCAGCCGCGAGCCTCCTGTGCAATCCCGACGCTGTTGCAGCAGCTGGGCAACACGTGCGCGCGCTCGCCCCCCGCCTGGCCCAGAAAATTTTGCATTCGCCCTGTCGCGCTGCTGTTCAGCAGCATGCCGTTTGAGCTATCGTGGGCACACAGACGTCCCCGTAGCCCGCGTTAAAGATGATGAGCTGGCAACCCACCACTGATCCAATCGCGGGCGACCGTCAGTCCTGCGACGCGATCGAGTACGTGATCGTGCCGCGTGCACGTGACCTCGGCGGCTTCAGCGTCCGGCGCGCGCTTCCTGCCGCCGAGAAGCAAATGGTGGGGCCTTTCATTTTTTTCGACCAGATGGGGCCGGCCGAGTTCGTGATCGGCCGCGGCATCGACGTGCGTCCGCATCCCCACATCGGCCTATCGACGGTCACCTACCTTTTCGAAGGCGAGGTTTTTCACCGCGACAGCCTCGGCACTGCGCTTCCCATCCGTCCGGGTGCCGTCAACCTCATGACGGCGGGCCGTGGCATCGTGCACTCCGAGCGCGAGACCAGCGAGGCACAGGCCGGCCCGCGCCGGCTCTTCGGCATCCAGGCTTGGGCGGCGCTTCCCAGATCCCACGAGGAGCAGGCGCCAGAGTTCACGCATTTCGATGCGGGTGAACTGCCGCGCATCAGCGGCGAGGGCAAGCGCGTGCGTATCGTCATGGGCGAGGCGTATGGCGCCCGGTCGCCGGCCGAGTTCCCGCACCCGGCGCTGTTTGCGGAGGCGGTGCTCGCGCCCGGCGCCGTCCTGCCGCTCGACCCCGATTACGACGAGCGCGCCATCTACGTCGCCTCGGGCGCCATCGACATCGCCGGCCAGCGCTTCGACGAGGGCCAGCTTCTGGTGTTCCGGCCGGGGGATCGCATTTCGGTGCTGGCGCTTTCGCAGGCGCGCCTCGTCTTGGTGGGCGGAGAACCCATGGACGGACCACGGCATATCTGGTGGAATTTCGTATCGTCCTCGCAAGACCGGATCAGGGCAGCGAAGGAGGATTGGGCACAGAAGCGCTTTGCCGTGGTGCCGGGGGACGAGATCGAAAGCATACCGCTCCCGGCATGACAGCTGCGCGAGGGCGGGACCACAATAACGGGCTGGACGAGCGTGGGGTGGGGTAGGATGCAGCTCTTTGACGGGGCGCAGGAGTGGTTGAGTAGCCTGTGGTCGGGTGACACGTGGCTCAACGCGGCGTGGTTTTCGGTTGCAGGCTGGACCTGGATTTTCGCGGGCGTTCTTGTCGTCGGCGGGTTTGCGGTGGCCCTTGCGGCGCTCTCTGCCACCCGCGCGCGCGCATTGCGGCGCAAGCAGGATGCGGCTTTGTCGGTCAAGATCGACGCGGAGACGGAAGCCCTTAAGAAGGAACTTCGCCGCCGCCTGTCGGAGCAACCCAAGCTCTTCGACGATCATCTCAATGGCGCCCCTACCCTCGGTGCGCGCGAGGCGTTCGAGAGCGACATCGCCGCCGCAATGGCCTCGGTGCTGCGCGAGGCGGGCGGCGAGAGACGCAAGGCGCGCGAGATCCTGCAGGCCCGCATCCGCAAAGACGGCAGTGCAGGCAGCGGCAAGCTCAACGGCTCGGAGGCGCGCTACTGGCGCCAGATCGGAGCCCTCGCGCTCGTGGACGGCTCACGCGACGCCATCATTGCCTATCGCCGGGCGGCCGACCTTGCTCCGCAGGACCCCGAAGGGCAGCTGCTTCTCGGCGTGCTGCAGCTGCGGTCGGGGGATCTGCCCGCCGCGGAGGCAGCCTTCCTGCGCCAGATCGAGTTGGCACGCGGGTCTGCAAACGCCACGCTTCGCTATCGCGGACGCACCATGCTCGGCGACGTGCGCGCGGCGCGCCACGCCATGGACGAGGCCCTTTCCTCCTACCTCGACGCCAAGAGCGAGATCGAAGGCCTGCTTCTCACCAGCCCCGACAGCGTGCCGCTCAATCGCGATCTCTCGGTCACGCTCGATCGCATCGGTGACATCCATTTCTCCAAGGGTGACCTTGCGCAGGCCCTTGCCAGCTACAAGGCGGGGCTTGGAATCGCGGAGGGGCTTGCGCGCGCAGCCGGCAAGAACAACCTCGACCTGCTGCACGATCTTTCCGTCAGCTATGAACGCATCGGCGATCTGTTCGACAAGAAGGGCGACCTTGCAGGCGCGCTCGAGCATTTCCGCAAGGGCCTGGCCCTGTCGAAGGCGCTGGTGCGCACCGATCCCGGCAATCGCCAATGGTCCTGGGACCTTTCGGCCAGCTACGAGCGTGTCGCGGACGTGCTGCACGCGCAGGGGCATGCCGACGAAGCCCTGGCAAGCTATCGCAAGGGCCTCGCCATTGCCGAACGGCTGCTCGAAGGCATCGGCATCGGCGATGCCTCGGCGCACCGCGACCTGGCGGTGAGCTACCACAAGATCGGCTCGCTCGAAGCCATGCGGGGCAATGGCGCGGAAGCGCGCGACCTGCTCGAGAAGGGGCGCAACATCATCGCCACGCTCGACCGCATTGCGGCGCATCGGGCCCAGTGGCGCTCGGACCTCTCCAAGTTCGATGCCGCGCTGAAGACGCTGCATTAGTCGAACTGCCCGTGGCGGTTGCGCTGCCGCCATGACAGCTGTTCCGACTTCTCCTTTGCACGCCCCGTGCGCTCGCCGCATCATGTGTAGAGCATGGTTGATCCGGGTGGGATCGAGGCGTTCCTCCCGGATGCTCTGTTTATTCGAGAGACTGATTTACGCTTTCGATGGGCGCGAAACCCGCGTGGATCTCAGTCGATCAGGCTTTTGCTCAAGGAGTTCGCTATGCCACACGCATCCTCAGACGGCGCCCGCATCTACTACGAGGAGACGGGCTCGGGCGTGCCGATCATTTTCGTGCACGAGTTCGGCGGCGACCACCGCAGCTGGGACGACCAGATGCGCCACTTCGGACGCGGCTGGCACGCCATCACCATGGCGGCGCGTGGCTACCCCTTGTCCGATGCGCCCAAGGGCGACGAGCACTACGGGCAGGACTTCTTCAATCGCGACGTGATCGCTGTCCTCGATGCGGTGGGCGTCGACACGGCCCATATCGTCGGCTTGAGCATGGGGGGCTATGCCGCCCTCATGGTCGCCTCGAAATTCCCCGGCCGCGTGCGCGCCTGCGTGGCGGCGGGCGCGGGCTCCGGCTCGAACATGCAGACGCGCGCGCAGTTCATCGAGGAATGCCGCAACACCGCTGCGGGCTTCGACGCCAGCGGCCGCATCGACGCGGAGGGCATGGGCTATAGCCCCACCCGGGTGCATCTACTCAACAAAGACCCCATCGGCTGGCAGGCTTTCGTGCGCCATCTCGCTCAGCACGAAGCTCATGCCGCGGCCAGCACGTTGCGCAAGGTGCAGGCCTCACGGCCTTCGCTCTATGAACTCGAGGCGGAATTGAAGGCTATCGCGGCTCCCACTCTGCTGCTCGTCGGCGATGAGGACGAGCCCTGCCTCGACGTAAACCTCTGGATGAAGCGGCTCATGAAGAACGCGCAGCTGGCGATCCTGCCAGCGTCGGGCCACGCCATCAATCTGGAGGAGCCGGCATTCTTCAACGCTCTCGTGGAGCGCTTCCTCGTCGACGTGGAGCGGGGCACCTGGCGCGCCCGCGATCCGCGCGCCGTCGCTGGCGGCGTTCTCACGTCACTCGGCGCTGCAAAGCCCTGAGCTGCCACTCCCGGAGGGGGCATCTCCGCTGAAGGCCGCGATGCGTGCCGCAAACGCGCGAACCCCCGCGCGCTCCCCCGAGTGCAGTCGGAAATCGCTTTGTCCTTCAACTCGTGCTGGCGTGGATTTCGCAGGGCGCCCATATGTTTGGTGTTGCTGCCAGCAGGTGAGTCGGGTGACTGGCGCATGCGGGCCACACCTTGGCGCTGGACCGGGGCGCCGTATGACGTCAGCAGTTGAAAAGGCCGCCGCACGATTATGGCGGGCGGCGCGAATCGGTTCTTCTGCCCACCCGCCGAGCGTGCGTCGGCGTAATACCCGCGTGGAGCGCAAGACCTTGAGCAGCAAAGATCCGCATCCGAGCCTCTATCTCCTGGCCGACAACCTCGATACGGCGCTTGCCATCGGGGAGGACATGCTGGCCGAGAAGGTCGACCTCACCGAGTTCGACGCCGCGGGCAAGCGCGACATGGACCGCCTCGCCACGCGCAACCAACAGCTTGCAGAGTTCTTTTCGCAGGCGCGGCTGCTCGAACTCTCGCTGATCGCCCGCCTGCTGCAGGCACGCAAATGGGCCGATGACATCAAGCGCGAAGAGAGCCGACTGCGCCCGGTGATCCAGCTCTTCGTCGCCGGAACCGCGAGCCTCGTGGATGCGGCGACCGAAATGGGCGACACCACCGACCAGGCCTTCGAAACGGGCGACACGCTGACGTCGTACCTGCGTACGCGCGCCGTGATCGGGGCGGACGAGCCAGGCCTCGGTGGGCGCAACGAACTTGCCATCGACGAGGATTTCCTGGTGGCAGGGCGGGTGCGTCTCGGCACCCTGCTCGACCTCGTGGCGGCGTTCCTGGATACGCTGGACATCATCGGTGACCTGCGCATCGCGCAGGCGCCAGCGGTCGAGCCGGCGACACTCGGGCCGCAGTGAGGGAGGGGGCGACCTTGCTCCCACCTCCCTATTCGCTACTCCCTGATCCCTACTTCCGATCTTTGTCCGTCTCGGCGAGGCGGGCGAGGATGCGGGCCCAGCTGCGGGCCCCCTTGCGAAACGACGAGAGATTGTACTTCTCATTCGGCGAATGAATGCGGTCGTCGTCGAGGCCGAAGCCAACCAGCAGGCTGTCCATGCCCAACTCGTCCTTGAACGAGGTGACGATGGGGATGGAGCCGCCCATGCCCATCAGCACCGCCGGCCTGCCCCACTCCTCCTCCAGCGCCTGCGCCGCCTTGCGGATGTGCGGGCTCTCGGGATCGAAGGCCAGCGCAGCCGATCCGCGCCCGCCGATGAATTCCACCTTGGCGCCCTCCGGCGCGTTGTCCTCGATGAAGCCCTTCACCGCCGCCAGCACCTTCTTCGGGTCCTGCCCCGGCACCAGGCGGCACGTGATCTTGACCGAGGCCGTCGAGGGAATGACGGTTTTCGTACCGACACCCTGATAGCCGCCGGTGATGCCGTTGAACTCCAGCGTCGGTCGCGCCCACACCTGCTCCAGCACGCTGTAGGCCTTCTCGCCTGCCGCCTTCGAAAGACCAACGCCGCCGAGGAACTCGGCCGGATCGAAGTCCAGCCCCTTCCATTGCTTGAGCTGCCTGGCCGAAGGCTTCCTGATGTCGTCGTAGAAACCCGGCACGCGCACACGGCCGTTGGCGTCGTGCATCTTGCCCATGATGCTGGCGAGCGCACGTATAGGGTTGAGGGCAGCGCCGCCGTAGGTGCCGGAATGCAGGTCGCGCGAGGGACCGTGGATCACCACCTCGAGCCCAACAAGGCCGCGCAACTGCGTGGAAATGGCGGGCGTATCCTTGTCCCACTGGCCGGTGTCGCACACGAGAGCAAGGTCGGCAGTCACCTCCCTGCCGTGCTTGGCGAGGAAGCCGGGCAGCGAGGGAGAGCCACATTCCTCCTCGCCTTCGAGCAGCACCGAGACGTTCACGGGGACGCTGCCGGACACCGTCTTCCAGGCCCTGAGCGCCTCGAAGAAGGTCATGAACTGGCCCTTGTTGTCCTCGGCCCCACGCGCCACGATCACCCGGCCGTTGGCCTTGTCGTTGACGATGCGCGGCTCGAAGGGCGGCGCCTTCCAAAGGTCCAGCGGATCGGGCGGTTGCACATCGTAGTGACCATAGAAGAGCACGTGCGGCTTGCCCTTGGCGCTGGCGCTCTTGTCGTGACCCACAACCATGGGATGGCCGGTGGTGGGCACGACGCGGGCCTCGAGGCCGATCTCCTTGAGTTGCCGCGCCGACCATTCCGCCGCCTTCTGGCAGTCGGCCTTGTAGGCCGGGTCGGTCGAGATGCTGGGGATCTTGATCAACTCGAACAGGCGCTCGACGGCAGCTTCCCGCGTCTCGTCGAGCGTCTTAAGGACCTGGGCGAGTTGAACTAGAGCTGGCTGTGCGGTCATGCTTTGCTGCGCCTCGTCGTTATCACGGACCTTGCGCACAATGTGCTGAACTTCATGCTGCAGTCAAAGGCAGCGGGCGGGCGAGGCTGCGGCAGGTGCGGCGATCCATCACTGGAGCGGATACTTTTCTTTTTGCAGCGCATTGAAGTGAAGGGCTATTGGAAAGCCGGATCTCAGCGGTAGCCCGGGACCAACAGGGAAGCATGGCCATGATGCAGAAAGTCGCGCACCCCCAGGCGAAGCGTGTCTACCTTTTCGGCGCCGGGAAGACCGAAGGCACGGCGGACATGAAGAACCTTCTGGGCGGGAAGGGCGCAAACCTCGCAGAAATGGCAAGCCTCGGGCTTCCCGTGCCGCCTGGCTTCACCATCACCACCGAGGTGTGCACGGCCTATTACGAACTCGGCGGGAAACTGCCACAGGGCCTCGAGCAGGATGTCGAGAGCGCGCTAGCCATCATCGGCGCGGCGGTGGGTTCCGTATTCGGTGATGCCGGCAAGCCGCTGCTCGTCTCCGTGCGCTCGGGTGCGCGCACCTCGATGCCCGGCATGATGGACACCATCCTCAACCTCGGCCTCAACGACATCACCGTTGAAGGCCTTGCCGCACAATCGGGCGATAAGCGCTTTGCCTACGACAGCTACCGGCGCTTCATCCAGATGTACTCGGGTGTGGTTCTGGGCGTGGAGCACCACGTATTCGAGGACATCCTCGACAGCCACAAGAACCTGGCGGGCTACTCGCTCGATACGGATCTCGTCGCCAACGACTGGCTGGAGATCATCGCGCAATACAAGGATGCGGTGAAAGCGGAGACGGGCAAGCCCTTCCCGCAGGACACCAAGGAGCAGCTGTGGGGCGCCATCGGCGCCGTGTTCGGCTCCTGGCACAATGCGCGCGCCATCACCTATCGCCGCCTGCACGGCATCCCCGACAGCTGGGGTACGGCGGTGAACGTCCAGGCGATGGTGTTCGGCAACCTCGGCACCTCGTCGGCGACCGGCGTCGCCTTCACGCGCAATCCATCGACCGGCGCCAATGAGATCTACGGCGAGTTCCTCGTCAACGCGCAGGGCGAGGACGTCGTGGCCGGCATCCGCACGCCGCAGGCGCTCACGGAGGCTGCGCGCAAGGAAGCGGGAGAGGATGCGCCCTCCCTCGAAGCGCTGATGCCGGAGACCTTCAAGGAACTGTCGGACGTCTTCCGCCGCCTCGAGCAGCGCTACCGCGACATGCAGGACATCGAGTTCACCATCCAGCAGGGCAAGCTCTGGATGCTGCAGACACGCAACGGCAAGCGCACCACCAAGGCCGCGCTGAAAATCGCCGTCGATCTCGTCGAGGAAGGCGTGATCCCCAAGGACGAGGCGGTGCTGCGCGTCGAACCGTCGGGCCTCGACCAGCTGTTGCATCCCACCATCGATCCCGATGCCGAGAAGGTGCTGGTGGCCTCCGGTCTTCCCGCCTCTCCCGGGGCGGCTTCGGGTGAGATCGTGTTCGACGCAGACGAGGCGGAAGCGCTGAAGGCACAGGGCCGCGAGGTGATCCTCGTGCGCATAGAGACCAGCCCCGAGGACATCCACGGCATGCACGCCGCCGCCGGCATCCTCACCACGCGCGGCGGCATGACTTCGCACGCGGCCGTCGTGGCGCGCGGCATGGGCCGCCCGTGCGTGTGCGGCGCCGGCACGCTGCGCATCGACTACAAGGCCGGCACCATGACGGCCGGCAACACCGTCTTCAAGAAAGGCGACGTGATCACCATCGACGGCGCCAAGGGCGAGGTGATCAAGGGCCGCGTGAAGATGCGCCAGCCCGAGCTTTCCGGCGACTTCGCCAAGGTCATGGCCTGGGCGGACGAGTTGCGCACGCTCGGCATCCGGGCCAATGCCGATACCGCGCGTGACGCCAAGCAATCGCGCGACTTCGGGGCGGAGGGCATCGGCCTGTGCCGCACGGAGCACATGTTCTTCGAGGCCGATCGCATCCTCGCCATGCGCGAGATGATTTGCGCCGACAGCGAGGAAGGACGCCGGCACGCGCTGTCGAAGATCCTGCCCATGCAGCGTGCCGACTTCGAGGCGCTGTTCGAAATCATGGCCGGGCTGCCGGTGACCATCCGCCTGCTCGATCCGCCGCTGCACGAGTTCCTGCCGCACGAGGACAAGGAGGCGGAGGCCGTGGCGCACGAGCTGGGCCAGCCGCTGGCAAAGCTCAAGGCACGCGTTGCCGAGCTGGAAGAGTTCAATCCGATGCTCGGCTTCCGCGGCTGCCGCCTCGCCATCCGCTATCCCGAGATCTGCGAGATGCAGGCGCGCGCCATCTTCGAGGCCGCCATCAACGCGGCGCGCAAGACCGGCAAGCCGGTGATCCCCGAGGTGATGATCCCGCTCGTCGCCTATCGCCGCGAGTTCGACATTCTTCGCAGCGTTATCGACAAGGTTGCGCAAGACGTGAAGCGGGAGACCGGAGCCTCCCTCGAATACCAGGTGGGCACCATGGTGGAATTGCCGCGCGCCGCGCTTCGCGCCGACGAGATCGCCGCGGGTGATACGGGTGCGGAGTTCTTCTCCTTCGGCACCAACGATCTCACGCAGACCTGCCTCGGCCTGTCGCGTGACGACGCCGGCCCGATCCTAGCAGACTACACGCACCGCGGCGTGTTCGAGGTGGATCCGTTCGTCTCCATCGACCAGGCGGGCGTGGGTGAGCTAGTGCGCATCGGCACGGAACGCGGCCGCAGAGTGCGGCCGGGACTCAAGATCGGCATCTGTGGCGAGCATGGCGGCGACCCGGCCTCGATCGGCTTCTGCCACGACACGGGCCTCGACTACGTCTCCTGCTCGCCTTTCCGCGTGCCGGTCGCGCGCCTTGCCGCTGCTCAAGCCGCCATCCGGGCCAGGCGCGGCGAGGCTGCTCCCGCCAGCCGCGATCGCTGACGCCACATGCCAAGGGAGCGCGCGGGAGTTCCTCGCTGACTTCTCGTGGATGCCCACGAAGGTGGCGTCCACGCAACCGTCTGCAACGAGGGCCGCGCGCCGAAAAATCGCGCGTGGGCCTCGGCAGCCGTAGAAGGGTCAGCCGCGCGGGGCGAGGCCTTTCGGCTTGCCCACGACCGTCACGATCAGCTCCTGGCTTTCGAACAGGCGCTTCGCCACGCGCTTCAGGTCGTCGAGGGTCACGGCGTCGATCTGCTTGTTGCGGGTGTCGACGTAGCTCATGCCCAGATCCTCCTGCCAGATCCAGAGCAGCTGGTTGGCGATCTTGGCGTTGCTGTCGAAGCCCAGCGCAAACGAGCCCGTGAGGTAGGACTTGGCGTTGGCGAGTTCCCTGTCGCTCGGCCCTTCCGCCGCGATGCGCTTGAGCTCGGCGCGGATGATGTCGAGGGATTGTGCGATCTCCTCGTTCTTGGTCGCCACGCCACCGGCGAAAATGCTGGTGTGCTTCAAGGGCTGGATGGCGCTGTTGACTGAGTAGGCGAGGCCGCGCTTCTCGCGCACCTCTTCCCACAGACGCGAGGACATGACGCCGCCGCCGACGATCGTGTTCAGCACATAGGCCGGGATGAAATCCTTGTCCTTGCGCGGCATGGCGGGAAGGCCGAAACGGGCCACCGACTGCGGCACCGCCATGTCAATCACCTTGACGGGATCGGCAGCCTTCGGCGCCACGTCGGGCACGGCGACGAGTTGCGCCTTCTCGGGCAATCCGCCGAAGACGGCATCGAGGGCCTTGGCAAGGGTCGCGGCATCGATGTCGCCCACGGCCACGACGCGCAGGTTGTTGCGCGCGAAATTCCGGGACCAGAATGCGCGCAGATCCTCGCTCTTGATGGCGTCCAGCGTCTGCGGCGTGCCGTTGGCAGGGCGACCATAGGGATGGCCGGCGAAGGCAAGCGCCGACCACTGCTCGCTGGCGACGCGGTTGGGATCGCGCGCGGCGTAGGCGAGGCTCGCATGCAGCTGCGCGCGGACACGATCGGCGGCGTCCGCATCGAAGCGCGGCTTGGTGAGCGCGAGGCCCAGCAGCGCGAAAGCCTCGTCGCGGTGTTGAGTCAGCGTCTCGAAGCTGCCGTAGAAATAGTCGCGCGCGTCATCGAAGCTCATGCGCATGGCGATGCTTTCCATGCGCTGCTGGAAGGCCTGCGCGTCGAGATCGCCGGCGCCCTCGTCCATCATGCCGGCGAGGAAGTTGGCGACGCCCTCCTTGCCCGTGGGGTCCTGCGTGGAGCCGCCGTCGAAGGCAAAGCGCATGGCCACCAGCGGTACGGCATGCTCCTCCACGAGCCATGCCTTGATGCCGCCCGGGCTTGTCACTTCCTGGATCTTCATGGCGTAGGCCCTGTCGGTGGGAATGAGGAAAAGCGCCGCGGCCAGCAAGGACAGGGCGAGGAAGGCTGCAACCGGGCGGCGGGCCGCAAACGGGAGTGAAAATACCATCACGCGTCTCTCCTCAGCCCTTGTTGGCGGGGACGGCCGCAGGAGTTTTCATGGGCGTCGAGGCCGGAGTCGCCTGCGGCTTGTGCACAGTGCCGGCCTCCGGCTCCGATGCCTCGGGGATCAGTGTTCCCGTCACTGAGGCGCGGATGTCGAAGTACTTGTTAGCGACGCGCTTGACGTCCTCGGCCGTAACCTTGGCGATGGCGTTGGGCCAGTCGTTGATCTGCGCGATGGTCTGGCCGATGACCAGCCCCTCGCCGTAGCGACGGGCAAGAGCGCTCTGGCTGTCCGCCTCGTAGATGAAATCGGCGATGTAGGCCTTCTTGGCACGCTCCAGCTCATCCGGCGTGACGAGTTCGGTACGCAGCTCGTGCAGCACCGCGTCGAAACCCGCCTCGACCTTGTCGAGGCCGACGCCCTGGGCCGCCACCGCGTAGACGCCGATGGAGCCAGAGTCGAGGTTGGAGCCCGAGTACCAGCCGCCCGCGGAGGAGGCGAGCTTCTGCTGTGCCACGAGCTTCTGGTAGAGGCGGCTGGTGGCGCCTTGCCCGGCGATCTTCATGAGCACGTGCAGCGCCTCGGCCTCACCGGGCTCGGCCTTGCGATAGGCCGGCGCAAGATAATAGCGGCGCACGCTTGCGTTGCCCGCGCGCGGGTCCTTCAATTCGACGCGGCGCGGGGCGCGCGCCGGTGGCTCCTGCGGACGCACCCGCGGCTTGATGGCAGGGTTCGATGGGATCTTGCCGTAGGTCTCGTCCGCGAGCCGCTTCACTTCCTCGGGTGTGACGTCGCCAGCCACGACGAGGATGGCGTTATTGGGCGCGTAGAAACGCTTGTAGAAGGTGAGCGCATCCTCGCGCGAAAGCTTCTCCATCTCGTGCATCCAGCCGATGATGGGGATGCGATACGGGTGGTTCTGGTAGAAGGCCGCCGACATCTGTTCGGCGAGAATGCTCGACGGATTGTTCTCTGTGCGCGAGCGCCGCTCCTCGATGATGACGGCGCGCTCGGTGATCACGTCCTTCTCCTCGAGGCGGAGATTGACCATACGGTCCGCTTCCATCTCCATCATCTTGGGCAGGCGATCCTTGGAGATGCGCTGGTAATAGGCCGTCATGTCGTGGCTGGTGAAGGCGTTGTCCTGGCCGCCGAGACGCGACACGATCTTGGAGAATTCGCCGGAGGGAATCTTCTCCGTCGACTTGAACATCAGGTGCTCGAGGAAGTGGGCGATGCCCGAGACGCCGGGGGGCTCATCCGCCGAGCCGACGCGGTACCACACGAAGTGCGTCACCACCGGCGCGCGGGTGTCGGGGATCACCACCACCTGCATGCCGTTGCCGAGGGTGAATTCGGCGATCTTCGGTGCAAGCGTCTGCGCGGCGGACGAGCTTGGGCTGAGCATCATGAGGGAGAGCGCCATCAGGTGAGAGAGAAGGAAGACGATACCGCGGCTACTGCGGGACATGTGCATTAAACCGCTCCTCGGTCGAAAAGAGACGGCCGCGCGAAGCGGCCGATCGCACTGGCATGCGATCGGATTTTGGGTTTCGGGGGGCTCAAGTCAAATGACAAGCCCTTAATGTCTTAAGAGTTTGCGGGCCCTTGCGGAAATCTACCGGGCCACAGCGGGTAGCGGACGATCAATTGTTGTTGACGTTGCTCTTGATCATGTTGCCGAGACCGGGGCAGGGGCCGAAGGGGCTCTTGTTCTGATTGACCGGGTTGTTGGGATCGAGAGCCTTTTTCTGCCACTCGATCTCGCCGCGGCAATAGGCGAGATGCAGCTTCTCGCGTTCCTTGGCCTGGGCAACCTTGCGCTGGTCGGCGTCCGTGGGCCAGTTCATGTCGCCGGTCTCGGCTGCAACGCCGGACCCGGGCTCAGGAAGGCGCTCAGCATTGGGTGGCAGCACGAGCGGCGCACGCTCGGCAAGCTTGGGCTCGGAATTTTTTTGCGAAAGTGCGTTTTCGCTGATGCCCATCCAGTCGAACACGGCGCCGTTGAGGGCGATGCCATCGGCGCAACCCGACAGGGCGAGGGACGACGCCAACGCGAGGCCCGCAAACACCCGGCGCAGTGCGCCTGGATGCATGCTGCTGCGGGGCAGTGTCAGATGTGGAGCAGGCTGCTGCACGCCGTCCGTTCTCCCGTTGCTTCCGGTCACGTTGCCCTGAAAGCGAACAAAGTCAAGCTATTGCGTCGACTTTGGGGCGCCGTCGCGAGTCGGCATGAATGAATCATACAAAAGCCCGGCCACCCCGGCAACGATCGCCACGTCGGCAATGTTGAACACGTACCAATAGAAGCCGAAGGCGTGCAGGGAGAAGAAGTCAGCCACACCACCCAGGATGACCCGGTCAATGGCATTCGACAGGGCGCCCCCGATGATGAGGCCGACGCTCCAGGCCATCAGCCGGTTGGTGACACCGCGCGCCAGCCAAAGACCAAGGAGCAGGCAGGCCAGCACCGCAAAGCCCGCGAGAAGCCATTGACCTTTCTGGCTTTCCTGGGTGAAGAGGCCATAGCTGATGCCCTCGTTCTTGACGAACACGAGATCCAGGAACGGCGCCACGGTCACCCGGCCACGCTCCTCGATGCGATAGACGAGGAGCATGTACCACTTGTGAGCCTGGTCGATGAGCAGCGTCAGCGCCGCGATGCCGAGGCCGGACGCGAGGTAGGGCGGCCGATCCTCGCTCATGCGCTCTCGCCCCCGGCCGCCTGCTTGTCCTTCTCGCGCATGGCCACGGCATCGCGCAGGGAGAGTTCCGGATACTCCGGATCCTCGCCGACGTCTTTCGTGAAGCGCCAGGAGCGTGCGCACTTGCGGCCGTCCGCCTTTGCGAACACCACCCCCACGCCCGGCACGTCCGGCAGGGTAAAGGCGCCGTCGGGGATCAGCCCCTCGAGCACCTCCTTAACCTCGATGTCGGAGGTGATGCACACCTCGGCGAAGTCAGTGCCATCGAGTGCGGCGAACAACTCGTCGTCGCTGATGAACACCTTTGGCGCGGCTTCCAGCGACGAGCCGATCTGCTTGTTGGCACGCTCGATCTCCAGGGCCCCGGTGACGACGCGGCGCACGCGCTTCACTTTCTCCCAGTCCTCGGCGAGATCGTCGTTGCGCCATGCCGCTGGCACCTTCGGGAAGGTCTCCAGGTGCACGCTACCATCGGCGCTCGGATAGCGCGCGAGCCAGGCTTCCTCCGCCGTGAAGCACAGGAGCGGGGCGAGCCACAGCGTGGTGGTGCGGAAGATCTGCTCGATGGTCTCGAGCGCAGCCTTGCGCTTCATGCTCGAAGGCGGATCGCAGTAGAGCGCGTCCTTGCGGATGTCGAAGTAGAACGCCGACAGGTCGGTATTCATGAACTGCGACAGCGTCGCCACCACGCGCTTGTAGTCGTACTCCGCGTAGGCCTTGCGCACGATGCCGTCGAGTTCCCACAGCCGATGCAGCATCAGCTGCTCGAGTTCGGGCATCGCCTTCACGCTGATCTTCTGCTGGCCGTCGTAGTGGGCGAGCGTGCCGAGCATCCAGCGCAGGCTGTTGCGGATCTTGCGATACGTCTCGACGAACGTCTTCAGGATCTCAGGCCCGATACGCAGGTCGTCGGCGTAGTCGGAGGCGGTGACCCAGAGGCGCAGGATGTCGGCGCCGGAACTCTTGATGACCTCCTGCGGCGCGATCACGTTTTTCAGCGATTTCGACATCTTGAGGCCCTTCTCGTCCAGCACGAAGCCGTGCGTGAGGACGATGTCGAAGGGCGCGCGCCCGCGGGTGCCGCACGATTCCAGCAGCGACGACTGGAACCAGCCGCGATGCTGGTCCGAGCCTTCGAGATACATGACACGGTCGGGCCCGCCATCGCGCTGGCGATGGATGCCGGCAAGCGTCGGGAACGCCTGCGCGTCTTCCAGCGTGAAGGCGTGCGTCGAGCCTGAATCGAACCACACGTCGAGAATGTCGGAGGCCTGCTCCCACTTGAAGGGATCATCGACGAGGCCCGTCAGGAACAGCTCCTTCGCGCCGGGCTCGAACCACACGTCCGCGCCACGATCGGCCATCGCGGTGCGGATCCGGTGCATCAGTTCCTCCGAGCGGTGGAACTGCGGGCCCGGGATCACCTCGCCGGTGTCCTTGTGCCAGAAGACGCAGATCGGAACGCCCCACGCGCGCTGGCGCGAGATCACCCAGTCGGGCCGCGCTTCGATCATGCCGCGCAGGCGGTTCTGCCCCGCCTGCGGCACGAACTCGGTATCGGCGATGGCGCGCAGCGAAAGGCTGCGCAGGGTGCGCGGGCGCTTGACGGGCTGGCCGGTCCAGTCGTCGACGCCCGGTCCCGGCAGCACCTTGTCCATGGCGATGAACCACTGCGGGGTGTTGCGGAAGATCACGGGCTTCTTGGAGCGCCACGAGTGCGGGTACTGGTGCTTCAGGCGCCCACGCGCGATCAACGCACCGGCTTCCGCCAGCGCCTTGATGACGGCGTCATTGGCATCACCTTTGTCGCCCTTGTCCGTGATGACACGACGCCCCTCGAAGCCCGGCGCATCCTTGGTGAGGCGGCCGTCGGCATCGACGGTGAACGGGATGGCCGGATCGATCTTCCAGCGCAGCAGGTTCTGGCCGTTGGCCATCCACACCTCGAAGTCCTCGCGGCCATGTCCGGGGGCGGTGTGGACGAAGCCCGTGCCATCCTCGTCGGTGACGTGGTCGCCAGCCAGCAGAGGCACCGGGAAGGTGTAGCCGAGGTTGCGCAAGGGATGGGCGCAGAACGCGGAGGCGAGCTGCTCCGGCGCCACCGTGCCGATGCGGCGGAAGTTGTCCACCTTCGCCGCCTTCATCACCTGCTCGGCAAGCTTGTCGGCGAGCACCAGGCGGTCGCCCGCGCGCGCCCAGTTGCCCTCGGGCGCACCTGTCACCTCGTAGACGCCGTAGGGCACCTTCTCGGAGAAGGCGATGGCGCGGTTGCCGGGAATGGTCCACGGCGTCGTCGTCCAGATGACGATGGAGGCGCCGAGCAGGCCGACGGGATCGTTCTCGGGCTCCGTGCTCGTGCGGATGACGCGGAACTTCACCCAGATCGTGTCCGACTGGTAGTCGTGATACTCGACCTCGGCTTCGGCCAGCGCCGTCTTCTCCACCACCGACCACATCACGGGCTTCGAGCCGCGATAAAGCGCGCCGGTCATGGCGAACTTCATGATCTCCTGGGCAATGACCGACTCGGCCCGGAAATTCATGGTCGAGTAGTAGCGCTCCCAGTCGCCCTCAACGCCAAGACGCTTGAATTCCGCCATCTGCACGCCGATCCAGTGCTGCGCGAAGGCCCGGCACTGCTTGCGGAACTCGTTGACGGGCACGCTGTCCTTGTCCTGGCCCTTGGCGCGGTATTCCTGCTCGATCTGCCATTCGATGGGCAGGCCGTGGCAGTCCCAGCCGGGCACATAGTTGGAATCGTGGCCCAGCATCTGCTGGCTGCGCGTGACCACGTCCTTCAGAATCTTGTTCAGCGCCGTGCCGATATGGATGTTGCCGTTCGCGTAGGGCGGGCCGTCATGCAGGATGAACTTGGGCCGGCCACGGGAGGTATCCCGTAAGCGCTTGAGCAGCTTGATTTTCTCCCAACGATCCAAAAGCTTGGGCTCGAGCTGGGGCAGCCCGGCCTTCATCGGGAATTCGGTCTTGGGCAGGTACAGGGTCGCGCTCCAGTCGCGCGCGGACGTATCGGAAGTGGTCATGAGCGGCCATCGTCGGAAAGGCGGATAAGTCGGAAGAGCGGGGCGAGCACCCGGTACGCCTGGAAGGGCATGGCCCTAGGCGGCCGGGCCGGTAATTCGCGCATGGCCGGACGGCGGCAGCGGGCTCGGAAGATAGGCGCTCTTGGTCATGGTCCGGCCCTTGTAGCCGTGACCGCGGCGGGGCGCAATGTGGCAAGCGGGTGAGGGGGCAACTCTCTACATCAGGACGAGCATACCTCGTTCGGATGATCCACCGTGCCGCAAACTGCGTAACACTGCATGCATGCGGGGAAGCGTGGCGAGGCTGGCCGGCAGCGGGGAGCGTGCCCGGCGCCCGTATCCGGTGCGGGCTGCAGGCGGCACCGGGCTGAATTCCCCCTCAGTCCGGTGCCGGGCCCGCCTTCGAGAGGATGCCGCGCGCCGCGTCGCAATCGAGCGCCATCTGGGCCTTCAGCGCCTCCATGCCCTCGAACTTGCGGTCGCCGCGGATGAAGGCGATGAACTCGACTGCGATTTCGCGCCCGTAGAGGTCTCCGTCGAAATCGAACAGGAACACCTCCAGCACCGCCGCCCCGTTGTCGAACGTGGGACGCGTGCCGAGGTAGGCCGCCGCGTCGTGCACGTCGTCTCCGACATGAACCCGCACCGCATAGATGCCGAAGCCCAGCTGGGTGCCCGCCGGGAGGTGCACGTTGGCAGTGGGAAAGCCCATGCCCGTCCCACGCCTGGCGCCGCCCACCACCTTGCCCGTGACGCGCCACCAGTGGCCCAGGATGGCTGCAGCGCCGGTGACATCTCCCTTCGACAGCAAGTTGCGCACCGCACTCGACGAGTAGGGCGCACCGCCATTGGCAACGGGGGCGATCTCGGTCACGCCGAAGCCGAGGCGCTCGCCCTCCTGCCTCAGCAACCGGGCATTGCCGCCGCGCCCCTTGCCGAAATGGAAGTCATAGCCGATCACCACGTGGCTGACGGCGAGGTCGCGGACAAGGATCTCTGCAATGAAGGTTTCGGCCGGCAAGCTTGCAAGGCCCGCATCGAATTTCAGGACCACGGCCACATCCATGCCGAAGGCTTCGAGCAGCGCCAGCTTTCGCGGCAATGGCGTGAGGCGGAAGTGCGTCTTGTCGGGTTGGAACAGTTCGCGCGGATGCGGTTCGAACAGCATCACGCCGGCGGGGACATCGGCCTTGCGGGCGATGTCCTGCGCGGCAGCGAGAAGCGCCTGGTGGCCGCGATGCACGCCGTCGAAATTGCCGATCGCCAGGACGGCGCGGCGCGCGGCGGCTGGGGCCTTATGGGTGGTCTCGAGGATCAGCATCGGCCGACCTTATAGACAGGCGCGACGGCGCCGTCATCTGGCCGATTTGGCACTCCGCTGCAGTCGTTCAGGGCGCGCTGGGGCCGCGGCGAAGCGCCGGCTGCCAGAGCCAGGTGTTGGCGGTGGTGAGGCTCGCGGAGCGGATCGAGCGGCCGCGCTGCTCGGCGTCCGCCTGGGCAATGGCTGCGCCGAACATCGCCGACACGATCATGCTGGCAAACAGGACATTGGCAAAGCGCATGGGTCACTCCTTGCTTGCGTACCGCCACGATAGCGAACGCCCCGGGGCCCGGGCTGTACCGGCAGGAACAGTGCGCGAGCACCGTCCTGAGGGACGCCGGTCCTGGTTAACGAAACCTGAGCGAGCTTGTATGTGCGCCGTTAATTTTCATTTAACGCGCCGGGCAATATCTCGCCCTGGTTGCGGGCGAGGCTCGACACAGCCGCTCCGCACCCGCATGATGGCGGACCCTGAACGACGCGCGCAGGACAAGCCAAATGGAAGCAGCCCCCAACATCGTCTCGCTACTCGGCAAGACGGCCCTGTTCGGAAGCCTGAGCGAGGCAGACCGCGCCTTGATCGCGGCCCGCATGCGTAAGGTGGCCTTCGAGCCCGACCAGATGATCTTCGCCCGCGGCGACCCGGGGCGTGACATGTATCTGGTGCTGGAGGGCCGCATCCGGCTTTCGATTCTGTCCGGCGACGGCCGGGAACTCTCGTTCGCGCACGCGGGGCCCGGCAGCGTCTTCGGCGAGATCGCAACGCTTGACGGCGGCGAACGTACGGCCGGGGCAACCGCCATCAGCAAGGTGCAGGCGATGAGCCTGCCGCAGAAGGCGCTGATGGACCTGATCGAGGCCAACCCGAAAGTGGCCATGGCCGCGGTGCGGTTCCTGTGCCAGCGCCTGCGCGAGACGGACCAGCGGCTGGAGGCGATCGCCCTGCACCGGATCGAGGTGCGCCTTGCACGCCTGTTGCTCGGCATCCTCAAGCTCGAAGCGCCGGGCAGCAAAGGCAAGAACGTGCCGCTCGACCTCGGCATGTCGCAAGGCGAGATCGCGCTGCTGATCGGCGCCAGCCGGCCTAAGGTCAACATCGCGCTGACGCAGCTGGAAGAGATGGGCGCCATTAAGCGCAATGGCGCCAAGCTCGTCTGCGATATCGAGGAACTGGAGTCCATCGCGGAAATGGAGTGAGCCCGCGGTAGAGCCACGATCGGGCTGGACTTGGCGCGCCCGAGAAGGCAGGCTCCGTTCCCGAACCGGCCATACGAAAGAGCCGGCCCTGATCCATGGGAGTGGAACCTTGCTTCGTCGCCGCACACTTTTGTGGGGCCTTGCTGCAATCGCTGCAGCCCCAGCCTTCCTCACATCCTCTCCTGCCCTGGCGCAGGAATTCCCCGTCAAGCCGATAACCCTTCTCGTCGCCTTCCCGGCCGGTGGCGCCGGCGATGTCGTCATGCGCGCCATGGCAGAAGTAGCCGGCAAGAAGCTCGGCCAACCCGTCGTCGTCGACAATCGTGTCGGTGCCTCGGGCACCCTGGCGCCCGCCACGATGGCCGCGACTGCCAAACCGGACGGATACACGATCTCGCAAACGGTGTTGCCGGTCGTACGCGTCGCGCTGATGCAGAAAGTGACCTACGACCCCGCCAAGGACTTCACCTACATCGCCAATCTCACCGCCTACACCTTCGGCATCGTCGCCAAGGCCGATGGGCCGTTCAAGACGTGGGCGGACGTCGTGAAGTACGCCAAGGAGAACCCGGGCAAGGTCACATATGCGAGCCCCGGCGTCGGCACCTCGCTGCACGTCGGCATGGAGGAACTGACCGCGCGAGAGCAGATCAAGGTCACCCACGTGCCGATGAAGGGCGCAGGTGAATCGAGCGCCGCCGTGCTGGGCGAGCACGTCATGCTGCAGGTGGATGCCACCAATTGGCGGCCGCTCGTCGAGGCCGGCAAGCTGCGGCCGCTGATGGTATGGAGCCAGTCTCGCCTCAAGAGCCTGCCGGACGTTCCGACCCTGTCGGAACTGGTGCCCACGATCAGGGAGGGCGGTGAGATCCCTGCCATGTTCGAGAGCCCGTTCGGCATCTCGGGCCCCAAGGGCATGCCCGCGCCCATCGTCCAGAAGCTGCAGGACGCCTTCGAGGCGGCCACCAAGGACGACGGCGTGCTTGCGACGCTCGCCAAGTACGACATGAACGCCAAGTTCATGACCTCGGAGCAGTACACGAAGTTCATGCTCGACGCGATGACCGTCGAGAAGCGGACGCTTGAGCGCGTGGGCCTTTCGAAGAAGGAGTGATGCCCAACTCCGCACGAATTGGCATAGGGGCTTCAATTGCGCGGCAGATGACTCGTCGCCGTCAGCATGTTCGAGCGGTACGAGAGGCGGCGCCGCAAGCTCTTGCCGGGTCCGCAATCGAGGTCGCGCAATGAAGTGCCTGCGCATATTTGCGGCGCCTGACGGTCACTCGCATTTCGGCGAGGTCGAGATCGACATGCCGTTGTCTCCGCTGTTCCCGGGCGAAGCGCCCTTCGCGCTTTCGGCCTACTTCCCCGCCTCGCAAGTTCGCTTCGTCCGCATTCCGGCCGGTGTCCGTGAAGCGGGGTTCCATACTCCTCCCAGCAGGTTGCTGGCGATTTGGCTCGATGGCGAGGTCGAGTTCGAAACCAGCGACGGTGAAGTGCGGCGCGTGCCCGGCGGCAACGCCGTTCTCGTTGAAGACACGCACGGCAAGGGGCACATCTCGCGTCATCCTCCCGAAGGGCAGAACCTGATTTTGGTTCTGCTGCCAGAAGGCCTATCGCCCGTCCCGACCTGACGAGGCCACGCCCGCGGAGGCGGCGGAATTGCAAGCGCGAGAGGAACGCACCCCGGGTCCCTCAATCTGCCTCCCCGGAAGACGCGGGCGAAGCCTGCGGCTATCCGGGGTCATTCCACCTTGCCGCAAATCACGGTTCTGCGCCCCAATTGCCGGGAAGGGTCCCGGGTCTCGCTGCGCTCGCCCGGGAAAGCATGAAGGAGAGATGGACGCCTGGAACGCGCGCGTGCGTGACGGGCCCTTGGGCGGTCCGGCGGCTTCGCCATCCTGCGACAGGCACGACCACTCGTCCGCCCTATTCCTTCGGGGCGGACTTTGCCGGGGCGATGCGGCGCAGGTCGGCCGCCAGCCGTAGGGCGTTGCGCTCGTCGCCGAGGCGGGCCCGATAGACCTGGATGTTCGACAAGACCTTCTGCACGTATTCGCGCGTCTCCTCGAACGGGATGCGGTGGATCCAGTCGATGGGATCGACCTTCGGATCGCGCGGATCGCCGAACTCCTTGATCCACTGCCGCGCGCGGCCGGGCCCTGCGTTGTAGCCGGCAAGTGTCAGCACGTAGGAGCCGTCGAACTCTTCCATTCGGTCGGCGATGTAGGCGGCACCCATCATGGTGTTGTAGCCCGGGTCCCTCATCAACCGGTCGATGTCGCACTTGAGTTTGTAGTCGCGGCACACGTGCTTGGCGGTGACGGGCATCACCTGCAGGATGCCGCGCGCGCCGACGTGCGACATGGTGAGCGTGTTGAACTCGCTCTCCTGCCGCGCGATGCCGTAGACGAAGGCGGGCTCGGGCGGATCGCGCAACGGCTTGTACTCGGGCATCGCCGAGATTGGATAGGCGTAGTAGCCGACGTTGAAGCCGCGGCCGATGCCGACCTTGCCCACGCGCACCGCGCTCTGGGTATCGCCGAGGGCCAGGGCGAGATGCGCCAGCATCGCCACCTCGCCTTCGGTCTTCAGGTGGTAGCGCAGGTGGTTGAAAAACGTACGCACCAGCGAGATGTCGACGTTGGCCTTGCGCGCCAGGACGACGGCGGCGATCGCATCGTTACCCTTGAAGCTTGCGATGTCCTCCGCCGTGGGCGGTGCGGGTGCCGGCACCTTCAGGGCGCTAGCCTTGGGGTCGAGCTTGAGGCGCGCGAGTTGACCATGGAAGGTGTCGTAATAGCCCGACGCCGTCTTGTAGGCCACCTGCGCTTTCGCCTGCTCGCCGATCGTCTCGTAGGTGCGGCCCAGCCAGTATTGTCCCCGTGCATTGCTCAGCGGGCCGTCTGCGGCTTTACACAGCGCCTGGAAATGCACGAGCGCCGCCTTCGTGTCCTTCAGGTAGCGCAGCGCGATCCAGCCGGCGAGGAAGTGCGCGTCCTTGGTGGCGTTGATGGACAGCGCGCCCGTGTTGCGGACGAGGTCGAACGCCACCTGTGGCTTGCCGATGCGCAGCGCGGCATAGGCGCTCGTGCGCCGCTCCTCCCACCAGCCGTCGGGCTTCACGTCGGCGCCGTGGTCGGGCTCGGCGAGAAGAATCTTCCAGGCCTCCTCCTCCTTCTTTTGCCGCCGCAGCTGGCGCGCCTTCTGCACCGCTGCGCCCCAGTCGCTGTGCGTCGAAGGGATCTTCGAGGCGAGCTTGGCGGCGTCCTTCGATTGCAGGAACAGGCCGAGGCGGGCTTCGTAGGTCTTGCGGTCCTCGGCCGAGGAGAGAAGCGCAATGGTGCGCTTGATGACGGCACCGCGCTCGGCACGCGCGCCAGCAAGGCGCCCGGTGCCTGCGAGCAGGCGTTCGAGCCGCTTTTTGTGATCCGCATCTGTGAGCAGCGGGCCGACGCGCTTCAGGAAAGCCGGCTCGTTGGTATGGGAGACGTTGTATTCAGTCCAGGCCTTCACGGCGGCGGCCTTGGCGTTCGCGGTGTCTTTCTCGGCCAGAAGGGCGGAGGCGAGCGTGGCGAGCCCCACCGCCGTGCGCGGCTCGCTGCGGGCGAAGAAGGCCTTCACCTCTGCCGGGCTGGCCGTGCTGTGGAAAAGCGATTCCTCGGCGCGCTGCTGAATGAGCGTGCGGTCTGGCCAGGCCGGATGGTTGTCAGCGAAGGCCTTCAGCTCCGCCGGCGTTCCGGCACCGCCCCGGAAGGCGATCCAGTCCACGAAGGTCTCGGCCAGGCGATTGCCGGTGCCGCGCGCGATCAGGCGGGCGCCTGCGACATCGCCGGCAGAGACCCGCGCCAGGGCTTCCTTCAGCCGCGCCCCCACCTCCGGGTCGACGGCCTTGTCGCGCACCTCCGCGATTGCCGCATCGTAGACGGCGTTGGAACGGGCTTCCTCCGCCAGCGGCGGCGTGAACGGCTTGGGCGGCGCATAAGGCGCCGGAGTGAGCGACGCTTCCTTTGTCCCTTTGGCCGCAGCCTTGTCGGAATTCTTTTTCTTTACCTGCACCTTGGCGGCACTGGGTGCCGGCTCCGCCAGGGCCGTCACGGTGTACGCGCTGAAGGCTGCAACAAGCGCTGCAGCTAGCCATTTCGGAAGATGCATCATCACCATCGAAGTGCCGATTGTGCGTCGTTCAGTCATCAGGGAGCCTGCCGGCCGCTCAACAGGCCGGGGACTGCCTCCGAAACAAGGCGAAGGCATGACCCAAGGTTTCAGCCCCAGAGGCTGGCAAGTGAAGCTGGAGGCTGCCACGCATGCACAAATTGAACGTCGGCCCGCGCTTTTCCCATTGCGCTTCGACGTCATCAGGCTATCACATCACAGGCTACCAACATGAGCCGGATCGCACAAGTTTTGGTCAGGTAGCCGTTGGCTGCGGGCAAGGCACGCGGCACCACAGGGGCGCGACCCGCGTTGCCGCCCCTCCATTTCGGGAGCACCCATGTTCAAGGGTTCATTCACCGCGTTGATCACGCCGTTCAAGAACGGCGAGGTCGACTATGGCGCGTTCGAGCGCCTGGTCGAATGGCAGATCGAAGAGGGCACGCACGGCCTGGTGCCGGTAGGCACCACCGGGGAGAGCCCCACGCTCAGCCATGACGAGCACAAGGCCGTGGTCGAGACATGCGTGCGCGTGGCCAAGAAGCGCGTGCCCGTGATCGCCGGCGCGGGGTCGAATTCCACGGCGGAAGCCATCGACCTCACCGAGTTTGCCAAGCGGGTGGGCGCCGACGCCGTGCTGCACTCCACGGGCTATTACAACAAGCCTACACAGGAGGGCCTCTATCGCCATTTCAAGGCGATCAGCGACGCCGTCGACATCCCCATAGTCATCTACAACGTGCCGCCGCGCACGATCGTCGACATCTCGGTCGCGACGCTGGAACGGTGCGCCAAGCTCAAGAACGTCGTGGGCATCAAGGATGCGACGGCCAACGTGGCCCGCGTGACGCAACAGCGTCTTGCGTGCGGCAAGGACTTCGTGCAGCTTTCAGGTGAGGACGCGACGGCGCTGGGCTTCATGGCGCATGGTGGCGTCGGCTGCATCTCCGTCACCTCCAATGTCGCCCCACGCCTCTGCGCCGAGTTCCAGAACGCCTGCCTCGCGGGCGATTGGGCCAAGGCCAACAGTATCAACGACCGCCTTATGCCTCTGCACGACGTGCTGTTTTGCGAGACCAATCCGAGCCCGGTGAAGTATGCCGTGTCGCGGCTCGGCCTGTGCTCCGCAGAGGTACGGCTGCCGATGGCGCCTGCATCCGACGAGGCCAAGCGCAAGATCGACGCCGTGCTGGCCAAGGTCGGCCTCGAGCGCCTCGCCAAGGCGGCCGAGTAAGGCATACGGGAAAGCCTCGCCCCTGATGGCCAAGAAGGATGATGACGGCCGCAAGCGCATTGCGGAGAACCGCAAGGCGCGCCACGAGTACAAGATCGGCGACGTGTTCGAGGCCGGCATCGCCTTGACGGGCACCGAGGTGAAATCGTTGCGCACAGGGCAGGCCAACATCGCGGAAAGCTATGCCTCGTCCGAGAACGGCGGCATCTGGCTGATCAACGCCTACATTCCCGAATACAAGCAGGCGGGTTCGTTCTTCCAGCACGACCCGCGCCGCCCCCGGCAACTGCTGCTGCATCGGCGCGAGATCCACAACATCACCGTCGCTGTGGAGCGCAAGGGCATGACGCTGGTGCCGCTGGAACTATACTTCAACCCTCGGGGGCGCGCGAAGGTGAAGCTCGCCATGGCCGAGGGCAAGAAGCTCCATGACAAGCGCGCCGACATCGCCAAGCGCGACTGGCAGCGCCAGAAAGCCCGCCTGATGCGGGATAAAGGTTGAATTTCCATGCCACTCTCCGTTGCTCCCCTCGCCGACGACGGCGCGGCAAGCCACCTCAAGAAAGGTCAGCGCCTCCCGGACATCACCTTAACGTCGACGGCGGGTCGCCAGGTGAGCCTTGCCACCGTTCCGGGGCTCGTGGTGGCGTTCGTCTATCCCTGGTCCGGCCGTCCAGGCGCGCCAAACCCGCCGGCATGGGACGACATCCCCGGGGCGCACGGTTCGACGCCGGAAGCGGAAGGCTTTCGCAACCTCGCCCAGGCTTTCCATGAACTCGGGGCGCAGGTGTTCGGTATCTCGGCCCAGGACACCGCCCATCAGCAGGAGTTCGCCGCGCGTCTTCAACTCCCCTACGAGTTGTTGAGCGACGAGGCGTTCAAGCTGCAGGCAGCGCTCCGGCTGCCGACGTTCGAAACGGGCGGCGTCACCTATCTCAAGCGGCTCACCCTGGGGCTGCGCGATGGGCGGATCGAGCGCGTGTACTACCCCGTGTCCTATCCCGCCGCCCACGCGCGCGAGGTGTGTGCGTGGCTCGGCATGCAGCACCGCACCCTCTGACACTCGATGCCACCGGCTATTTGCCGTCGAGCAGCGCCCGGATGTCGGCAAATACGGCCTCGAACATCGGCGTCGTCAGCTTGCCCGTGTTGGTATTGTAGCGCGAGCAATGAAAGCTATCGAACATCGTCACATGCTCTGAAACCTGATGCCGCGCGCCGTGCGCGAAGGGGTAGAGCGACTTGCGCGCGCCCAGCGTGGTCAGCGTGCTGTCGTGCGCGATGCGTCCCAGCGCAAGGATCGCCACGAGGCGCGGCAGCGCCGCCATGCGGGAGACGAGGAAGGGCCGGCAGGTGTTGATCTCGGCCGGCGTCGGTTTGTTCTCGGGTGGCACGCACCGCACGGCGTTCGTGACCATGCAATCGACGAGCCGCAGGCCGTCCTTGGGGTCGGCACGATAGCTGCCGGTGGCAAAGCCGAACTTCAGCAGCGTGGCGTAGAGCAGGTCACCCGCATAGTCCCCCGTAAAGGGCCGCCCTGTCCGGTTGGCCCCGCGCAATCCCGGCGCCAGGCCCACAATGAGCAGGCGGGCATCGGCTGGCCCGAAGGAGGCGACCGGCGCGTTATGCCAGGTGGGCTCCTGCGCCCGCGCCTTCATTCTGAAATCCACGAGACGTGGACAGTTGGGACAGTCGTGCGGGGCCTCCGTCGGGGGAGGGGCTTGCGGCTTCGGGCGAGGCGGCATTGGCAGTATCGATCCAAGAGGGGGCGTTCCCGCCCCCTTAGCACATCGCGTCGCGAAAGGTGGCGCCCAGCCCCGCTGTCCCCAGTGAACGGTGGTGGGTTTCGCTCCGACGCCGCCCATACCGCCCGTCGTCCCTGCGCAGGCGAGGACCCACGCGAGTGAGCCGCTAGGCGCCAAGCTCTCATCAAGCAAAGGCGAGCGCTTCGTTCATCTCAAGCTGGCGTGGATGCCCGCCTGCGCGGGCATGACGACGGTGGGTTTGGCGTCGCGCGTCCTCGAAGAGAGCCGTGGTCCCCGCGATGGCGGGGACCCGCGCACGCGTCTTCCTAGGACCTCTCGTCGTCCTCGGGGTAGTCGAGCGGAGTTGCCGCTGCGGGACGACGCGGTGATGGCCGCAGGCCAGGCTCGCGCACAGGGCGTGTCGCCGGATCCCGGCAGATCTGCTCCTCCAGGTCCGCGAGATCCACGAACTGGTCTGCCTGGCGGCGCAGCTCGTCCGCCACCATCGGGGGCTGGGTTTGCAAGGTCGAGACCACGCTCACGCGGCGCCCCTTCAACTGGAGCGCGGCCGCGAGCGCACGGAAGTCACCGTCGCCCGTGAAAAGCACGATGTGGTCCACCGTGTCGGCAAGCCGCATGGCGTCGACCGTCAGCTCGATGTCCATGTTACCCTTGATCTTTCGCCGGCCGGAGGCGTCGGTGAACTCCTTGGTCGGCTTGGTGACCATGGTGTAGCCGTTGTAATCCAGCCAGTCGATCAGTGGGCGGATCGAGGAGTATTCCTGATCCTCGGCGAGCGCGGTATAGTAAAGAGCTCTGACGAGGTGTCCCTGCTGGCGGAACAGCGCAAGTAATCTCTTGTAGTCGATGTCGAA
>JBDHTJ010000034.1:0-34661 GCA_039808585.1 Hyphomicrobiaceae bacterium | reverse complement strand
GGCATTACGCCTTCTGCAGCTGGCCGGCCTGCTTGCCGCGGCCACGACGGTCGTCTTCAAGCACGAAGCTTACCCGATCACCCTCGTTGAGCGAGCGGATGCCCGCAGCCTCGAGTGCCGTGGCATGGACGAACACGTCCTTGCCGCCGTTTTCCGGCTGGATGAAGCCGAAGCCTTTTGCCGTGTTGAAGAACTTCACCGTACCTGTAACGCGCATTGGGGACTTCCTTTCCCATAAGTTGCGTGAATTCCGCCGGTCAAATGGGCCGCACGCACGACCCGGCATCTCAGACGTGGGAGAGGCAAACTGCCCGAAGGCTACTAGCCGCATTTCCTGAGGGGCGCGCACCACCATGGGACGCACCGGCTGCGAGTGTGTATGCGGCACGATTTGGACAGAACCAAGACACACGCCTGTGATGCAAACAGCGATAAATATCAGGCAAAGCTTCGGCTTCTGGCTAAGCGCTTGCCACAGTCTGCGGCGTGGCGCCGCCGGAATGCGGCAATTTGGTGTTCATTCCACCAAGGCGAAGGTGAAGCTTGTCGAGCAGGAGATAGATCATCGGCGTCGTATACAGCGTAAGGATTTGCGACACGACGAGGCCGCCGATGATGGCGATACCCAGCGGCCGCCGCAGCTCCGATCCGGGCCCCGCCGCAAGCGCCAGCGGCACTGCACCCAGAAGTGCGGCGAGCGTCGTCATCAGGATGGGCCGGAAACGCTCCCTCGCCGCCTCGATGATCGCTTCCTTCGATGAGAGCCCCCGGTTGCGCTCGGCCTCGAGCGCGAAATCCACCAGCATGATGCCGTTCTTTTTGACGATGCCGATCAGCAGGATGATGCCGATGAAGGCGATCACCGACAGCTCCATGCCGGCAAGTTGCAGCGCCAGTACGGCACCGAGCCCCGCAGACGGCAGCGTGGAGATGATCGTGAGGGGATGTGCCAGGCTCTCGTAGAGCACGCCCAGAACGATGTAGACGGCAAGCAGCGCCGCCAGGATCAGCAGCCCTTGCGCCGAGCCGAGCGATGCCGCAGCACGCGCATCACCTGCAGGTTCAGCGCGGATGTTGTCCGGCAGCCGCAACTCGGCCACCGCCTGCTCGATGGCAGCGTTGGCCGCGGCAAGCGTGCCGTTCGGGGGGAGATTGTAACTCACCGTCATCGACGGGAACGGGCCCTGATGGTTGACGACCAGCGGCGCCAGCGACTTGCCGATTGTCACGAGGCTTGAAAGAGGCACCTGCGTCCCATCGCGCCCTGGGACGAAGATGCGGCCGATATCGGAAGGATCGCGTTGGTATCGCGGGTCGACCTCGAGCACCACGCGGTACTGGTTGCGCTGCGTATAGACCATGGAGATCTGGCGTTGCGCGAAGGCGTTGTTGAGCGCGTTGTCGATATCTGCGATCCGCACGCCGAGACGCGCCGCTGCAGTGCGGTCGATCTTGATGTCGGTCTGCAAGCCGCCCTGCTCGCGGTCGGAATTGGCATCGACGATTTGTGGCAGCTTCTGCAGGCTCCCCAGGATCTTGGGGAACCACGTGTTCAAGTCGTCGAGATCAGGGCTCCAGAAGGTATATTGGTACTGTCCCCGGCCCTGGCGACCGCCAACGCGGATGTCCTGTGACGCCGTCATGAACAGGCTGATGCCCTGCACCCGCGCAAGCTGCCGCCGCATGCGGTCGACGACCTGGAGGGTCGTCAAGCCACGCTGGGCAAGTGGCTTCAGGCTGATGAACAAGCGGCCCTGGTTGCCCGAGGGATTGAAGCCCGTGGCGCCCACCGACGATCCGACGCCAGAGACCGCAGGATCGGCCAGGACGATCTCAAGCACCTGCCGCTGCAGCCCTGCCATCTGCTCGTAGGAGACATCGGGCGCGGCCGAGGTGAAAGCCACGATCAGGCCAGTATCATCCTGCGGGAAGTAGCCTTTTGGCGTCTTCACATAGAGAGCCACCGTGATCACCACGGTGCTGATCATGATCACGCCCATCACGAATCCATGCCGCATCGCGACGGCGAGCGAGGCCATGTAGCCGCGCGTCAAGCCTCCGATCACGGTCTCCACGATGCGGTCGAACCGCGTCTCCGTGGCACTCGTGGCGGAGCGCACGAAATGCGCGCAGATCATCGGCGTCACGCTGAGCGAAACCACCGTCGAGACGATGATTGCGAAGGCCAGCGTGACAGAGAACTCCCGCAATAGCCTGCCGATGACACCGCCCATGAACAGGAGCGGGATGAAGGCGGCGAGCAGCGAGACCGAGATGGAAACTACCGTGAAGCCGATCTGCTTCGCGCCCTCCAGCGCCGCATGCATGGGCCTGAGCCCCGCCTCGAGATTGCGGTACATGTTCTCGATCATCACGATGGCATCGTCCACCACGAAGCCGACGGACACCGCGAGCGCCATCAGCGTCAGGTTGTTGATGGAGAAACCCGCAAGCCACATGGCTGCGCAAGTACCAGCCAGCGAAAGAGGAACCGTGACGCCCGCAGCCATGGTGGGCGTGCCGCGCCTAAGGAAGACGAACACCACCGCCATCACCAGCACGACGGCGATGGCAAGCGTGATCTGCATGTCATGTACGCTCGCCCGGATCGTGCCCGTACGATCCGACAGCACCTCGATGTCGATGCCGGCGGGAATCCACCGCCGCAGCTCGGGTAGCAGCGCGCGCACGTTGTCCACCGTATCGATCACGTTGGCATCTGGCTGCTTGGTGATGATGAGCAGCACGGCCGGCTTGCGATTGAACATGGCGGCCGAGCGCGAGTTCCGCGTTCCCTGCACCACATCCGCCACGTCCGACAACCTTACGACATTGCCAGCGGAAGTCTTGAGAATGATCGCCTTGTAGTCGTCCACGGTGCGCAGCTGCGCGTTTGTCTCCAGTGCGACGGCTTGTCGGCTGCCCTCCATGATGCCGAGCGGCGTCAGCGCATTGGCATTGGTGATCGCCTGCCGGACATCATCGATGGAAAGACCGACGCCGGAAAGAAGCAGCGGATTGATGCGCACGCGCAGCGCAGGCTGCTCGGCACCCGCAACCGTCACGTCGGCAACGCCATCGACCTGCGAAATGCGCTGCGCGATGATGGTATCGGCGGCATCGTAGATCTCGCGCGCCGGCATAGTGTCGGAGGTGAGGGCGAGGATCAGGATGGGCGCTGCGCTGGGGTTCATCTTGCGGAAGCGCGGCAGCATCGGCAGATCGCTGGGAAGGTCCGTTGCCGCGGCGTTAAGAGCGGCCTGCACGTCCCGCCCGGCCCCGTCGATGTTGCGGGAAAGATCGAACTGGACAGTGATGCGGGTGTTGCCAAGCGAACTGACGGAAGTCAGCTCCGTCACCCCCGCGATCTCACCAAGGCGCCGCTCGATCGGCGCCGCGATCGTGGCAGCCATCGTCTCCGGATCTGCACCGGGCCGCGAGGCGCTGACTGAGATCGTCGCGAACTCCACCGAAGGCAGGCTCGAGACCGGCAGGAAGTGATAGGCGACGATGCCGAGCAGCAGCAAGCCCAACGCCAGCAGCGTGGTCCCGATTGGCCTCTCGATGAAGGGACGGGAGAAGTTCATGGCCTACTCTGCCGCCCGGCCGGAAAGCTTGCGGGGCTCGCTCAGATGCCCGTGCACCACCGCCTCCGTCTCGGGATCGAGTGCATTGACTTGCGGGGCGAAGCGAAGTCGCACGCGCTCCATCGCCAGATAGATCACGGGCGTGGTGTAGAGCGTGAGCAACTGGCTGAGCAGCAGGCCGCCGATGATCGTCACGCCGAGCGGATTGCGCAGCTCCGAGCCGGTACCGCTCTCGATTGCCAGCGGCAGCGCCCCGAACAGCGCGGCAAGCGTGGTCATCATGATGGGGCGGAACCGCAAGAGGCTCGCCTGCACGATGGAATCACGCGGGCTCATGCCTTCCTTGCGTTCCGCCTCGAGCGCGAAGTCGATCATCATGATGGCGTTCTTCTTAACGATACCCATGAGAAGAACGATACCGATGAGGCCGACCAGCGAAAGATCCATGCCGCACAGCAGCAGGGCGAGAAGCGCGCCGATGCCAGCCGACGGCAGCGTCGTCAGGATCGTGAAGGGATGCACGAAGCTCTCGTACAGCACGCCCAGCACGATGTAGATCGCGATCACCGCCGCAAGGATCAGCCAGGGCTGGCCCTGCAGGGAACGGGCGAACTCGTCCGCGTCGCCTGAATAATTCCCCGTGATGGAGCTGGGCATGCCGATGTCGGCGCTGGCCTGGGAAATGACCGCCACCGCGTCGCTGAGGGAAGCGCGCGGCGCCAGGTTGAACGAGATCGTGACCGCTGGAAACTGGTCCTGGTGGCTGACCACCAATGGCGCCACACGCCGCTCCACGCGCGCCAGCGCCGACAGCGGCACCTGCGAACCGTTGCTCGACGGCACGAAGAGCTTCCCGAGCGCCGCCGGATCGTTCTGGAAACGCGGCATCGACTCCAGGACAACGCGATACTGATTGGCCTGTGCGTAGATCGTCGAGATCTGCCGTTGGCCAAAGGCATCGTTCAACGCATCGTTGATGGCCTGCATGCTCACGCCGAGGCGCCCAGCCGTCTCGCGGTCGACGTCGACGAACAGGCGGAGCCCGCCATTCTGGGCTTCGGACACGACCTCGCGAAGAAGGGGCGAGGCACGAAGACGCTCGGTCAGCCGCTCCGACCAGTTCGTCACCTCTCGCTCGTCCGCACCCGTGAGCGTGTACTGGTAAAGGGCACGGCTGGCACGCGTTGAGATCTGCACATCCTGCACCGGCTGGAAATACACGATGGCGCCTGGAACCGCACCCGCCGTTGCCTGCAGCCGAACGAGTATCTCGCTCATGGTGGCCTTGCGCGAGCCGCGCGACTTGAGCGTGATCTTCAGATGGCCGGCGTTCGGCGTGATGTTGATCGCGCTGACCCCGACGATGGAGACCACGCCCTCGACATCGGGGTCGCTGCGAATCTGATCCGCGACGCCCGCCTGGATGCGCTTCATCTCGTCGAAGGAGACCTCGGGCCCGGCTTCCACGACAGCTTGAATGAGCCCCGTGTCCTGCAGCGGCAGGAAGCCCTTGGGCATGAAGGCATACAGCGCGACGGTGAGAACGAGCGTCCCGAACGTGGTGAGAAGCGTAGCCCGCTCATGCCGGAGCACCCATTCCAAGCTGCGATGATAGTGCCCGATCACCCACTCGATGCCGGCGTTGATGCGCGCGCCGATCCGGCTTTCCGCCTCCCTGGGCACGTGCCGAAGCAACCGCGCGCACATCATGGGCGTGAGCGTGAGGGAAACGACGGCCGAGATCACCACCGCGATCGTCAGGGTGAGCGCGAACTCGCGGAACATGCGGCCGACGAGGCCGGTCATGAACAGCAACGGAATGAACACCGCAATGAGGGAGAGCGTGAGCGAGATCACCGTGAAGCCGATCTCTCGCGCGCCCTTCAGCGCCGCGGCGATGGGATGCTCGCCCTCCTCGATGTGGCGGACGATGTTCTCGATCATCACGATGGCATCGTCGACAACGAAACCGGTGCCAATGGTGAGCGCCATGAGGGAGAGATTGTCGAGACTGAAGCCGCAGAACCACATCACTCCGAAGGTGGCAATCAATGACACGGGCAGCGCCACACCCGCAATGATCGTCGCCCGGATGGTGCGCAGGAACAGCAACACGACAAGCACGACGAGGATGACGCTCAGCACGAGCGTGAACTGCACGTCGTGAACGGAGGCGCGGATCGTGCCGGTGCGATCGTGAACGACGGTGAGCTTGACATCGCTGGGCATCGCCCGCTGCAGCCGCGGCAGCTCCGCCTTCACGCGGGTAACGGTGTCAATGACGTTTGCGCCCGGCTGCCGGTAGACGTCGACGATCACGGCAGGGGTGCCCTGGTACCAGCCGCCGACCTTGGCGTTCTCCAGGCTCTCGATTACCTCCGCCACGTCCTTCAACAACACCGGCGCGCTGTTGCGGTAGGCGACGATAAGGTTGCTGTACGCCTCGGCCGAGGTGAGCTGGTCGTTGGCGGCGATGGTATAGGATTGATGCGCGCCGTCGAACGAGCCCTTTGGGCCGGACACATTGGCGCCTGTCACCGCCTGGCGAAGATCGGACATGCTCATGCCATAGGCGGCAAGGCGGGACAGATCCGCCTGGATGCGGATGGCGGGCTTGATGCCGCCTTCCACCGACACATGCCCCACGCCCGAGATGTTGCTGAGCCGCTGCGCCATCATCGTGTCTGCGAGATCCGAGAGATGCCGCAGCTGCACCGTGGGCGAAGTGAGCGCGACGGTGATGATCGGTGCGTCGGCTGGATTGAGCTTCGAATAGGTGGGTGGATAGGGAAGGTTGCGCGGCAGCGTCGAACCCGCGGCGTTGATGGCCGACTGAACGTCTTGCGCTGCCGCATCGATGTCGCGGTTGAGATTGAACTGCAGCGTGATCTGGCTGATGCCGTAGGACGATGACGACGTCATGCGCGTCAAGGCGGGGATCTGCCCCAGCGTCCGTTCCAATGGCGCGGTGACGAGATAGGCCGTGGTATCAGGGTTCGCGCCTGGAAGCTGCGTCGTCACCTGGATGGTCGGGAAGTCGACCTGCGGAAGCGACGAAACGGGCAGCCACCAGTAACCAAGCCACCCGCCCAGCGTGATCGCGAACGCGAGCAGCGTCGTGGCGATGGGCCGTTCGATGAAGGGGCTCGATACGCTCAAGGCAGACTCGCGAGGATCAGGGCGTGGCGGTGCCGTCGTTGCGGCCGGCGTCGGCTTCACGCGATTTGCGTGTGCCGCTATCGGAAAGCACGTTGCGGCAGGCGGGTGACAACGCGTCCTTGTGCGACTGCAGGCAGGCGCGAATGGCCTCGCGGTTCCGCTCTACGTTGGGACAGAGCTTTGCGAGATCTCCGCCGCACGCTGTGCGGAAATTCGACTGTCCGTCGGATTTGCCTTGGCCGGCGGGATCGGTCGTGCTGACGGAGGGGCCTTTCTTTCCAGGACCTGCGGGGCGGTCGGCAGGTTGCCCCGGAAGGATGACGCGCGCACCATCCTTGAGGCGGGCAAAGCCGGACGTCACCACGATATCCTGCGGCGACACGCCCTTCGTGATCACAGCCAGATTCTCCGTTTGCAGGCCCACCGTGATCAGGCGGAGCGATGCCTTGTCCTCACTCACGACGTAGGTGAAGGTTCCATTCGGGCCGCGCTGGACGGCCGGCGTCGGGATCACCACCACCTGCTTCAGCGTGTCGATGAGCACCCGCACATTTACGAACTGCCCCGGCCAGAGCTTCAAGTCGGCGTTGGGGAATTCCGCCTTCATGCGGACTGTGCCCGTGCTCTGGTCGACCTGGTTGTCGACCACCTGCAGCATGCCCGTATCGAGCACCGTCCGCCCATCCGCATCGAGCACATCCACCTTCACGGGCCCGGCCGCTGCCGCAGCGTTGACCTGCCCCAACTGCTGCTGGGGCAGCGTGAAGATGGCCGCGATCGGCCGCACCTCGGTGATGGTGACGATTGCGCTCGAAGCATCTGCGCCGCGCACGATATTGCCTTCGTCGACGAGCCGGATGCCGGTCCGCCCATCGATGGGAGAGACGATCGTCGTGTACTCGAGCGTGGTACGGGCACTGGCAATCGCAGCGTCGTCTTGCTTCAGCTGTGCCGTGAGCTGCGCGACGAGCGCCTTCTGCGTATCCAGCGTCTTCTCCGCGACCGAAAGGTTGCTCAGGCGGCTGTAGCGCTCGAGGTCACGCTGCGCATTGCCGAGCTGCGCCTCGTCAAGCGCCTTCTTGGCAATCGCCTGGTCGAGCGCGGCCTGATATGTGGCGGGGTCGATGAGGGCCAGCACGTCGCCCTTCTTCACGTCCTGGCCTTCGCGAAACTTGATGCTCATGATGCGCCCGTCGACCTGCGGCCGCACGGTAACCGTGTTGCGCGCCCGAGCGGTACCGACACCGTTCAGATAAACGGGAACGTCCGAAAGCTGTGCATTGCCCACCGCGACGGGCACCGGCAGGTCGCCCGCCATCTTGCCGCGCTTGCCGGCCCCCATGCCGAGTTGGTTTTGCATCTGCGGCATCAAGACGACGTAGACAGCCGTACCGGTGGCCCCCACGACGATGAGGAGCGACAGGAGACGCTTCAGCAATGGTTTCACAGGGCATCCTTTCCGAGGAAGGCAGCATCGAAAGCGGCGCTCATGCCACCCGCGAGGTCACCACCCATCTGAGCCAGAACGGTTTGCCAGGACCGGAACCGTCGGCACCCGGAGCCTAGCACAAGCGCAGCCGGCGGGGATGGCGCCCCGCCGCGTGCCACCGCGGCATCTTACAGTCCCGCCGATGAACGAGCCGCCACCTGAGAACGCGGGGGCAGCGTGTAGGGATTAGGGCGCTCCGTCGCGGGCGGGCCCGGGGCTGAGTTCGCCATGCCGCATCGCGGTAACCAAGTTTCCATTCAGCCGCAGTTGCACAGATGTTGTGCAGCTCCCGACCCGACGAAAATCCGCCTACTCCCTGCTAACGTCACATTCGCCGCGCTTTCCTGAAGCCGGCTCCCGCGCCACTGCGCCGGGAATAGGAAACGCATTGCGACGTCGAGAAAGGGCAAAGCCCGCCGGCGTCCGACTAGGCACAAGGAGACCCTGATGCTGCGTGCCCTTTTCACTGTTTCGGTCCTGGGCTCACTGGCCCTGCCGATGTTCGGCGCGACGCCTGCCCAGAGCCAGCAGCCGAAGCGCGGTGGTATCCTGCAGTTCGCGGTCGTGGCAGAGCCGCCGAACTACGATTGCCATTCCAATACGTCGTTCGCGTTCGTGCACCCCGTGGCACCGCACTATTCGACGCTGCTGAAATTCGACGGCAAGAATTACCCCAAGCTCACAGGCGACCTCGCCAAGAGCTGGACGGTTTCGCCCGATGGCCTCACCTATACGTTCAAGCTGAACGACGGCGTCAAGTTCCACGACGGCTCGCCGCTCACGAGCGCCGACGTGAAGGCCTCCTACGACCGCATCGCCAATCCACCGGCCGGCGTCATCTCCGTGCGCAAGGCCTGGTACTCCGACATCGGGGCCATCGAAACGCCTGATGCCGCAACGGTAGTATTCAAGCTGAAGGCACCCAACGCCTCGATGCTGGTTTCCTTCGCATCACCCTTCGACTGCATATACTCCGCCAAGAAGCTGCAAGAAAACCCGCGCTATCCCGAAACCGAGATCATGGGCTCCGGCCCATTCAGCTTCGTGAAATACGAGAAGGGTGCCTACTGGGAGGGTAAGCGCTTCGAGCAGTACTTCCGCAAAGGGCAGCCCTATCTCGATGGGTACAAGGCGTTCTTCGTGAAGTCGAACGCGGTGGTACCGGGCATTCTGGGCGGGCAATTCGATGCCGAGTTCCGCGGCCGCAATCCATCCGAACGCGACCAGCTACTGGCGCGGATGAAGGACCAGCTCACCGTGAAGGAAGGTCCCTGGGTCGGCAGCCTCATGATCGTCTTCAACACCAAGCGGAAGCCTTTCGACGACATCCGCGTGCGCCAAGCCCTTTCCATGGCCATTGACCGCTGGGGCGGTTCCGCAAACCTCTCCAAGATCTCCATCCTCAAGCACGTTGGCGGCTTCATGCGGCCAGGCTACGAGATGGCGCTGCCGGAAGCGGAGCTTGTAAAGCTTCCCGGTTTTGCGAAGGACATCGAGAAGGCGCGGGCGGAAGCGCGCAGACTGCTGAAGGAGGCTGGCCAGGAGAAGCTCACCTTCAAGCTGTTCAACCGCAACGTCGCCGAGCCCTATACACCGGGCGGCGTGTTCGCGATCGATCAGTGGCGCCGCATCGGCGTTACCGTGCAGCACGAGCAGCTCGAGACAAAACTCTATCAGGACGGCGTCATGAGCGGGAATTTCGACGTCGCCATCGAGTTCATCAACGACTTCACGGATGACCCCACCGCCCAGTTCTCCAAGCTGCTGACGAAGAAGGCCTCACCGACCGGCTTTTCGGGCCACGAGGATCTCAAGCTCGACACCATGTACGAGGCTCAGCGGCGCGCCATCGACCCCATCGAACGGAAAAAGCTCGTGCACGATCTCGACAAGTACGCGATCACCACGGCCTACAACATTCCCTTCCTCTGGTATCAACGCATCATCGTGAATAACAAGAAGGTGCAGGGCTGGCAGTTTTCGCCGAGCCAGTACATCCTCCAGGATCTGAGCGAGGTCTGGCTCGATCAATGAGGCTTTCAGATCAGGGGGGGGACGAGCACATGGCGCAGAAACTGGCAGTCATCACGGGTGGCGCGAGCGGGATCGGCGAGGCGACGGCAAAGCGCTTCGCGCGTGACGGCTTTGCCATCGCCATTGTCGATGTCAATTCCGGCGGCGCCGAGCGAACTGTGAGTGAGATTAAGGCCGCCGGCGGCAAGGCGGCCTTCTATGCCTGCGACGTTTCTGATCTGAACGCCGTCGAGAAGACGGCGCGGGCCATAGAGGCAGACCTCGGCGTCGCCGAGGCGCTGGTCTGCTCCGCCGGCATCATCCCCAACACGGAATCCGTTATGGATATGGATCTGGCAGCCCACCAGCGCATGTGGGAGGTGAACTACAACGGCACGCTGTACACCATTCGCACCTTTGCCCGCGCGATGGCGAACGCGGGCCGTGGCGCCATCGTAACGCTCGGCTCCATAAATAGCCGGGCCCCTTTGCCGATCCCGGCCTACAACATGGGCAAGGCCGTGATCGAGCGTCTGACGCAGTTGCTTGCCGTGGAATTGGGCCGCAAGGGCGTACGCGTGAACAGCGTCGGACCAACTTACGTCATGACGCCACCACTGCGCGCAAAGGTGGAGGCGGGCGAACGGGACCTGGCCAAGATCATGAGCGTCCACGCACTCGACCGTCTTCCAGAGCCGGCCGACATCGCCAATGCCATCGCCTTCCTGTGCTCGGCCGACGCGGCGGCAATCACAGGCGTTCTTCTTCCCGTCGACGCGGGCTTTTTGTCCGCGGTCAGCTACCGCACGTACGCAGGCGGCGTACCGTGGGAGAAGTAGGCAGGCAATTGCTGAGAATTGGTGGGGCGCCCCTAAACGTGAGACCGCACGCCCTGGCATAGCTGCGGCCGCTTAGTATATGGAATCAAATGGATTTTGGCGTCCGTCACTGCGCCTTTACGGCTGCTCGGGCGATGCCTAATGCCGCTTTGTCATAGCCAGCGCCGCTGCAGTGCGGTATGCCGTTACCAAAATCAAGGAAGACACGGAAAACAGTTACATCGTAAGCATTTGAGAGGATTGATGACGCCCGCACGCACCGGCGATGCTTACGCCTACTCGCTCTCTGGCAAGCGCGTATTCGTGGCTGGCCACAGGGGCATGGTTGGCGGCGCCATCGCACGTCGGCTGGCGGGAGAATCCTGCGAAATCATCACCGCCTCGCGCAGCGAACTTGATCTCACGCGGCAAGCGGATGTCGAGGCTTGGTTTCGCCACGTCCGTCCGCACGCCGTCTTCCTGGCTGCAGCGAAGGTGGGCGGCATCCGCGCCAACGATACCTATCCGGTCGATTTCCTGGCCGAGAACCTGGCGATCCAGGGCCACGTCATTGCTGCTTCGCATCAGGTGGGCGTCGAGAAGCTCTTGTTCCTGGGGTCCTCCTGCATCTACCCACGGCTTGCCCCGCAGCCCATCAAGGAGGATGCGCTTCTCACCGGCCCTCTCGAGCCGACGAACGAGTGGTATGCGATCGCCAAGATTACGGGCATCAAGCTGGTCCAGGCGCATCGGCGGCAATACGGCGCCGACTACATCTCGGCAATGCCGACAAATCTCTACGGCGAGGGCGACAATTTCCATCCCGAGAACAGTCACGTCCCCGCGGCACTCCTGTCCCGCTTCCACCATGCGAAACTTGCCCGTGCGCCGGAGGTGGTGGTGTGGGGCACCGGCAAGCCGCTGCGCGAGTTCCTGTTCGTGGACGACCTGGCGGATGCTTGCGTGCACCTGATGAAACATTATTCGGGAGACAGCCACATCAACGTCGGCACGGGCACTGACCTGCCGATTGCAGAGTTCGCCGCTCTGGTTGCAAAAGTCGTCGGCTACGAAGGCCGCCTCGTCTTCGACACATCCAAGCCCGATGGAACCCCGCGCAAGGTGATGGATGTGAGCCGCCTGGCTGCCCTGGGGTGGCGCGCGCCGACGCCGCTCGAAGACGGCCTCAAGAAGTACTACGCTTGGTTCCTCGCCAACATGGATCGGCTGCGCGCTGCCTGAACCTCTATTGACGCAATTTCAGTTTCGCACGACGGGAAGTCATGAAAAAGAAAGTCGCATTCGTTACGGGTGTCACCGGCCAGGACGGCGCCTATCTTTCGGAACTGCTGCTCGGTAAAGGCTACGAGGTGCATGGCGTGAAACGCCGCTCCTCCTCCTTCAACACAGCGCGCGTCGATCATCTCTACGTTGATCCGCACGAAGGCCGGACCAACTTCTTCTTGCATTACGGCGACCTGACTGACGCGACCAACCTCATTCGCCTCGTGCAATCGGTGCAGCCCGACGAGATCTACAATCTCGCCGCCCAGAGCCACGTTGCAGTGAGCTTCGAAACGCCCGAATACACCGCCAACGCCGATGCAATCGGCACGCTTCGCTTGCTGGAGGCCATTCGCATCTTGGGCCTCACTGACAAGACGCGCTTCTACCAGGCCTCGACGTCGGAGCTTTACGGCAAGGTGCAGGAGGTCCCGCAGAAGGAGACCACGCCCTTCTACCCGCGCAGCCCCTACGCTGCCGCCAAGCTCTATGCCTTCTGGATCACGGTGAACTACCGCGAGGCCTATGGCATGCACGCCTCCAACGGCATCCTCTTCAACCATGAGAGCCCGCTGCGCGGCGAAACTTTCGTCACCCGCAAGATCACCCGCGCTGTCGCTGCCATTCACCTCGGCGTCCAGCACCGCCTCTATCTCGGCAATCTCGACGCCGAGCGCGATTGGGGCCATGCGCGCGACTACGTGGAAGGCATGTGGCGGATGCTGCAGCAGGACACGGCCGACGACTATGTTCTGGCCACCGGCGTGAAGACATCCGTGCGCTCCTTCGTCGAGCAGTCATTCGCCGAGGTCGGCATCAAGATCACCTGGCGCGGCAAGGGCGTGGACGAAGAAGGCCTCGAGGCCAAGACCGGTCGCGTGCTCGTCGCCATCGATAAGCGCTATTTCCGCCCGACTGAAGTGGACCTTCTCATCGGCGACGCTTCGAAGGCGCGGGCGAAGCTCGGCTGGACGCCGAAGGTGACGCTGGAAGAAATGATCCGCGAAATGGTGGCCGAAGACCTGAAGGCCCTGAAGGAAGAACCCGCCGCCCGCATGAGCCACGATTGAGCCGGGGCGTCTTCGCCGAGCTTATTCGACCCTCCAAGTGTGCGTTTTCTATGCACCTTTGATGGTGCTGCTTTGACACAGCAATTGTTCCATGCACAATGCCGCGGTTGGTTCACTGGTTGTTAACTTGACGTTCAGGAGTGCAGGGGCATATTGGGGCTAATAACACCCCCCACGCCTCGTGCGCAGAGCGAAAGCTCAGCGTAATGCGCCTCAGGGGGGTTTCTTTTTATGGCTATTGAGAAAAAGAAGTTCTCGAAGCCTCCTATCTCGCTTGATCAACAAGTTGAACTCCTTGTCCAGCGCGGCCTGCGGATCGATGACCGCGAGCATGCCAAGCACTATTTGCGATTCATTGGCTACTATCGCCTCTCTGGATACTTCCGCTTCTTCGCAAGACAAGACGACCCGGCGAGGGAACGCATCGAAGAGGGAACGACCTTCGAAGACGTGCTTGCGCTCTACATTTTCGATCGGAAGTTGCGGGCACTGTTGATGGATGCCTTTGAGCGCATCGAAATCGCAGTGAAGGCGGTTCTCGCTCACGAGGGATCGATGGCGAAGGGAGCGTTCTGGCTATGCGACGCTGCCAACTTCGACCTCGGTAAGCACGCAGATATCATGGAGAATATGAAAGAGTCAGTCGGCGCGCGTGAGGGCAGGCGTCAGCAACTCTTCGTCGCACACTTCTACGAGAAGTATTCAGATGAAATGCCTCCGAGTTGGATGATTGCCGAGACGCTGTCGTTTGGATAGCTGTCACGCATCTTTCAGTACGCGCGCGGCGACATCCAGATTGCGATAGCCAAACTCTTCGGCGTCAACAAGGTCGTCCTCGAAAGTTGGTTGCATGCTCTTACGTTCGCCAGAAATGTGAGTGCACATCATTGCCGCGTTTGGAACCGCACTTTCACGATCAAGCCGAAGCAACCTCACATCAAAGGATGGCCGGTCGACGGTCGTGACAAGCTCTACGGACTTTGCTGCATCATCCACCACCTGATGGATGTGATTTCCGATGGCACTCGATGGTCGGATCGGCTCAAGTTGCTCATCAATGAGCGAGGAAGTTTGCCGCTCAGCGCAATGGGTTTCCCAATTCAGTGGGAAGCTGACGCGTTCTGGGGTTTTGCGGCCGCTTGATCCCCTGTCCGCAATGACCGGCAAGACTGACGCCGAGCTTCTCAGCCGGTGGTGAGAAGGTGGCCGCCGTCGACGACTATGATGGAGCCGGTCATGAAGGCGCCGGCATCGGAGGCGAGCAGCAGCAGGGGGCCATCGAGTTCGCCGTAACTGCCGGCGCGGCCCATGGGCACGCGGGAGAGCATCTGCTGGCCCGTGGGGCTTGCGAGGAACTCTGCATTGAGCTCAGTCGAGAAATACCCTGGCGCCAGCGCATTCACGCGGATGCGGTTGCGGGCAAGCTCCAGCGCCATCGACTTCGTGAGGCTGATCACTGCCGCCTTGGTGGCGGAATAGGCAGAGACCGTCTTGCTCACCGCAAAGCCGAGGATCGAGGCGATATTGATGATGCTGCCTCCCGCGCCACGCTCTGCCATCCGTCGCGACGCCTCCTGCCCCACACGGAACACACCGTCGAGATTGACATCCATCACCGAACGCCAATCCTCCTCGCTCGTCTTGAGGAAGAATGCACCACCTGGAACGCCCGCGTTGTTGACGAGAATGTCGATCGGCCCCAGCGCATTTTCCGCAGCATCGAACGCCTCGCGCACCGACTGCGGCTTGGTTACGTCGAGAGCCACGCCAACGGCGCGCCGGCCGGCGCCCGAAAGTTCAGCTGCAAGCGCCTCGAGGCGGTCCACTCGCCGCGCAGCCACGGCGACATCGGCGCCTGCCGCCGAAAGCGTCCGCGCAAAGTGACGCCCGAGGCCTGAGGACGCGCCCGTCACCAGCGCGCGCTTCCCGGTGAGATCGATGGTGTAGGTCATGGCGCCTCTCCAATAGCCTTCGACATATCAGCCGCGAAGTGTCGACGCGCCAAGTGTCCTGATCGCGAAATTCGTCTCGTTCTGCGGCGTGCTCGGAACGAATTTCGCGATCTGAAGGACACTAGCAAAGTCAATGACCTAGTGTGATTCAGATCGAGAAGTCCGTCTCCCAAGCCGGCGGCAAAGTATGTAACGGACTTCTCGATCATCACTCTAGCGCGCCATGCAACCCCGCTCGCGGCAAAAGTGAATCGGGCTTGTTCTAGATGCCGTAGTGGCCGCGATACCAGGCGACGAACCGCTCGATACCGGTCTCTATGGGCGTGCGAGGCTTGAAGCCCACGGCAACTTCGAGGGCCTCCACGTCGGCATAGGTCTTGGGCACGTCACCTGGCTGTAAAGGGAGGAAGCGCTTTTTTGCCTCGCGCCCCGTGGCCTTCTCGATGCAGGCGATGAAGTGCATCAGCTCGACGGGATTATTGTTGCCGATGTTGTAAAGCCGGTAGGGCGCCGAAGACGTTCCCGGATCCGGAGTGTCGCTCGACCAGCCGGGATTGGGCTGCGCCACGCAATCTAGAGTGCGCACGACACCTTCGACGATATCGTCGATGTAAGTGAAATCGCGCGCATGGTGCCCATGATTGAAGACGTCGATGGTCTCCCCCTTCAGGATCTTCGACGTGAAGAGGAAGAGCGACATGTCGGGCCTTCCCCATGGGCCGTAGACCGTGAAGAACCGAAGGCCCGTCATTGGCAGCCCATAAAGGTGGGCGTACGTATGCGCCATCAGCTCGTTCGCTTTCTTGGTGGCGGCATAGAGCGAGAGCGGATGGTCCACGTTCTGGTGCACGCTGAACGGCATCGCCGTGTTGGCACCGTAGACCGAACTCGACGAAGCGTAGACGCAGTGCTGCACTTGGTTGTGCCGCACCCCTTCCAGGATGTTCATGAACCCCTGGATGTTGGCATCGATATAGGCGTGCGGGTTCTCTAGCGAATAGCGCACCCCCGCCTGTGCCGCGAGATGCACCACGCGATCGAATTTTTCCCTCGCGAACAGCTCTGCGATCGCCGCCCGGTCCTCGACGCTGGCCTTGACGAAGCTGAACCCTTTGCGCCCCTGCAGCAGGGCAAGGCGCGCTTCCTTGAGGCGCGGATCGTAGTAGGCATTGAGGTTGTCGAGGCCAACGACCTCGTCACCACGCGCGAGCAACACTTGCGACGTGTGAAATCCGATGAAACCCGCAGCACCCGTAACAAGAACTTTCATCCGGCGACCGAGTCGTAAAGTTCCGCAGTCTGCCGCCCGATCTCGCGTGCCGAGAGGCGGCCCTCGACGAGACTACGCGCATTCCGCGCCATCTGCAGCCGAAATGTCTCGTCGCGCGCAAGGCGCGCAATGGATCGGGCAAGCGCGGGCGCATCGTCTATGGGACTGAGCAAACCCGTCTGCCCCTCGATGACGATCTCGCGGCACCCGGGCGCGTCTGTCGCTACCATCGCGCGTTGGAAGGCAGCAGCTTCGAGCAGGCTCTTCGGCAGCCCTTCGCGCCGCGACGGCAGCACGGCAATGTGGCTCTGCGCCCAGACGTTCTCGATATGCTCCACATGGCCGACCCACTTGACGCCGGGCTCCTGCGACCAGGCTTTCAACTCCGCCTCGGTGATCGAGGTGGGATTTTCAGGATCGGGCTCGCCCGCCAGCAGCAGCTCGATCTCGATGCCATCCTTTCGCAGCAGGCGATGCGCCTCAACCAGAGGTCGCACACCCTTGTCTTCCAGCATCCGGCCGACGAACGCCATGCGCAACGGCTTCGGCGGATCTGGTAGCGGTTGCAGTCGATCAGTATCGACGCCGGAGCCTGCAATCAGAATGATCTTGCCTGCCTCGACGCCCAACGCCTGCATCGCCGCGAGATCTTCGGGGTTCTGCACGATCGTGCGGCACTGCGCGCCGTTGAGAAGCCGTGGCAGCAGCGCCTTGAGGCCGAGCCTGACCAGCTGCCCCTTGCGGCTGGTTCCGAGAAATGCCGAGCCGAGCCCGTTGATACTGTTGACCACACCAAGCCCGGCAATGCCGGTCGCCGCCAGCGATCCGACCACCGCGGGCTTGAGCGCCACGTTGTGCAGCACGACCGGATCGATCTTCCGCAGCAACCGCCGGACTTCCAATACGGATGAAAGCGTCGCTGCCGGCGAGATGCGGCTGCGACGCCAATCGATATGATGCGCGGCAAAGCCTTCTCGCTCGATCTCCCCGAGACGATCGACGATGCGCGTGATCACGTGCACTTCATATCCAGCAGCACGCGCAGCGCGCGCCATTGGCAGCCGATGCCGGTAGAAGGCCCAGTCTTCAGTCACTAGATAGACGAGCCGCCGCGCCTGCGCGCTGAGCACCGGCGTCGCCTTTCCGTCTGCCGCGAGCACGGGCGCGCGCGTACCGATATCTGCGGCCGGCTGTGAGGATCTCAGGAAAGTCCTGTGCAGGGTTTCTGTCACGCACGTCTGCCGATCTGAAGATACGTTGGCTGGCTCTAGTGTTAAGACGAAATTCGCGATCAGGTCACTAGACCGAGTTGCGCCTGCTTTCAACAGCAGCAGGCCCTGAGGCTCGACTTATGCCCCAAACTGTTTATCCAGGGAGCTGGTGACACTTGGAGCAAGTATTCTTTTGATCGGTCGCAGCACATGTGCGGCATAGCGGGCCTGCTGGACCGCCGTTTCGTCGATCGCGCGGACGACCTTCAGCGAATGGCGAGCGCGATGGGCGCAAGCCTGGCCCACCGCGGACCCGACGGCGAGGGCACATTCATCGATCCCGCCTGTGGATTGGCATTTTCGCACAGGCGGCTGGCAATCGTTGATCTGACCGCGACGGGCGCACAGCCCATGACGTCCGCCTGCGGCCGCTTCGTCATTTGCTACAACGGCGAAGTCTACAATGCAGAGGAGCTGCGGGCCTCGCCCGATCTTGTCAACGTGCGCTGGCGCGGCCACTCCGACACGGAAGTGATCCTCGAGCTGGCAGCCCGACGCGGCTTCGACGAGGCCGTGGCAACGCTCAACGGCATGTTCGCGATCGCTTTCTGGGACCGCAGGGACCGCGTGCTGCATCTGGCGCGGGACAGGCTCGGCATAAAGCCGCTGTTCTATCGCCTCGGGCCCGAGGGCATCTGCTTCGGCTCGGAACTCAAAGCCCTGATCGCGGCCGACAAACAGCATCTTGAAATCGATCCGGCGTCGGTGGCTAGTTTCCTGCGCTTTTCCTATGTGCCTGCCCCGCACACGATCTTCCGTGATGTGCATAAGCTGCGCCCCTCCGAGATAGCGCGCATTTCGTTCGCCGGCCTCGGCAGCACGGCGGTAGAGCGGCACCTCTATTGGGATCTCGCCGAAGTTGCTCGCAATGGCGCCGCGTCTCCCCTCGACCTTTCCGATGCCGAAGCTGAAGCCCAGCTGTCCCACCTGCTGGCCGATGCCGTCAAACGGCAGATGATGGGCGATGTGCCGCTCGGGGCCTTTCTTTCCGGCGGCATCGATTCCTCCACCGTAGCGGCCCTTATGGTGGCCGCCCGCCAGGGTCCGGTGCGCACGTTCTCGATCGGGTTCGACGAACTCGGCTATGACGAAAGCCCCTATGCAGCAGCCGTCGCGAGGCACCTGGGCACCGACCACACCGAACTCAAGGCACGGCCGGCCGACGCCCTGGCGCTGGTGCCGCAACTGGCGGATTTCTACGACGAGCCGTTCGCCGACAGCTCGCAAATTCCCACCATGCTCGTCAGCAAACTTACGCGCGCCCATGTCACCGTTGCGCTTTCGGGCGACGGCGGCGATGAGCTTTTCGGCGGCTACAATCGCTATCTTCTGGCAGAACAGCTCGTCGGCAAGCTTCGGGCGCTGCCCGTGCCACTGCGCAAAGGCGCCGCAGCGGCCCTGCGTTCCTTGCCTGTCCCGCTCGTCAACGAGATCGGCGCGGTGATGCCAGGGTGGATGCGCTTTGCCCAAGCCGGCGACAAGGCCCGCAAGCTGGCAGACGTGCTGCCGCTCGATGAAGACGGCATCTATCGCCGCCTCGTGAGCCAGAACCCTGATGCGGCACGTCTCACGCCTTCAGTGCGGGAGCACGCAGACATTGCCTGGAACAGTCCACAAGTGCAGGCGCTACCGACACTTCTCGAAAAGATGCAGTACCTAGACACGGCCACGTATCTCCCCGACGACATCCTGCAGAAGGTGGACAGGGCGTCGATGGCCGTGAGCCTGGAGGCGCGGCCCCCGCTTCTGGATCATCGTGTCGTCGAGTTCGCATGGCGATTGCCGCGCCGCTTCAAGATCCGCGACGGTGAGACCAAGTGGCTGCTCCGGCGCGTGCTGGACCGCCATGTGCCGCGCACCCTGATCGATAGGCCGAAGATGGGCTTCGGCATTCCTTTGGCGGAGTGGCTCCGCGGCCCCTTGCGCGAGTGGGCAGACGATCTGCTTGCCCCCGCACACCTCTCGACACCGCTTCTCGATGCAAAAGCTGTGCAGAATCTGTGGAAAGAACATCTTGGGCCGCGCAACCACGCTTACGCCCTGTGGAACATCTTGATGCTCGAGGCCTGGCAGCGCCGCTGGCGTTCCAGCTGAGCCCATCCGCACGCACGTCCACATCGGAAATCTACAGGCGAAGCCACCTTTGCTGCTCGACCTGCCGTCCCGTGCTAAGCCGAATGGGAAATGCAGCAAACCGCCCGCAACAACGCCCCGCCATGGGCAACATCCCCCATTGACCCGAAGGCGATCTGATGAGTCTACCCGCCCTTTCCGACGTTCGCATCGCCGTGATCGGCATGGGCTACGTGGGCTTGCCGTTGGCCGTCTATCTGGCCCGCAAGTTCCCTGTCGTCGGCTTCGACATCAATCGCCGGCGTATCAACGAGCTTGCACGCGGCAACGATCACACGGGCGAAGTGACGCCTGAGGAGATGCGGCTTGCCCGCAATCTCGAATTCACTGCCGATCCTGCATTGCTCGAACCGTGCAACTTCTTCATCGTTACGGTGCCGACACCGATAGACGCCGCCAAGCGTCCCGATCTCACCGCGCTCGAGCGCGCCTCCGCCACCGTCGGCCGCGCAATAGGCCCCGGCAACGTCGTGGTGTACGAGTCCACCGTATACCCGGGCGCGACCGAGGAAGTCTGCATACCGATCATCGAGAAGGCCTCAGGTCTCGTCTACAATCGTGACTTCTTTGCGGGCTACAGTCCCGAGCGGATCAACCCCGGCGACCAGACACGCAGGCTGCCGAACATTCGCAAGATCACCGCCGGCTCCACGCCGGAAGCGGCCGATCTCGTCGATCGCGTCTATGCCTCCGTGATCGAAGCGGGAACGCATCGCGCCAGCTCCATCCGCGTTGCCGAGGCCGCGAAGGTCATCGAGAATATCCAGCGCGATCTCAACATCGCACTCGTCAACGAGCTGTCGCAGCTGTTCAAGAAGCTCGGCATCGAGACGCGCGAGGTCTTGGAAGCCGCAGGCACCAAGTGGAATTTCCACGGCTACCGCCCCGGCCTCGTCGGCGGCCATTGCATCGGCGTCGATCCCTATTACCTCACGCACAAGGCGCAATCGATCGGCTTTCACCCCGAGATCGTGCTTGCAGGCCGCCGCATCAACGACGGCATGGCCGCCTTTGTCGCGCACGACATCGTGCGCACGATGGTCAAGCGGAAGATCAAGGTCGGCTCCGCCCGCCTGCTTCTCATGGGCTTCACCTTCAAGGAGAACTGCCCCGACACGCGCAACACGAAGGTGGCCGACCTCGCGCACGAGCTGGCGCCCTTCGCCAGCGAGGTCGCGATCTGGGATCCGCACGCGAACCCCGATGAAGCCAAGCACGAGTATGATCTTGACGTTCAGAACGAGATGCCCGCCGGCCGCTTCGACGGCATAATCTTGTGCGTCCGCCACAAGCTAATTCTCGATCTCGGCGCAACCCGGATGCGAGAACATCTCACCGGCAACGGCTTCATCTACGACCTGAAGGAAGTGCTTCCGCTTGAAGCCAGCGACGCACGCCTGTAGCGCGCGCTCTCACCTCTGGCACCATTCGCAATTGCGAAGCGTGCGCATCATCTGCGCCGGCAAGAGATGCGCGCGCAACTCTCAACAGGCTCCGGCGACAACGGTTCCAGCTGCGAACATTCGCCTGTAGAAGACGCGCCCATGCGCCTTGACGTTCACGCCATGAACGACATAGTCGCGACGCAGTGTTGCTCGATGCAGGCTGAGACCAATTTGGACTCGCAGGTGAAACACGACCTTGACGTGCTGGCAGCGGTAGAGCGCGGAGAAGCGATCTCGCAGCTTGCGTTGTCCAAGCGCGTCGGCATCGCCGTGGGCCTCGTCAACGCCATCATGAAGCGCGCGGTGCGCAAGGGCTACATCAAGGTCACCACCGCGCCTGCCAAGCGCTACGCCTATTACCTCACGCCACGCGGCTTCTCGCAGAAGTGCCAGCTCGTCGCCGAGTATCTGCACGATTCCCTCGGCTTCTTCCGCATTGCGCGGCGCGAGTACACACAGCTTTTTGAGCGGCTCAAGGCCATGCCTTCGGCGCGTGTCGCGCTTGTCGGCGGTGGAGAGCTTGCCGAGATCGCGCTGATGTCGGCCGAGGAGGCTGGCGTGCCGCTCGTCGGTATCGTGGCGCCGAAGGGCGCGATGCCGGTGCGTTTTGGACATGCGGTCTCACGCCGCTTGTCCGACCTTGGTCCCGTGGATTTCGCCGTGGTCACCGCCATGAGCGACCCGCAGGACGTTTACGACAAGCTGGTGAAGGAGCTTGGGCCTTCGCGCGTCCTCGTGCCGCCCATGCTGCACGTGTTGCCGGCAGCGCAGGCCTAGCACCGGGCGCCAATCCACCTGCGTCTCAACTTCGGTGAGCACTTCACCCGGAGTGCGGTAGCTATTCTTCGCCTGATCACACCAGCCACAGAGAACCGGACAAGTCGGTGAAGAGAAGGATGCTCGCGTACGCCGGCTGGTCGGGAGCCGACCATGTTCTGCGCGTCGCGACAGGCGTGGCCGTCAGCATATTACTGGCCCGTCATCTCGGACCCGAGCAGTTTGGCGTCTTGAATCTTGTCCTATCCGTCGTGCTCATAGCTTCTGCCGTGGTTCCTCTGGCAGCAGACACCGTCGTCAGCCGCGAACTGATTGCAAAGCCGGACAGGACGGACGAAATTCTTGGCTCCCAGTTCGCTCTACGCTTTGCGGGAGTCATCCTCGGGTTTGTCTTGTCCGTCTCTGGCGTTCTTTTTCTACGGCCGGATCTCGATCATGCGCTTCTCATTGCCTTGCTTGCTGGCAGCAGCGTTCTGTTTCTGTCGGCAGAGCCCATCAGCGTGTTTCTGCAAACCCAGCTTCTAGCAAACAGTATCGTCTCCGCTCGCCTGCCAGCGCTTTCTATCGCTACGCTCTCGCGGGTCGCAGGCATCAGCTTCGGCATGCCGCTATGGGTGTTCGTGGCGTGCACCACGCTCGAAGCAGCACTCGCCGCGGCAGGGCTTGTGACCGCCTATGCATATCTGGGCAGAAAAGTTTCCAACTGGCGCATCGATTGGCACGTCATGAAGCGGCTGCTCGAAGACAGCTGGCCGCTTCTTGCTTCCGGCATCGCGATCGTTCTCTACATGCGCCTCAACGTGCCCCTGATCGCCTCACTATCGGGCGATGCTGAGGTCGGCATCTATGTCGCCGCCACACGCATTTCGGAAGCGTGGTACTTCATTCCAACCATCATCACTGCTGCTGCTCAGCCGATGATCCTGCAGGCGATGAATGGGGATAAGCCGCAGTTCCTTCTCCGCCTGGAGCAATTGTACGCCTGCGTGGCCTGGGCCAGCATCATCATCGCATGCGTCGTCAGTCTGTTCTCGGGTGCCATCATAGCAATTCTGTTCGGCCCCCGCTTCGAGAACGCGGCGCCGGTTCTGGCAATTCATGCGTGGGCAGGGGTCCCCGTGGCACTTGGGCTGGCCAGCAGCCAATTTCTCCTCGCGCGCAATCTCACACGCATATCAATGTATCGCACTTTCATCGGCTTACTTTGCAACGTCGCTCTCAATATCCTTCTCATCCCTCCCATGGGTGCCATCGGTGCTGCCATCTCTACCTTGATCTCCTATGTCGTTTCCGTGTTCTCGCTTTGGTTCTTCAAATCGGCACGCTCGGAGTTTTTCAGGCTGCTCAACGCGCTCAGCCCCTCGGCGTTTCTGAGCACCTTGCGCTTTCTCCACGCGACGCTCAAAGGCCAGCCTGCAGGCATCGTATAGAAGTGGCAGGAAGCATGGGGACGCTCGCACGACTTCGATCAGGTTCCGCCAGGATAGCCAACGTCGTACTCAACCCACGTCAACTGCAAGGCATGCGCGGATCGTGGTCGCAGGAAGGCGAAGACCTCATCCTGGCCCGCTTGATGGAACCGAGGCAGACGGGCTTCTACGTCGACGTCGGCGCGCACCATCCATATCGCTTCTCCAACACCGCTTACTTCTACCTTCGCGGCTGGCGTGGCATCGACATCGAGCCGGACCCGGACGGCTTCGCGCAGTTGCGACGGGTGCGAGAGCGGGACATCGTGATCAACTGTGGTGTTGGCGCGCATCAGGGCCAAATGACGTTCCACCGCTTCTCCGAGGGCGCTCTCAACACATTCGATCCGGCTTTGGCCGCGGAGAGAGAAAGGACCACGGGGCATGCTCTGATCGAGAAGATCGGGGTCGAGATCCGCCCGCTTGCCGCCATCCTTTCGGAACACATTCGCACCGAGCAGCGCATCGATTTCATGTCCGTGGACGCAGAGGGCCTGGACCTGCAGATCTTGCAGTCAAATGACTGGCGCCGTTTCCGGCCTGAAGTTGTCGTTGCGGAAATCTTCTGTCGCGAAATCGCAGGCCTCGATGCCGATCCGCTTGCGCAATTCATGGGGACGGTCGGTTACAGGCCCGTCGCAAAGGCACTCAACAGTGTCTTCTTCTCGGAGCGCGTCGCGTGATCCCCTCGAGATCCGTAGATTGCGTCTATTTTCTTTCTTCGATTAAGCTCCGGTAGCCGGCCGAAGGACCAGATTTCATGCATGTGGGCGCAGTGCTTGCAGGCTTCGATCCACAGAGTGGCGGCGGATTCACCTATGAAGACGAATTGCTGAAGGCGCTTGTCGCAAACGCACATGAGACGCGGCACAAATTCACCGTCTTCAGCTCAAGCGGCGTCTCCAAAGCGCTGGAACGGGAGGTCGCCGGCTCCCCGGTAGGGCTCGTTGAGGTGCCGGTGAGGCGTCAACGGCTTGTGAGCATGCTCCTGCGCGAGTTCGAGATTGCGCGCGCGCATTGGCGATGGCAAAGCGAGCTCGACAAAGTTGCGCGCCAGAATGATGTGCACTTCATCTGGTTTCTGAGTGCGCAGCCGCAGCGGACGGATCTCCCCTACATGACTGTTGTGTGGGACCTTCACCATCGCCTGACACCCTGGTTTCCCGAGGTGAGTGCGAAGGGACAATGGGATTCCCGCGAAGCGGCGTACCGTCCATTCCTCCAGCGCGCCAGCGCCATCATTGCGGGGACCGAGGCGGGGCGTAAGCAAATCTGCTCTTTCTACCGGGTCCACGAGCAGAACGTTCTCGTACTGCCATATCCAACTCCCTCATTCGTGAACGACACTATGGAGCCCGTCGATCTCGAAAAGAGATTCGGACTGCGCAAACCGTTCGTCCTCTACCCGGCGCAATTCTGGCCGCACAAGAACCATGTCAATCTGATTCTCGCGGTTTCCATTCTGCGGCGTCAGGGCCTTGAAATGGCTCTTGCGCTGCCGGGTTCCGACAAGGGGAACAGGAAATTCATCGAAGAGCTTGCCGGAAAAGAAGGTGTGTCTGACCTCGTCAATCCCTTGGGTTTCGTCAGCCGCAGTGAACTGATCGCGCTTTATCGCCAAAGCGTCTGCCTTGCGTATGTTTCCTGGTTCGGCCCGGACAATCTTCCGCCGCTCGAAGCTTTCGCGCTGGGCTGTCCCGTCGTCGCCGGCCAGATTCCCGGGGCAGAGGAACAGCTCGGAGAAGCAGCTCTTTTCTGCGACCCTGCAGACCCTGCGAGCATCGCAGCAGCCATTGCAACCGTCGCACGCGACCCTACCAGGAGGGCGGAGCTGGTGAAGGCCGGCAAGACCCGAAGCACCTATTTCACGCCGAACGACTATGTGCGCGGTGTCTTCCAGTTTCTCGATCGCTTCGAACCATTACGCCGATGCTGGCCGTGACGAAGGCAGAATCCTCGACAGACGCGCAATCCATGCCCGACGCACTCGCTCCCATAGCTGTCTTTGCCTACAACAGGGCCGAACACCTACAGCATACGATCCGATCGCTGCTGCGGAACAGGCTTGCGCGCGACAGCGACCTCTATCTGTTTTCGGATGCCCCGAAGAGCAACGCAGATGCCCCGGCCGTTGCGCGCGTGCGGGACTATGTTCGCACGATCGAAGGCTTCAGAAGTGTTTCGATCATCGAGCAGACCAGTAATCTGGGCCTTGCAGGATCAATCATCTCGGGCGTCACGGACCTGACGGCGCGATTCGGGAAGGTGATCGTGGTGGAAGACGATCTCGTCGTCTCTCCGTTCTTCCTCGATTTCATGAACGACGCCTTGAGCCGTTATGCCGACGTTGACTCAGTCGGCGCCATATCCGGATACATGTTCGGGGTGTCTGCGAACTTGCCAGAGACATTCTTTCTTCGGTCCACGAGCAGTTGGGGGTGGGCAACTTGGCATCGCGCCTGGAAATGCTTCGACCCCAACGGGATCAGACTCCGCGATCAGTTGACGGCACAGGATCTTGTCCGTCACTTTAACTACGACGGCCAATACGATTTCTTCGGCATGCTCAAGAATCAAATTGCAGGGCGCAACAATTCCTGGGCCGTGCGGTGGTACGCCAGCATCTATCTCAACAAACTTCTGGTCCTCTATCCCGGACGCAGCCTTGTGCAAAACATAGGCCATGATGGAAGTGGAACGCATTGCGGCCCGAGCGACGCCTATGACGTGGGGATTGCAACGGAGCCCGTACGAGTAACGGAAATTGCATTATGCGAGAGCGTAGCCGCACGAACCGCTCTCGTCGATTTCTTCCAGGCTCGCAAGCCCTCTCGCGCCTATCTCGTCCGGCATGCCGTCGCGACACTGGTTCGCGCCACAGCCGATAAGCTTGCTATTGGCGCCCGACACCCGCGATGAGTACAGGCCGATGAGCAGCCTGCGCATCTCCGTCGTCACACCCAACCTGAACATGGGCCACTTCCTGGAAGAGACGATCCAGTCCGTGCTCGCCAACCTCGGGCCACAGGACGAATACTTCGTCATCGACGGGGCCTCGAAAGACAACAGCGTCGAGATCATCAGGCGCTATGAGAGCCGCCTCACCGGCTGGGTGAGCGAAAAGGACAGCTCCTACGCGGAGGCCATCGGCAAGGGCTTCGCACGCGCAACGGGCGACATCCTGTGCTGGCTGAACTCGGGCGATCTCTATCTCCATGGCGCACTCGATCTGGCGCGCGCCGAGCTGCGGGATGAGGGCATCGGTCTTATTTTCGGAGACGACTTCTACATCGATACCGAAGGCCATGTGCTGGGCTTCAGCAAGGGCTGGGTCCCCAATCTCCGCCACGCGGTCCTCTACGGCGGCTGGACGCCGCTGCAAGAAGCGTGCTTCTGGCGCCGCGACGTCTATCAGCGGATAGGAGGTATCGACGCGCAGTTGAGATACGCCGCCGACTACGACCTGTTCCTGCGCATGTCAGGAGCGGGCAGATCTGCCTACGTTCCCTTTGCTTTCGGAGCATTCCGCCAGCACCCGGAGCAGAAATCCATTGCGGGCATGAAGCCCTACCAGATTGAACGTCAGCGGCGACGCGACGAGGAATTGGCGAACGTTGCCGAGGCGCGCACCGTGCAGTTGGGAAAGAAGGCGCTTTTCAGATTTCTCGCCAGCGCCAGAGCAAGAATAGCCCCAGCGGTGTGGCGCAGGCACGACCTGCACGGTACGCACATCGCTAACTTGGTTTGCGCCAGCTACTAAGCCTCCCCTCATGAAGCTCGAAAGCATCCAGGTCTATCGTGCTCTCGCAGCAAATGCGGTGGTGCTTTCGCATATCCGCGGCATAGAGGAAAAATACGGCAAGGGCTTCGTACTGCTGCCCGAATGGATAGGCGCTGCGGGCCCGGCAGGCGTGCATCTTTTCTTCGTCATCTCCGGATGCGTCATGGTGTTCGCAAGCCGTGGAGCGAGCCCAGCACAATTCCTTTTGTCTCGCACCACGCGCATCTACCCGATCTATTGGCTCTACACATCCCTCATGGTTGTCGCGGCACTCCTGCTTCCCGCCCACATCTCGAGCGTGAACCTTTCGTTTTCCGCAATCCTGAAATCCTACGCGCTATGGCCGGATACACAGGCACCGATACTCAGCGTCGGATGGTCGCTCATTTTCGAGATGTACTTCTATTTGATATGGACGCTGCTGCTCGCACTCGCCTTGCCGATGGTACCGTTCTTGATCGCATGGGCAGTATTCCTGTGCGTCGTCGCTGCATCCGGATATGAAGCGCAGTGGCCCTTGATGACGCTCGCAACCAGTCCGCTGATATTGGAATTCCTGCTTGGCGTCGCTATCGGGTACATTGTCGTGCAGGGGCGCGCGCGCAGCTTTGCCTGGCTGCTGCCGGCAGGGGCACTATCTGTCGTGTGCGCCTTTCTCTTCTATCTGCAGCGCCCTGCGAACGATATGTCTTTTGCAACCGCTGTCTCGCTTGGGGCAGCATTCGCCTTGCTACTCTACGCTGCGGTTTCGCACGAGACGGAAAAGCAGAAGATGCAGGCCTTTCCCTCTTGGCTGGTAAAGCTGGGTGATGCGTCCTACTCCACTTACCTCTCGCATGTGTTTCTGCTTTCCGTGATGGGCCGGCTCTACGCCATGGTTCCCTTGAGCGGGTTCGCGGCGGAGGCTGTCTTCATCGCCATCTGCCTGATCGCCGCAAACGTCTTTGGTCTTGTGAGCTACTATCTGATCGAGCGGCCGACGCTGCGTTTCCTGAGACCGCAATTGCCACGTGCAAATCGAGAGGCCACAGCGCAGTGAGCCTGCTAGCCCCCCTCAAGCAGAGCGACCTCTTCGCCTTCAACCTGCGCAATCGCGACCGCTGGGTAGCACAGCAGGCGGCTTTGCTGCCGAAGGGCGCCCGCGTATTGGATGCCGGCGCAGGCTCGGCACCCTATCGACCCCTTTTTGCCCATTGCCGCTACGAAACGCAGGATTTCAAGCAGCTGGAGAACCATCAACTGCGCCACGCCGCCTATGCGCCGATGGACTACGTCTGCGACATCACCGGCATTCCCGTGGAAGATGCCACATTTGACGCTGTGCTCTGCACCGAGGTCATCGAGCATCATCCCGAGCCGATACGTGTCCTGTACGAGCTTGCACGCATTCTGAAGCCCGGCGGACGGCTGCTAGTCACGGCTCCCCTCGGATCTGGCATTCACCAGGAGCCGTTTCATTACTACGGCGGCTTCACGCCTTACTGGTATCGCGCTTTCCTGGAAAAAGCAGGCTTCGAAACCATCGCCGTTGTGCCCAACGGCGGGTCCTACCGCCACTTCGCGCAGGAGAGCGTCCGCTTCGTGCGCGAAACACGACCCTTCGGCCCGATGCTTCCGGCAACGACCTCCGTGGCGTGGGCGCCCCTGTGGCTGCTGCTTGCACCGGTGCTTGGCCTTGCAGTGCCGCTCACTTGCAGCTGGCTCGACCGGTTCGACAAGGAATGCCGCTTCACCGTCGGCTATCACGTCACCGCCACGCGCGCGCCGATCTGAGATCGCAAACGTGAAGATCCTGTGCGTTTTCGGCCGCAATGCCTATGGCGATCCGAAGAGAGGCGCGGCCTACGAATTCACCAACTTCTATCCGGCCCTCGCGCACCTCTCCAGCGACATCCGTCTCTTCGACAGCTTCGATCGCGCAGCCTATCGCGACTTCGCAGACCTGAACGAGAGCCTGCTGCGCACCGTGGCAGAGTTCGAGCCCGATGTGATCTTCGCCGTCCTGATGCACTACGAGATCTGGACCGAGACACTCGACGCGATACGCCGCCACTCGCCAGCCGCGATCCTTCACTGGGGCACGGACGACTCCTGGAAGTTCGCGCAATTCTCTCGCTATATCGCGCACCACGTCGACGTCCACGCCACCACCGATGCGAACGCGTTCGCTCGAGCACGCAGCAATGGCCTCGATAACGTCATGCCCACGCAGTGGGCTGCAAGCGCAGCGCTTCTTGCCCCACCATTGCCGAGCGCCGAATGCGCCTTCGATGTGACCTTCGTCGGCAGCGCCTATGGCAACCGCCGCCAGTGGATTGCAGCCCTTAGGGAGCGCGGCATTTCCGTCCGCTGCTTCGGACATGGTTGGGAAGGCGGCGCTATCAGCGCAGACGAAGTCGGCAAGATCATCCGCTCATCGCGCATCTCGCTCAACTTCGGCGACTCCGGCCTCCAGTTGAATGCCGCAGGCGTGTCGCGCAGCCGGCAGATCAAGGCGCGCACCTTCGAAGTTCCTGGCGCCGGCGGCTTTCTGCTCACCGAGATGGCGCCGGGACTTGAAACCTACCTTGTCCCCGGCCGTGACGTGGACACCTTCGCTGATGCCGCGGAGTTGGAGAGCAAGATCCGGCGCTACCTTGCCGATCCACAGGCGCGCGATACCGTTGCCACGGCGGGCCATGCACGCGTGGCGCGCGAGCATACCTACGAGTCGCGCTTCCCTCCTTTGATCGCGGCAGCGCTTGCGCGCGCCCAACAGCGCCAGATCCGGGGCTTCGCGGTCGAGCCAACGCTCATTGCGCGCGACGTCCGCAGACACAGGCTCGGCGTCGTCGCGCAAGGGCTTCAGGCGGTCGTCGTCAACGGCAGCACGCGCCTCTTCGGCCCCAGAGCACCGCGCGCCTTACGCCGCGCGCTTTTCGAGACATCCTGGCGCATGCGCGGCGCCCGCGTGTATTCCGCGCGCGGCCTAGCGGGCCGTCTCTTCTACGCGCAAAGCTAGCGGGTGGCCGAAATGCCTTCCGTCAGCGTGGTCATGTCGGCCCTCAACGCACAGGCGACCATCGGCCTCGCGCTGAGATCCATCGAGCGCCAGACATTCCGCGACTGGGAGTTGATCGTCGTCGACGATGGCTCGACCGACAGAACGCGCGCCGTCATTGCCGGTCACGCCGATCCGCGCATCCGTCTCTTGGCCCATGACCAGCGCAGGGGCCTGGCCGCACGCCTCAACGAGGCAATCGCCGCAGCGCGCGGCGACTTCATCGCTCGCATGGATGCAGACGATATCGCCTATCCCAAAAGGCTCGAGCGACAAGTCGGATACCTGGCTGCGCGTCCCAAGGTCGATCTCGTCGGATCGAACCTCATGGCGTTCGGTCGCAGCGGCGAGCCCATCGGCGTGATGCGACTGGCAAGCCAGCACCACGAAATTCGCCGTCATCCAGAGCGCGGATTCGACCTGCCGCATCCCACGTGGCTTGGCCGCACGAGGTTCTTCCAGCGCTTTCCCTACAACGAGGCAGCGCTGCGCGCGCAAGACCAGGAGCTGCTCTTGCGGGCCCATCACGACGCCGTCTTCGCCAACCTCGACGAAGTGCTGCTGGGTTACCGCCAGGAGCGCATTCTCCCGCGCCATGTCCTGCATGGCCGCATGACCTACGGCCGTGCCCTCTGGCGATACGCGCAGGAGAACCGTGCGTGGCGGCTGGCCCACAAGGGGCTCGTCACTCAAGTTTGGAGAACAGCAGCCGTCCTCCCGATCCTATACGCCCGCCGCCAGGACATCGTGCTCGCGCGCCGGTATGCGAGCCCTACGCCACAAGAGATGACCGAATGGCGCGCGGTGTATGACGCCCTTCAGGCCGAAAATCATCAGGGTTTGTGATATCCTGAAGCGATGCTCGCGCTTGAACGCCAGCACTTTCCACAGGCGACTGAAGGTGCATGCGATCACTGTGCTCACTTCACGCAGCCTTGCTTGTTCGAATTTTGGCCGTGCATGACCGGCCCAATTCGGTCGCGTCAGCCGGAAAAGCCCTTATTGTTCTTGCGTCAGTCAACAGCGAGCCCGAACGGCTCGACCCCTGAAGGCATTTGCCGAAGACTGCTCGCCGAGTGGCGTCGGGCAAGAAGAAGTACAATGCGGCCAGCCCTTGGAAAGGTATTCCATGAATGAACAAATCCGCAGAAAGCATCTGCTGAACTCGGTGCCACAAGAGGGTATCGAAAGAATAAGGCATTCGGACATCGATCTGGCGCTGATCCTGCGACGCTCCTTCAGCAAAGAAGGCATCGAGTTCTTCACGCCAAACAACTACTCGCAGCAGCTCGGCTACATGAACCGTCCTGCCGGGTACGAAATCGCGCCGCACGTACACAATCCAGTCGCACGACAAGTTGAATTCACCAAGGAAGTCCTCTTCATTCGCAGCGGCCGCGTCCGCGTGGATTTCTACTCTGAAGAGCAGGAATATCTCGAAAGCAGCATACTCGAGGAAGGCGACGTCATATTGCTGGTGCGAGGTGGACATGGATTCGTAATGCTTGAGCCCTCGGAAATGATCGAGGTCAAGCAGGGGCCATATGCCGGTGATTCGGACAAAACCCGCTTCGACGCCAAGTTGCCTCCGAAGCTCAAGTATCGCTGATCATGACTGAAGTATTCGAAGCGAGTGCCTGCTACTATGATCTTCTCTATCGGGAGAAGGACTACGTTGCAGAGGCCGACTACGTCCAGCGACTCATAAAGACGCATGGAGGTGGGAAGGATCTGCTCGAATTCGGATCGGGTACGGGAAAGCATGCACGGCTACTTGTAAGTCGTGGCTTCACGGTGACCGGCGTGGAGCGCAGCGCCGAAATGTTTGCACAGGCGAAACAGGGGAGCGGATTCAGCTGCATCCTGGGCGATCTGCGCGAGGTGCACCTTGGGCGGACGTTCGACGCCGTGCTGTCACTGTTTCACGTCATCAGCTACCAGACGTCCAATGCGTCCGTTGGCGCGGCGTTCGACAGGGCGTCGGAGCATCTTCGCCGTGGTGGCCTGTTTATATTCGATGTCTGGTACACCCCCGCTGTGCTCGCGCAGCGCCCCGCGACCCGCGTGAAGCGCCTCTCCAGTGACGAGGTTGAAGTCATTCGCATCGCCGAGCCGTGCATGTTCGGGAATGAAAACCGTGTCGATGTTCACTACACGATAGTCGTAAAGGACAAGCGCAGCGGAGCCGTGAAGGAATTCAGCGAGGTGCACCCGATGCGGCACTTCTCATTGCCCGAGCTAGACTTGCTGGCGGACCGCAGCGGCTTCGAGCGCGTTACGGCAGAAGAGCTGATATCAGGGGCAGATCCTGGCGAGACTACCTGGGGTGTCTGCCTCGTCATGAGGAAGAAATGAGCAGCGACGCCTTCATCCCTGTGAACGTGCCGCTCCTTGACGGCAACGAGAAAGCCTATCTCGAACAGTGCATCGATACCGGCTGGATCTCGTCCGAGGGGCCGTTTGTTCGCGATTTCGAGGAAAAGTTCGCGGCTCGCGTCGGGCGGCGACACGGTATCGCCGTCAGCAATGGGACGGCGGCCATCGATGCCTCCGTGGAGGCGCTCGGCATCGGCCCGGGCGACGAGGTGATACTGCCGACGTTCACGATCATATCGTGCATTGCTCAGATCGTGCGCTCCGGAGCGCGGCCGGTTCTGGTCGATTCGGATCCGGTGACCTGGAACATGGACGTCGGCCAGATCGAATCCCGCATCACTCCGCAAACGAAGGCGATCATGGTGGTGCACACCTACGGACTGCCTGTCGACATGGACCCAGTGCTGTATCTGGCCCGCAGGTACAATCTCAGGGTGATCGAGGACGCGGCTGAAGCGCACGGGCAAACGTACCGCGGCAAGCCCTGTGGCAGTTTTGGCGATCTCAGCACCTTCAGCTTCTATCCCAACAAGCACGTCACCACGGGCGAGGGAGGAATGATCGTCACAGATGATGATGATCTCGCTGAAAGGTGCCGTGGACTGCGCAACCTGTGTTTCCAGAATCACCAGCGTTTCGTTCACGAGCGTCTGGGCTGGAACCTGCGCATGACCAACCTGCAAGCTGCGATCGGACTAGCCCAACTCGAGCGGCTCGACGAATTCATTGCCCGTAAAAGGCGAATGGGACTGCTCTACACAGAACTTTGCAAAGACATCCCGGGTGTTCAACTTCCCCCGTCTTCATCCAGCTCTGCCAGCAATGACTACTGGGTCTATGGGCTCGTGCTTGGTGATCAGCGAGCACAGGATGCAAAGGCTGTGATGAAGGCCCTGGCAGAGAAAGGCGTGGGGACCCGGCCATTTTTCTGGCCAATGCACGAGCAACCGGTGCTGCGCCGCATGGGTCTTTTTGAACACGACCGACACCCGGTCGCCTCTCGGCTTGCGCGCAGAGGTTTTTACCTTCCTAGTGGACTGGGTCTGACGGAGGGACAAATCGTTTCGGTTGTTCGCATTTTGAAAGAAGTCTTGGCTGTGGCCTGAAGATCGTCCGCCGTTGAAAGAGGCGAGCCCGCCCTGCGCCAGCCCTCTCGGCACGAGCGCAAGGGCGTGTGGCTAAGGCCAAAGCACGACCAACCCGTACAGCTTTCAATACCTGCTCGACCAGGGGATCCAACTGGTCGAGTGGGCATTTCTAATTGTTGGCAGCTTACACCGCCGGAATGATCTTGCCCGGGTTGAAGATGTCTAGCGGATCAAGCGCCTTCTTGATCGTGCGCATGACGGCAAGACCGTCGCCAAGTTCGGCCTTCAAGTACTTCATCTTGCCCTGGCCCACCCCGTGCTCGCCGGTGCACGTGCCTTCCATGCGAATGGCGCGCTCGGACAGGCGCTGCATGTAGCCCTGGACCTTCGCCACCTCGTCGGGGTTCGAGCGATCGAACACCGGCTGCGAGTGGAAGTTGCCGTCTCCCACGTGCCCCACGATGGGCGCGATGAGGCCGATACGATCGATATCGGCTTGCGTCTCCGCCACGCACTCAGCCAGCCGCGAGATCGGCACGCAGACGTCGGTGGCGAGGTAATCCTTGCCGGGATAGAGGCTCTTGATCGCCCAATAGGCGTTGTGGCGGGCCCGCCAGAGCTTATTGCGATCCTCCTCCC